>CAMDWJ010000005.1 GCA_945877815.1 Caenispirillum bisanense
AAGCTATCGAGCCTTCAGCCGATGCTGCCGGTGCTTGAGGCGGTTGTGCAGTCGGGCCGTCCGCTGTTGATCATCGCCGAAGACATCGAAGGCGAGGCCTTGGCGACGCTGGTGGTGAACAAGCTGCGTGGCGGCCTAAAGGTCGCGGCTGTGAAGGCACCGGGCTTCGGCGATCGCCGCAAGGCGATGCTGGAAGACATCGCGATCCTGACCGCCGGTCAGCTGATCAGCGAAGACCTCGGCATCAAGCTCGAGAACGTGGCGCTCGACATGCTCGGCCGCGCCAAGCGGGTCTCGATCGACAAGGAAAACACAACGATCGTCGAGGGCGTCGGCAAGAAGGCCGACATCCAAGGCCGTTGCGCCCAGATCCGCGCGCAGATCGAGGAAACCACCTCGGACTACGACAAGGAGAAGCTGCAGGAACGCCTGGCGAAGCTGGCGGGCGGCGTTGCGGTGCTGAAGATCGGCGGTGCCACCGAAGTCGAAGTGAAGGAACGCAAGGATCGCGTTGACGATGCTTTGAATTCGACCCGTGCGGCGGTTCAGGAAGGAGTCGTCCCCGGTGGTGGCGTTGCCCTCCTGCACGCGATCAAGGCGCTCGAGAAGTTGAAGACCCAGAACGACGATCAGAAGGTCGGTATCGAGATCGTGCGCCGCGCCCTTCAGGCGCCGGTGCGCCAGATCGCCGAGAATGCCGGCCAGGACGGCGCCGTTGTCGCGGGCAAGCTGCTCGAGAGCAACGACACCAACTGGGGCTACGATGCCCAGAACGAGGTCTATTGCGATCTCATCAAGGCCGGCATCATCGATCCGACAAAAGTGGTGCGCACTGCGCTCCAGGATGCCGCCTCCGTCGCCGGCCTCCTGATCACCACCGAGGCCATGATCGCCGAAAAGCCGAAGGCTGAAGGCGGCGCCCCCGCGATGCCCGATATGGGCGGAATGGGTGGCATGGGCGGCATGATGTAATCGGCCGACCTTACCAAACGCGAAGGGCCGCACCCCTCAGGTGCGGCCCTTTTTGTTCGTGCGAAGAACACCGCTATTTCTTCCAGGCAATGCCCCAGGGCAGGATGGCGCCCGCGATCATGCCCGTCTGTGTGATTTCGACATCCGGGGTCAGCACATAGATGTTGGGGTTCGGCACCAGAGCACGCAGCGTGTAATCCTGCATCAAGCCGTCCATGACCTGACGCACGAGATCCTTGCGCTTGGCCGGATCCATTTCGCCGTCGCTTTTCTCGGCCAGGACCTTCAATTCCGGATGGCCGATATAGCTCGCCGGTTCGCCGCCATCGAAGAAAAATCCCATCGTCGAATAGACATCGGGCACGCCGCCGCCGCTCCAGATCGTAGCGAACAGCGGAACCTTGCCGTCGCGTGCCTGCTTTTCCAGCGCTGCGCGATTGATCGCCCGGCTGGTCGCGGTGACGCCGATCTTGCGGAACATGCCGGTGACGGCCTCGTTGACGCCGCGGAACAATCCGTCGGCCGAATAGACTTCAAGCTCGAAGCCGTTCGGATAACCCGCTTGCGCCAGCAATTTCTTGGCGCCTTCGATATCGAACTTCGGCGCGAGCTTGGTATAGTCGCAGCCCGCCTGCTTTTTCCAGCAAATATGCTCCGGCATCGCTAGCTTCGTATCCCCGCCGATGATCTTGTAGATGTCATCGACATTGATCGCCATCATCAGGGCTTCGCGGACCTTCGGATCCTGGATCGGCTTCACGCCCGACCGCCCGGTCGCATCGAACATCAGATAGACGTAGCTGTAGGAAGGATAGGCTTCGACGCGATAACCGGGACGACCCTCGAAGCCGGCCGCTTCCGGCCACGGTATCGAATGCAGCATGTCGTAATTGCCTGCGAGCATGTGCGAAACCTGGGTGCCGTAATCTGGCACGAGCGCGATATTGATTCGCCTGATCTTGCCAGCACTCTTCCAATCGCCGCCATGTTTGTAGGTTTCGTTGCGTTCGAGCACGACTTCCTTGTTGATGTCCTGGACCGCCAATCTATAGGGACCGGTACCGACCGATTTCGCGCCGAAATCGATCTTGTTGGCGAGCGGTCCATGCGCATGGTTGGGCATGATCGGAGTATTCTGCCCGAGGGTCACGAAATCGAACGGCGTCGGCCGTTTGGAAATGACGCGTACCTTGTGCGGACCGATCTTCTCGGCACCCTCAACCATTCCCAATTGGTGCGGAAACGGATCTTGCTGTTTTCGTCAGTGACCCAGCCAAGCGTATAGACCACGTCGTCCGCGCCGAAAGGTTGGCCGTCGTGCCATTTCACATCGTCGCGCAGTTCGAATTCGGTGACGGTCGAGGACACCCGTGTCCACGACTTGGCGAGTCCGGGCTCGAACGATTGCGTGCGCTCGTTATAGGTCATCAAGGTGTCGAAGACCGCCGGTTGGGTGAATGCGGTGTGGATTCCCGCATCGAGAATCGAATCGAGCGCCTTGGTATCGCGCTGAAACGTGAAGCAAAGTGTATCTTTGGATTTTTGCGCCTCGGCCGGCGCTGCCGCCAGCACGGCGGCAATCGCGGCGGCAGCGATCCCTGTCCATTTCAACCCCATCATTGGTTTCTCCCTGCCGTTTATCGAGGAGCGGATGTTTGAGCCGCTTACTGCCAGGTCATGACTCCCATGCCCTGCCCGACGCCTGCTTCAAGCGTGTAGCAGGGCGTATAGGCGCGATAGGCAACCTTCCGCGTCGTTTGCGCCATGGCGGCGGCCACGATGATCCAATTCTTCACCTCGGCATTGCCCGAACCGAAATTCGCGTCGTTCTCGCCACACAGGCCGTTCACGTCGTTTGTGGCGACCTCATCCATCAGGCGCTTGTCCCAATCCTCGTCGCAAATGAAATGGCTCATTCCGCCTGAACCACAGATCGCGACCTTTTTGTCGGATTTCCACGATTGGATGGAGCGTCCGAGCATGGCGCCGAATTCGTAGCAGCGGCGCGGCGTCGGCGTGTTTGGCGCATACATGGCATTGATCGGAAACGGTACGATCGGAACATTGCGGTCGGCCAGGATACGCCGCATGATGAAACCGAAGGCATGGCCGAGGATTTTGCCCTCCGACGAGCTTGGCTGCTCATTGCACACCATGATGTCGAATCCGTCTTCCCGCGATTGCTGCACGATATGCTGGGCGAGATCGGTTTCGACCTCATAGGACGTGTCGACTTTGTCCTTGTAGATTAGCTCGGCCGGGATGTGCCGCCACGGGCGCAATTCTTTGATCTTGGGCGCATCGAGCGCGATATTGATGATTTCCTTGCAGGCAGCTACCGCGAAGGTCGGCTGGCGATCGGCGGCGAACCATTCGCGTTGATCGTCGCCCGTCATGACGACGACGTCGGGCTTGATGTCGTCTAGAATTGCCGCAAGATCGTTCATGCTTTTCTGCACTCTTTCGTGACGCTCGGCCTTCACCTCCTCGGTGCATAACCGCACGAGCTTTTCGGCGCGGCGCAAGGCCAACATTTCGTTGTAGCTATAGCGTTGATTGCGATAGGTATAGAACTTGGCATCCAGCGACTTGGGCGGCGCGATCAGCCACACATCGGGCGGCGTCCCAATCAAAGGTCCGTGCGACGTTGCAAAGCCGAGAACGATCTCTGACATAGTGTAGAAAACCCCTTGAGCACCTCAGATACTGTTGATCATTTCATCATACAATGAACCAAAACCTCTACAAGATACGGCTCGACGTCGCGACCATCGCGGCCGCTTCATTCGCGGATGCGATCGAACCGTGGCTCACCTCGGTGACCTGGACGGCGGATGAGGACGATCCAACCTCGATCGTGGTTGGGTTCTCGGAAACCCGGCCCGACGCCGATGCACTCACGCTCGCCATCGCGGAAGCCGCCCGCGCCGGCAACCAACCGATCCCGACCCTGCAAATCGAACACGTGCCCGGGCGAGATTGGCTCAGAGAAAACCGTGAAGCTTTCCCACCGATCCGCGAAGGACGATTTTTCATCTACGTGCCGGATTGGCAGGGAACGGTGCCGGCAGGATCCGTCGGCTTGCGCATCCCAGCGGCCGGCGCCTTCGGTTCGGGGCGGCACGGTTCGACGCAAGGCTGCCTTGCCGGTCTCGAAGGATTGCACAGACTTCGCCCCGGTCCGATCCTCGATATGGGGTGCGGATCCGGGATTTTAGGACTCGCCGCGATCAAGACGCTGCATCGTCCGGTACTCGGCACCGATATCGATCCACGAGCCGTCGAAGGCGTTATAGCCAATGCCCAACTCAATGATGCAGGACCGTCGGTTCACGCCGTGGTGGCGCGCGGCTATCGGCATCCAATTCTATACGGGCAGACCTACGCGCTGATATTCGCCAATATCCTGGCCAAGCCCTTGACGGGCATGGCCGCCGATCTCGTCCGCGCGCTCAAACCGGGCGGGATTGCGATCCTATCGGGACTATTGCCCGAACAAGGAACCTGGGTTGCGTCAAAACACCGCACCCACGGCCTGCGGCTGATCCGGCGCATCCATCGCGAAGGATGGCTCTCGCTGGTGATGCAGAAACCCTACGATTCGGCTGCGCAAAAACGCACCCACATCTCGCGGTAGGCCGCCTCGACACTGCGGGCATATGCCGAACCATCGCAGAGCGGCGACGAAGCGATTCGCTCAGGCAAAATACTGCGCAGTTCGGAGAGCCGTGCCGGATCGTTCGCCAGGGCACAGGCCGTTTCGAAATAGATTTCCTCGTCAACGCAGGCGAATTCCGGAAATCCAGCGTGGCACAGGATTGCACCGGCATAGCGGGCAACATAGCGATCTCCCCACAAGCTCACTACCGGAACACCCGCGTTCAGCGCCTCGAAAGTGGTAGTCGCGCCAGTGAAGGGAAAAGTATCGAGCGCGACATCGACGTGATCGTAGAGCGCAAGATGATTACCGCGAGCATCATGGCCTGAGCGGAATTCGAGACGATCGCGTCCGATATTGCGCTCCGCGAACAGCGCCGCGATCCGCGTTTGCGCCTCCGGACCGCGATAGAAATCGAAATATTTCATAAGCAATCGGCTTCCCGGCACCGCCGACAGAATCCGGGCCCATAGGGCGATCACTCTATCGTTGATTTTTTCGGGCTTGTTGAAGCTCGCGAAGGTAATGGATCCGGCTTTCATGACCGGTGGCGGCGCGCTGCGTTTCGGCGCATCGAGTCGCAGATATTGATAAAAAACCGGTAGGCAATAAATTTCTTCGGTGAAACGCTCGGACGTATTTTGCGGTGTCAGAAGATGATCGCTCAGAAAATAATCCATTTCGTCGAGACCGGAAGTCGCGCAGTCGTGAAAGCTGACCTGAACCGGCGCCACGCGATAGGCCGCCAGGCAGACACGATTCGCATCGAAGGTTCCGGCGAGAAAAACGGCAACATCGATGCTATCGGTTAAGATCGCGCGCGCGACGCTCGCATCATCGAGTCCAGCGACCGGACGCCACCCTGCGGCTACTGCCTTGAACCTTTGCGTGACCTGATCTTCCTCTCCAGCATCGGAATAGAAGAAAATATCGACGGCATCTCGGTCGTGGTTTTCGACGAGGGGCAGAAGATTGAGCCCTACGACGTGCATACGAAAATCGGACGAAACGTAACCGATCCGCAGCCGCCGCCCAGGCGTGCGGTCGATCATAGCGAACCGATCCCGAGGTGCTGCGGACTGTCGGAATGACCGGGCCGAGTCGCAATAGGACGCGAACAGCTCTTCCGATCCGAGCCGCGGCATATTGAGCAAGAGATTCCGTATGCTTTTATGGGTCACGATCAACGAAGGATCAGCCGCCAGCGCGCGCCCATAAGCATCGCGCGCCTCCGCAAGGGCCCCGATATTCTGATGGGTCGCGCCAAGGGCATTGAGCAGATAGGCCGAGTCTCGCCCCGCCAATCCGATCCGCCTCGCAAGGGACCGATCGAACAGTACGAACGCTTCGCCGAAGCGCCCGACTTCACGCAGCAAGTCGCCCAGCCGGATCGACAACTGCGTATTGTCGGGATGACGCGAGAGAACATCACGCAAGACGCCGATTGCTTCGTCAAATCGGCGCAGAGAATAGAACCAGGCGGCGACACGCGCGAACAACGAATCGATCGCCGAGTCCGCGTACCCTTTGGTCAAGGCGTGTTTAAGATGAGGATAGGCCTCACCCGGCCTGCCGATCTCGATCAGACAGGCGCCCAAATTGTAATGGACCGCCGGATCGTTCGGCATTGCAGCGGCGAGTTTCTTTAACAGCGGCAGCGCCCGCACCGGTGAGCCCGACGCCAACAAATCGCTCGCCTGGCGCCACCAGGACTCCAACTGCGCTTGTCGTGCCATGAAAGGGTTTACCCGAGAACGGCCAGCATCTCGTCGATGCGGGTGAATTTCTCTTGAGGATGGCCGCCCGTCGCGCGCGCCACTTCGGCGGCGACGATTTTTTTGTAATCCGGATAGTCCACCACACGCACGCCGCGCGTGCGCAACAGAAGATCGGCAGCCTCGCCGCCGGGCTTTCCGCCATTGTCGTGCTCCGCGATCATTTTCCGCATCACGTCGCGCGATTCAGGACCATTGGTGGGGATAGTGCCGGAGGGGCCGCGTTTCGACCAGCCGACGACCCAGAGGTTGTCCTCCACATGCCCGGCGACATTGGCGATCGTGCCGCCGTTCATCGGCACACCGTAGGGCGCCTTCGAGAAATATCCTATTGCCTTGACGACCGCGCCGCACGCAACGTCGAAGGTCTCACCGGTCGCAATCGCGCGGCCGTTTTCGACACGAGTGCGTTCCATCCGAATCCCTTCGACGCGATCCTTGCCGAAGATTTCCTTGGGTGCCGCATAGAATTCGATTTTCAGCGAGATCGGTTTGATTCCGGCTTTGTGCGCGGCGAGTTCCTTGAAGATGGAAAGATTTTTTTCTTTCACGCCCTTTTCGCGCCCTTCGAACTCGCCATCGACCTGATCGGGCAATTGCGCCGGATCGATGATTGCGACGGCGCGTTCGAGTTCACGCAGCTCGCCCAGTTCTTTCGGCGTGAAGCCCGCTTCGATGGGACCGCGCCGACCGAACATATGAAGCCGCTTGAGCGGCGCTTGTTGAATGGCGTCCAGCGCATGGGCGGCAATGTCGGATTCGTCCATCTCGGCCACGGTCTTCGCAAGCACGCGGCAAACGTCGAGCGCCACATTGCCGACGCCGACCACCGCGACCGCGTCCTTGTCGAGCAGGGGGGCCAGATCGCGATAATCGGGGTGGCCGTTGTACCAACCGACGAAGGCGCAGGCGCCGTAGACGCCCGGCAGGTCTTCGCCCGGTATGCCCAACGGGCGATCGTTATAGGCGCCGATCGCGAGCACGACCCCGTCATAGAATGTCTTGAGTTCGTCCAGGCTAATATCGCGTCCCACTTCGACATTGCCGAAGAAACGGACGGTGGGCAGATCGAGCGTGCGGGCGAATTGCCGAGCGGTGTTTTTAGTTTTGTAGTGATCGGGGGCAACGCCGTAGCGAATCAGGCCGAAGGGAACGGGAAGCCGGTCGAATACATCGACATGACACCCGGGAACGCCCTCAAGCAACGCGTCTGCCGCGTACATGCCAGACGGGCCGGACCCGATGATGGCGTAGTGTGCTGTCATCGCCGCGAACCTTGGGGTAATTCCCACAAAGCGTCAAGAAGGTAGAAACGAGAAAGTCTCATGTTGAGCCTGATCGCGCCGTTATCGCGTGCTGGTACGCGTGAATACGACAGCCGTTCACCATCTTTCGACCGGCTCAGAATGGAGACCTTTGCACGAACCCAAAAGCCGTCATTCCCGCGAAGGCCCGAATCCAGGAGACGCTTGAAAAGACTAGACTCCGGCTCTCGCTTCGCTCGGCCGGAATGACGGCAGAGTCGCAATCACGATTCGTGCAAAGGTCTGCAGGATGAGGTTCGTTTCTAAACCCGCTCGACGATCGCGGCCACGCCTTGGCCCACCCCAACGCACATGGTGAACAAGGCGCGCTTGCCGCCGCTTGCCGCCAACTGATAGGTCGCCGTGGTAGCGAGCCGCGCCCCCGAACAGCCGAGCGGATGGCCGAGCGCAATGGCGCCGCCCAATGGGTTCACGCGCGGATCGTCATCCTTCACCCCCAATTCGCGCAACACCGCCAAGCCTTGCGCGGCAAAGGCTTCGTTGAGCTCGATCAGATCGAGATCGTCCATGCTTAGCTTCAGCCGTTCGAGCAGTTTGCGCGTCGCCGGGACCGGGCCAATGCCCATCACCCGAGGCGCCACACCTGCCGCCGCCATCCCGAGAATGCGCGCACGCGGGGTCAATCCATGCGCCTTCACGCCCGCCTCGGATGCAACGATCAATGCACAAGCGCCATCGTTGACGCCGGACGAATTTCCGGCCGTGACACTGCCGCCCTCACGGAAGGCCGGCTTCAATTTGGCGAGCGATTCGGCCGTCGTGCCGGCGCGCGGATGTTCGTCGAGCGAAACGATCGTCTCCTCACCCTTGCGGCCCGGGATGATGACGGGAACGATCTCACGGCCAAGCCGCCCGTCCCTTTGCGCCGCGACGGCCTTCTCCTGGCTGCGCGCGGCGAACTCATCCTGATCGGTGCGCGATATCTGATAGTCGCGCGCGACATTCTCGGCCGTTTCTCCCATGGGCTCGACGCCGTATTGCTTTTCCATCTTGGGATTCACGAAACGCCAACCGATGGTTGTGTCAAAAATTTGCGGATTGCGATCGAAAGCGGTATCCGCTTTCGGCATCACGAAAGGAGCGCGCGACATATTCTCGACACCGCCTGCGATCATCAGGTCAGCCTCGCCCGATTTGATGGCTTGGGCAGCGGCCCCCACGGCATGCAGCCCGGAGGCGCACAGCCGGTTGACGGTGACACCCGAAACGCGTTCGGGCAGGCCCGCCAACAGCAACGCCATGCGCGCCACGTTGCGATTGTCCTCGCCAGCCTGATTGACACACCCGAAGATGACGTCATCGATTTGTCCCCAATCGACATTCGGATTGCGCTCCATCAGCGCCTTCAGCGGCACGGTCGCGAGATCGTCGGCGCGAACCTGCGACAACGCGCCCGCGTAACGGCCGATGGGGGTGCGGACGGCATCACAAATATAGGCTTCGCTCATGGCAACGGCTCCGGTTCTGCAATAGGGCTAAAGTTTTGAACTGGGCAAACTTATATGATGGGATATGAACCACAAGACACCGCGAAGCCTTTGGAGGATGCCATGGCCGAAGATCTGACCGCAAAAACCTGCGTACCGTGCCGCGGCGGCATTCCTCCGCTGACCGAAGACCAGGCGAAGAGCCTCGCCGAACGGACGCCGGGATGGGATTTGGCACCGGCCGCCCATCACATCAGCCGCACCTACAATTTCGCGGACTTCAAGGGCTCGCTTGCCTTCGTCGACAAGGTCGGCGCGATCGCCGAAACCGAGGGCCATCATCCGGACATCGAATTCGGCTGGGGTTATTGCACGATCAAAACCTTCACGCACAAGATCGATGGCTTGCACGAGAACGATTTCATTCTTGCCGCCAAGATCGACAAGGCCACTCGCTAAACGCGGCCAAACGGCGCGGTTCCTTGCGGCGGCTCCGGCGCTCGATTAGGGTCGGACGAAATCTAGGAGGCAGTATGAAGCTTTACGACTATTTCCGCTCGGGCGCGGCCTATCGCACGCGGATCGCCCTCAATCTCAAGGGTCTCGATTATGAACAGTCCTTCGTGCATCTGACGCGCGACGGCGGCGAGCAGTTCAAGCCCGACTACGCGGCGCTGAACCCACAGAAGCTCGTCCCAACCTTGATCGACGGCGGCGTTCCTATCACCCAGTCGATGTCGATCATGGAATATATCGAGGAGACGCGACCCAATCCGCCACTGTTGCCCAAAGATGCGGCCGGGCGGGCGCGCGTACGCGCCTTGGCCAATATCATCGCCTGCGATATCCACCCCATCAACAATTTGCGCGTGCGCAATTACGTCCGCGACGATCTCAAGGCCGGTCCCGAGGGGATGCGGCTGTTCGTCGAACGCTGGATCTTGTTCGGACTCGAAGCCTACGAGGCATTGGTCGCCGGCAATCCGCAGACCGGGACATTCAGCCATGGCGACACACCGACCATGGCCGATTGCTGCCTGGTCCCACAACTCGCCAATGGACGCACCTTCAAGGTCAATTACGACCGCTTTCCGACCGTGCTGCGTATCGAGCAGGCGTGCCTCAAGCATCCGGCTTTCATCAAGGCAGCCCCCGAGAACCAGCCGGACGCAGAATAAACGAACGCTTTCCAGCCTTAATAAATCCTTAGTCTGACGGCAACATGCTGATCGGGTAGGGATTTTTTGCCCGCAGACCGAATCTTGCTAAGTCTGATGGCATCGGAGGATGTGCGGCGATGAAAGAACACGAGATCCGGTTTTCTGTGCAGCCGTCCTCGCGGGCGAACGTAGCGGCATGGTTCGCTACCGCCGGATCGAAGTCGGAATCCTGCGAGACCATCTATTTCGACACCGACGTGCGCGCGTTGCAATCTGCCGGAATCGAGCTTCGCGTTCGCCGCATCGAGAATCGTTTCGTCCAGATGATCAAATCATCGGACACGGCCGGATCGACCTGGGTCCGGCAAGAGGACGAAACACCGGTCGCATCCTTCGATCCATCGATGGATCATCTCGCCGCCCACATACCGGCCTGCGCAATTGAACCGGCAACCCTTGGCCCGCTCCGCCCCGTCTTCGAAACGCGGCTCAATCGCCTAAGGGTGCGCCGGGAACACAAAACCGGACTTGTCGAGTCCGTCTTCGACGAGGGTCATATCCTGGCTGCGGGACGCTCGCGGGAAATTTCGGAGGTCGAGCATGAGTTAAGGGACGGTAAATCCTCCGCGCTCGCAACCGCCTGCATCGAATTTCTAGACCGTAGCCCCTGCGCAATCGCGGTTGAAGGTAAGGCAACGCGCGGCTACCGCCTGTGGCTGGGCGGCGAGGCCGTCCCCGTTTTCCAAAAACGCCTGCGCGTCGAGTCCGAAATGCCCATCCCCGAGGCGGTCTACAGGATACTGACTCACAATTTCGCCCATGCGCTGGCCAATCTCCCCGCACTTGCAGATACCGGCGTTCCCGCCTCGATCCATCAGATGCGCGTCGGACTGCGGCGTCTGCGCTCGACCATCTATGCTTTCACGCCGGTATTGGCCACGGCCGGTACGCGCAACCTGATCGTCGGCACCAAATACATTTTTGCGTTGCTGGGCGACGTGCGGGACGCCGATGTATTTGTGTCCGAAACCTTGCCGTCGATCCCCCCCAGCGTGCTACCCGCACGCGGCCGCCGATTGCTCGAAAAGTTGGTCGCCGCACATCGGGCCGAAGCGCTCCTTCGTTTACAGGCAAGCCTCGCGGACGATGAATTCGCGCGCTTAGTTGTCGAAATCGACGCTTGGATCGAAGATGCCGATTGGCTGTCGTCCACGCGCCCCATCGACCGCCTGCTGGCCGATCGACCGATCGCGGAATTCGCGTCATCATGTCTGCAAGGGATGCACCGCAAATTCGTCAAACTCGGGCGACGCGCAGCCAACGCCGGCAAGTTGGAGGATTGGCACAAAGTCCGCATCATGGCGAAAAAACTTCGCTATTCCGGTGAACCATTTCTCGCCGCATTGCGCGACGAGGTGGATCTGAATTATGCGAGGAACCTCGGCCGCCTGCAGAAAACGTTGGGCCATATCAACGACTCGCACAGCGTGCACGCCTTCCTCGGCCGCGTACGTCCCGCTGTTCCCACTCGCTCACGTGCGGCTTTTGCCGAGGCGGCTGCTTACTGCATCGGCTGGGGCGCGGCCTCGGCAAAGGCAGCCAGCAAAACGGTCGGCGACGGATGGCGCGCCTTCGAAGCAGCCGGCCCAGCGCTGCAGGCCAAGTCATGACCGCCACAATCTGCGTCATCAACGCCAAAGGCGGGTGCGGCAAAACCACGATCACTACCCATCTTGCCGCCGCACTCGCGTCATCCGGCTTGTCCACAGCCATCGCCGATTGGGACCGACATCACGGCGCGACCCATTGGTTGAGTCTGCGGCCGAAATCGGCCGTACGCATCGCGGGTGCCGACTGGCGCAAGAAATTCGGAGCGATCCCAACTGGAGCGCAACGCGTCATTATTGATTGCCCAGCAGCGTTGAAAAGCAAGCGTGTCCGCTCGGTGATAGCGGAAGCGGACATCATCGTCGTGCCTCTGTTGCCTTCGGTTTTCGATGAGCATGTAACGGCTCAATTCCTGGCCGCCCTAGACGACATCAAAAAAATCCACAAGGGCCGCACACCGGTCTTGATCGTCGGCAACCGCACCCGTGCCCAATCGCAAAACGCCCGGCACTTGCACGATTTCCTCGCCGCCCTTGGCCATCAGCCCACGGCGCTGATCGCCGATCGCAGCCTGTATCCCGGCCTTGCCGCGCGCGGGCTTACGGTGTTCGACCAGAACTCGCGAACGATGCAGGCGCGGCAGGAAGAATGGATGCCCTTGATCACGCGGATCGAGAAAGATTTGCGGCTGGCCCGGGTGGATACGAAGAAGAGGGACGCTTGATTTGAAATTCTACGATTGCCAGCCGGCGCCAAGCCCCCGGCGCGTGCGCATTTTCATCGCAGAAAAAGGGCTATTGGATCGCATCGAGATCGTTCCCGTGGATTTGCGCGGCGGCGCACATTTCAAACCTGAGTTCGAGCGCATCAATCCCTTCCGCACATTGCCCGCGCTCGAGCTGGACGACGGAACATGCATCTCGGAATCCATCGCGTGCTGCAAGTATATCGAGGCCGCCTTCCCCGAACCGCCACTCATGGGACGCACCCCCAAGGAGCAGGGTGTGATCGCCATGTGGGAACATCGCTGCGAGTGGGATGGTTTCATCGGCGGCGCCGAGATGCTGCGCAACACCGCGCCCGGCATGAAGGATCGCGGCCTGACCGGGCCACTCGCTTTCGAGCAGATCCCCGCACTCGCAGATCGCGGGCGCAAACGGATTACCTGGTTTCATGACTTCTTGGAAAAACGCTTGGCCGAAACGGCTTATGTCGGCGGCGATGCCTATTCGATCGCCGATATCACCGCGCTCATCTCGATCGATTTCGCCGCACGTCAGAAGGCCGACATCCCGGAAAGCCACACAAACCTGAAGCGCTGGTACGACCAGATCAACGCGCGGCCCAGCTCGAAGATCTAGCCGCCGAAATATCCGAGCATCCGTCCCCAAAGGTAGTGGAGCGGCAGGATGAACAGGATGGCGAAGACCATATAGACGCACAGCAGCGTCATGACCCGCCCGATACGCAGATTGGCAAGCGCCACCGCCAGAACCACCGGCGGCGCCTGATAATAGAAAGGAAAAGCCGACCAGCTCGCGACCGGCGCCAGCAGTACACTCATGAGCGGCCAGCCCGAGGCGTCGGCCATGGCTTGCGCCAGCGGCGCCATTACCGAGGGCTGCGCCGGCAAGGTCGTCAGCACGCCGACAATCATGCCGACCGCGACCACGATCGAATAGTTACGCGCATCGTGACCTGGTTCGAGCGCCACGATCGCTAGCACGTGATCGGCGACCAGCGCGCCGATGCCCGTTCCCGTGACGACGGCACCCAATCCGATAATGCCGGCGACAAACAGCACCGGCCCATAGTCGAGATCGCGCACGAGCGCGGGAATGGGAAGTGCGCCGATGCGAGGCGTGACGATCAGAAGCGCCGCGCCCAAGGCGACCCAAGCCGGCGATACACCATGCCAGCGGTCCGTAACCCACAGAACCAACGCCAAACCCAGGATCGCCAGCAGCCTTTGTTCCGCCCTGCTCCACGCCGGCAGAACTTCGTTCACATCGTCGTGCGCGGGCCGCTCGCGAAACAGCGCCCAGATGATCGGCGGATAGAAAATTATGGCGGCTAGCCCAAGCACCGGAAAATTAAGCCAGGTGTATTCGGCGAAGGTGAGATGGATTCCATAGATGCTTTCGACCGCGCCGTAGAGGCCCATATTCGGCACATTGGACGGAAGGATTGAAAAGCCCGGCGTCATGGTCCCCATGGTCGCCGCCATCACCAAGCCGGTGCGTGCCCGAGATTCGGGCCCGAAGCCGAGCCGGCCCGCCAACGCGATCACCACAGGCACAATCAGCGCCACGCGCCCCGACGCCGACGGGACCAGCAGGGTCATCGCGGTGCCGCCGGCAAAAATGCCGTAAGCGAGCGCGAGATACGAGCGCGGGAACAGATTCAGCATTCCGCGCACGAGGCGGACATCGAGCCCGGTGCGCTGCACCCCGAGCCCGATCACCAAACCACCGAAGACAAGCCACGTGGCGCCGGCATGGAAACCCGAAAAGACTACGTTCGCGGGAGCGACCGCAAGAACCATCGCCGCGAACAGGAATAACAGCGAACCAAAATAAGATGGCATCGCCCCGGTCGACCAAATGCCAAGCGCCACGATCACGACGGCACTCGCGCGCATCATCACCGGGCTCATGCCTGCCGGCGTCGGGATCGCCAACAAGACTGCAGCAGCAACAACAGCCGCGATCAAGATAGCTTGCGGAATGCGAAGCGTCATGACGGCTGGGCTTTCGGATAGACGACGTCGGTGAAATACAGCCCTTCGGGCGGCGCGGTCGGGCCGCCCTGGGTGCGATCGCAGGCGGCCAGCGCTCGGGCGACATCGTCCGTGGTCCATTTGCCCTCGCCCACCAGCTTCACGGTGCCGACCATGTTGCGGACCTGGTGGTAGAGGAACGAGCGCGCGCGCGCATGTATGACGATCTCGGCACCGACGCGCGCGACGGTGAGAACATCGAGCGTCTTCACCGGCCCATCGGCTTGGCAATTGGCGGCACGGAAGGTCGAAAAATCGCGCCGGCCCGGCAACAGCGTCGCCGCCGCACTCATCGCATCGGCGTCGAGCGGCTGGGGAACCCACCACACGCGACCCTTATCGATGGCGGGCGGCGGGCGGCGGTCGAGAATGCGATAGAGATAGGCACGCTGGACCGCGCTGAAGCGGGCATGAAAATTTTCGTCGACCGCTTCGACCGCGAGCACCGAGACCCGATGCAGTCGCAAATAGAAATTCATCGCATTGCGCACCGTATTGGCGTCAGTCGGCTTGGCCAGATCGAAATGCACCACCTGGGCCAGCGCATGCACGCCGGAATCGGTGCGGCCGGCGGCATGGAGGATGGCGCGCTCGCCGGAAAAGGCGAAGATCGCCTCTTCGACCGCTTCTTGCACCGACAGGCCATTGAGCTGACGCTGCCAGCCGACGAAGCCGCCACCATGATATTCGAGCGTGAGTTTCCAGCGCGCCATCAGCCGAGCTTCGTGCCTGGCGGCAAGGCATATCCGCGCAGGAAATCCCCCGCCATCGTCGGGCCTCGCCCTTCGCGCTGAAGGCGGACCAGCATCAACGCGCCCTCACCACAGCCGATCGTCGGCATGTTATCGAGCACGGTTGCGACCGGGCCGCGCGCTGTCGTAGGTGTCGCCGCCTGAACCTTGATCCGCCCGCCCGCATGCGCGAACCACGCACCCGGCACAGGTGCGAAGGCGCGCACCTGGCGGTCGATCTCGGCGGCACTCTTGCCCCAATCGATCTGCGCCTCGTCGCGCGCGATCTTGGCGGCATAGGTAACGCCCTCGAGCGGCTGCGGCACCGCGATCAACGAATCGTCCGCAACACCTTCGACCGCCTCCACGATCATCTCGGCGCCGAGTGCCGCAAGTAGGTCGTGCAAATCGCCCGCATTCATGGTCGGCCCTATCTCGACTGAGCGCGTGATCAGTGCTGCGCCTGTATCCAAACCCTCATCCATCTGCATGATGGTGACGCCGGTCTCAGTATCGCCGGCCAGGATTGCGCGTTGGATGGGTGCAGCACCTCGCCAACGCGGCAGCAGGGAGGCATGGATATTGAGACAGCCCAATCGCGGAGCATCCAGAATCGCCTTTGGCAAGATCAGGCCATAGGCGACGACCACCGCGATATCGAGGGCGAGTGCCGCGAATTCCGCCTGCACCTCGGCGCTCTTCAACGACTTAGGATAGCGAACCGACAGTCCGCGCGCCTCAGCCGCCGCCTGGACGGCGGAGGGGCGTTCCTTGTGCCCGCGTCCCGCCGGACGCGGCGGCTGGCAATAGACGGCGGCGATCTCATGACCGGCCGCGATCAACGCATCCAAGCTTGCGACGGAAAAATCGGGCGTGCCCATAAAGGCAACGCGCAGGCGGGTCGTCATCGGCGAACCCTCTCCTTAGGCGTCGGCCATCGCCTTCGCGGACATCTGTTTCTTGGTCTTCTGGAGTTTGCGCAGGATGACGTTGCGCTTGAGCTTGGAGATGTGATCGACGAACAGAACGCCCTCCAAATGATCCATCTCGTGCTGCAAACAGACCGCAAGCAGACGATCGGCCTCGATCTCGCATTGCGTTCCGGTGCGGTCAAGATAGCGCACGCGCACGCGCGCGGGGCGTGTGACGGGTGCGTAATGATCGGGCAGCGACAGGCAGCCTTCCTCGTAATCGAAAAGCTCGTCGGACGACCAGACAATCTCGGGATTGACGAGCTGCATCGGCGTCGGATTGTCTGGATTCTTCGAGACATCGACAACGATGATACGCTTGAGTACACCCACCTGAGGTGCAGCGAGGCCAAGGCCGGGCGCGTCGTACATTGTACTCAGCATATCGTCCATCAGGCGGCGCACATTGTCGTCAACCGTCTCAACCGGTTCGCACGGCTGATTCAGGCGCGGATCGGGCGCGATGATGATGGGCAGGATGGCCATGGCCGGACATTTCCTCGATTCGCTGTTGGAGATAGGCCACAGCCCCCCTGGGGTCAAGATTTACGGGGGATTATCAGGCTTTAACCGGTCAAATTGAACGATTTCGGCTGATGGGGCAGGATAGGGTCTGGAGGAACAGATATGGAACTTTTCTTGGGCGGCGTAGCGCTTGCGGCGGCGGCAGCGGCGATTTTTTTCGCGTTACGCTCGAAGGGCGTGGCCATCCGTCTCGACGAGCGCGAACGCGACGTAGCGGCGCAACAGGACGAAATCGACCGCATCACCTCCATTGCCAATGAACGCGCCGGGCTAGTGGTCAAGCTCGAAGCAGAAGAACGCCGCGCAAGCGAACTGCGGATGGAACGTGACGAAGCCAGACTATCGGAAAAAACATTGGCGGCCGAATTGGCGCAAATGCGCGCAGATTACGCCGAACTCCGCACTATCCTGAATGAAGAGCGCAAACAGACTGCCGAACGGTTGAGCGACCGCGAAAAAATGAAGCTCGAATTCCAGGCGCTGTCGCAGGAGATCATGAAGGGCCATTCCGCGACCTTCACCGAACACAACAAGGAGCAGATGAACGTCCTTCTAACGCCGCTGCGCACCCGGCTGGAGGAATTCCAGAAATCGCTCCACACCGCGCATACCGAAAGTAACCGCGAACGCATTACCCTGGCCGAGCAAATCAAGGGCTTGACCCAGACCAGCACCCAAATGATGACCGAGACCACTAATTTAACGCGCGCGCTGAAAGGCGAGACTCAGACGCAGGGTGCGTGGGGCGAGATGATCTTGGAAAGCATCCTCGAACGCTCCGGCTTGCGGGTCGGCGAGGAGTACGTCACGCAAACGAGCCACGCGGTCGAGGGCGGGCGCGTGCGCACCGACGTGATCGTCAACCTACCCAACGGCCAGCGCGTGGTGATCGATTCCAAGGTCTCTCTCACCGCATTCGAGAATTACTGCAACGCAGCGGAAGAGATGGAGCGCACGGCGCACCTAAAGGCTCATCTGACAAGCCTGCGCGCGCATATCAGGATCCTGGGCGGTAAGGATTATCACACCGCCGCCGGATCGAACCTCGATTACGTCATCATGTTCGTGCCGATCGAAGGCGCGCTCGCCGCCGCGTGCCAGCAAGATCCGGCGTTGACCGGTTATGCCATCGAAAGCAATGTGCAGATCGCGACACCGACGACCTTGATGATCGCCCTGCGCACGATCAGCAATCTGTGGCAGGTCGAACGCCGCAATCGCAATGCCGATGAGATCGCCAAGCGCGCGGGCCTTCTCTACGACAAGTTCGTCGGCTTCGCCGCCAACCTAGAAAAAGTCGGCACACATCTGGATCGCGCCAAAGACAGCTACACAGAAAGCGTAAAGCAGCTGAGCGCCGGCCCCGGCAACATCGTGCGTCAGGTCGAACAGCTGAAAGATATGGGGGCCAAGACCAACAAAACGATTCCCGCCTCACTTATCAGCGAGGCCGATGACGAATTTCCGCTGCTTCAGGACGCGAACCGCGCCGCCGAGTAAACGCTAACGTCCCTTCGCCTTGCCGATCAGGAAGAAAATCAGCCAGATCGGCACGACCAGAACCGCGCCGATCAGGATCGGCCCAAGCGCCCATTCGAAGAAATCGCCGAAGAACCCAATAATGTCGCGAAAGGAACTTGCCACCCAACGCAGGAACCCGACCGCGTCGAGATCCATAAATTTCAGGATAATTCCGACAATCAGCGAGGCGATGAGGAGCTTTACGATAGTGCCGACGACGTTGGGCATGATGATTTGACCTAACCTTGGACTTTCGCCCGCACTCGGGCGTTCTAAATATAACGGATCATTCTTGCGGAGACACGCCACCGATGATGTACATTCTCGCGATCGTTCTGCCACCGCTGGCCCTACTCATCCAAGGGCGCGTCATTCAGGCGGTGCTTAACCTCATTCTATTCGTCCTCTCGATCGTCTTCGCGATCTTCTCCTTCGGAACATTGTGGATGATCTGCGTCGCCTGGGCGATCTACGTCGTCTACCGCGATCGGTCGGACAACCGCATACGCCGCATCGCCGAGGAAACCCTGCCGCGCTGACCCGCTAAACCGTTCTGCGGTCCTTGAGCGCTGAGGCCAGTGTGCCGTCATCGAGATAATCGAGCTCGCCGCCGACCGGGATGCCGCGCGCCAAGGCCGTGATCTCGACCTCAGCACCCATCAGACGGTCGGCGATGTAATGCGCCGTCGTTCGCCCGTCGACAGTGGCGCTGGTCGCCAGCACTACCTCAAGCACCGTGCCCGACCGCACACGCTCCACCAGATCGGAGATCGCGAGATCGTCCGGCCCAACGCCATCCAAGGGCGACAGCACCCCGCCTAAGACGTGATAGCGGCCTTTGAAGGAATTGGTGCGCTCAATCGCCCATAGATCGGCGACCTGTTCGACGACGCAGATTGTGCCAGCATCGCGCTGCGGATTCGCGCAGACCGCACACGGGTCGGTCGTATCGAGATTATGACAGAGCCCGCAGGTGCGCACATTCTGCGCCGCGCGCGCCATAGCGTCGGCGAGCGGTGCCAGAATCGCTTCCTTGCGGGTCAGCAGGAAAAGTGCCGCGCGCCTCGCCGAACGCGGCCCGAGCCCCGGCAATTTGGCCAGCATTTGCACCAGCCGATCGATGTCGGTGACGGCCATACGTGCGAATCAGAACGGCAGCTTGAAACCGGGCGGCAGGGGCAATCCGCCGGTCAGTTCGGACATCTGCTCGGCGGTATGGGTTTCGATCTTGCCGCGCGCATCGTTGATCGCGGCGGCGATCAAGTCTTCCAGAACGCCGACCTCGCCGGCTGAGAAGAATCGCGGATCGATCTTGACCCGTTTGGCCTCGTGCTTGCCGCTCAAGGTCACCTCGACCATTCCGCCGCCGGACGAGCCGGTAATTTCCAGCTCCGACAGACGGGTTTGCATCTGGGTCAGGCGTTCTTGCATCTCCTGCGCCTGGCGCATCATCTGGCCGAGGTTTTTCATGCCGGACCCTTTGTGGCGCGCGGTTTCATAAATCGAGATCTCCTTCGGGATCGACATCACCATAATCGTCGTCGCTGTACTCGGCGTTGGGTGACGTCGACGGCACATCCATGGTCACAGCGGCCGGCAAGAGCGCCGCGCCGATCGCGCGCACCTGTTCCAGCTCGGCGCCCGGAAAGGCATCGAGGATGGAGCGCATCAAGGGATGGCGCGTCACTTCCTCGCGTTTGTCGCGCGCGGCCGCATCTTGCTGTTCGCCCAGCGTTTCGGCGCCGCCGCTTTGCACGACCGTCACCATCCAACGGGCACCCGTGACGGTGCCGAGGAAACGGCTGATCCGATTGGGTAGATCGCGGACCGCGCCGGCACTCAATCTGATTTCGAGTTGCCCCGGCTGGAAGGACACAAGATGCACATTGCGCATCATCTCGGCGCGCAGCATGCGTTCACCCTGCGTCTCGGCCAAGGCAATGATATCAGCAAAGCTACGTGGGCCCACTTGTTCCTCGGGCCGCGGCTGGACCTCGGTACGCGCGACGGCCTGGGTGTTACCTTGCGGCATCGAGGCCCGCGGCGAGCGCTGCGGCGATGGGCCCGACGGCGCGGGCGCCACTCCTCCGCCTTGCGGTGCCGAGGCCGGCGCGGTCGTCAGGGCTTTGGCCGCATCGGCCGGGGTCGGCAGATCGCTCATGAAGGCTAGCCGGATCAGGATCATTTCGGCGGCCTGTAACGGCGCGGGTGCGGTGGCCGCTTCGCGCACGCCCTTCAGCAGCATCTGCCAGGCGCGCGTCAATTCGCCCATGGATAAAGTTTCGGCCAGCGCCTTGCCGCGCACCCGATCGAGTTCGGCCACCATGGGATCGTCGGCCGCACCGGGCGCCACTTTCAACCGCGTCACCCAATGGGTTACGTCGAGCACATCCTGGAGCAAGATGATGGGATCGGCGCCGGCGGCGTAATCGGCGGCCAGAGTCGCGATCGCGCCCGGCGCGTCGCCCGCCATCACGCGCTCGAAGATATCGAAGGAGCGCGCGCGATCGGCGAGCCCCAGCATGGCACGCACTGATTCTTCAGTGAGCGCGCCCTGATCACCCGTGCCGACCGCGATCGCCTGATCGAGCAGGCTCATCCCGTCGCGCACCGAACCGTCGGCGGAGCGCGCGATCAGGCGGATGGCACCCTCCTCGACCTTGGCGCCCTCGCGGGCGGCAACAGTGGTGAAATAAGCGGCGAGCGTTTCCACATCGACGCGGCGCAGATCGAAGCGCTGACAGCGTGACAGTACCGTCACGGGAACTTTCCGGATTTCCGTGGTGGCGAAGATAAATTTCACGTGCGCCGGCGGTTCTTCGAGCGTTTTGAGCAGCGCGTTGAAGGCACCCTTCGACAGCATATGCACTTCGTCAATGATATAGACCTTGTAGCGCGCCGCGACCGGGCGATAGCGCACCCCGTCGATCAGCTCGCGCATATTGTCGACGCCGGTATTGCTGGCCGCGTCCATCTCGATCACGTCGACCATGCGGTCGTCGGCGATCGAGCGGCACATGTCGCACACGCCACACGGATTGATCGTTGGCCCGCCGGTCCCGTCGGGGCCGATGCAATTGAGAGCGCGGGCGATGATGCGCGCCGTGGTCGTCTTGCCGACGCCGCGCACGCCGGTCAGGACGAAGGCATGCGCCAGCCGGCCCGATTCGAAGGCATTGGTGAGCGTGCGCACCATCGCGTCCTGCCCGATCAACGCGTCGAAATTCGACGGCCGATAGGTACGCGCAAGAACGCGGTAGCCGGCCTTGGAGTCTTTACCTGTCAGTTCGGCTGATTCACTCATGGCGCGCCATGGTGGCAAATGGACGGAAAATCGGGTGGGAGACCGGACAATCGACCCGGCCGAAACTCGTTACGGCTGCTTCCTTCCGGACCTGACCGGGTTAGCGAGCAAGCCGTCCGCTCGCCGGCCTCCCAACCAAACTATATCAGGTCGCGGGACGGGATTTGCAAGCGATTAAGCCTCCGCCAAAGCCGGTCATTTAAAGCCTACTGCTCGACAACGAAGGAACCAACCATTCCCTCGCGCGCCCCGCGGCTGAAGGGGGATTGGTAAAAGCCGGTGAAGAACAAACCGGGCCACAGGCTTGGGCCTTCGCCGCCCTCGAAATCGTAATAGCCGTCGCGCACCGGAACGAAATGCACCTCTTTGATCTCACCGGGCTTGAGGCTGAGCGCGATCAGATTGACGCCGGTGATGTCTTCTTTCTCGGTCACGATCTTGCGGATGGCGGTCGTCCTGAAGAATTCGGGAGCGGCGAACAGATGATGCACGTCGTCGCGATTCTCGACCACCATGATATAGGGTTCGCCCTGAAAGAGATGAACGATCATCGGGCGGAATTCATTCTGGCGGATAGCGATTTCGAAGACCAGCGCCTGCGACCAATCGACCGCCTCGACGATTTCCTGCGGCTTGAGAACGGTGCCGTAAGAATTGACGAATTCGAACACGTCGCTGCGGCCGGTCACGTTGCTGGCACAGCCGGCAAGGACCGTGACGGACGCGATCGTCAGTACCGCCGCGAGCGGGCGCAGGAAACGCGATAGTCGGGGCACAATCTGGTCCATTTGCTCTCAGCGCTGCTGATGAGCCGAATGATTCGCATATAGGGGCGATTCGGACGCTTAATCAATGGTTTCGCAGGCACCCTGTGGATATCAAACACGGCTGCGGAATCCCATGAGTTGCAGCGCCTACGCCTGGATGATTTAACGGGTACATGAGTTTCAGATTCTATTTCGACGGCATTGAGATCGACCGCGCCCCCCACCTGCGCCACGAACCCGACTGGGCGGGCGGCAGCCCGCGCGATTCGCTGGCGCGCATCGTTCCGATCTGGCGCGACCAGTCGTTGGTGCATGGTGGCGATGCCCCCCGCGCCGCCTTCCTCGAAGCCGACGAGGCGCGCGCCATATGCGAGCTCGGATCGACCATCGTGTTTTTGGGTCTCGATAACGGCCATGCCTATTACGCGGTCGATCTGTCGGATCACGAAGACCCGACCCAATTGGCATTGCCCGACGGCGCGGTCTTCGAGGATCTCCGCCGGCTCGCCTCCAATCTCGACCAGGTCGATGCCGGCAAGCTCGCCTACGGGCGTGCCCTCGCCCACTGGCATCGCAACCACCGGTTTTGCGGCGCCTGCGGCGCGCCGACCACCTCGAACAAAGGCGGCCACGAACGGGTGTGCGGCAACGAAGCCTGCGGGCGCCATCATTTCCCGCGCACCGATCCCGCCGTCATCATGCTGGTCACCCACCCCACCGAGGACAAATGCCTGTTGGGGCGCAACAAGCGCTTCCAGGGCCTGCGCTTTTCGACCCTGGCTGGCTTCGTCGAGCCGGGCGAAACGCTCGAACAGGCGGTCAGCCGCGAGGTGAAGGAGGAATCCGGCATCTATACGGCCGACGTGACCTATCAGGCCTCGCAGCCCTGGCCGTTCCCGGCCTCGATCATGCTGGGGTTCCGCGCGCGCGCGATCACAACCGAGATCAATTGCGAGGATCAGGAATTGATCGAGGCCAAATGGTGCACGCGCGACGAAGTGCGCGCCATGTCGACCGACAGCGGTATCCTGCCGCCGTCCAATTATTCGATTTCGCGCTGGCTGATCGATACCTGGTTAAATGAGGGCTGAGGGCCGCGCCTTACACCCCGAACAGGCCGATCACCAATCCTTGGATCAGCATGACGCCAAGCCAATGGCCGCCGTCGATGACGGTCAGGATGCGTTTGGAACCCTGATAGCCGTGATTGACCGCCATGGTCGTGACCACAAAACCGGCCCACAGGATGAGCGCGGTTATGACGCCGTTGCGTGTGCTCACCTGGCCCGGTCCGAGATGGCCGAGTGCGCCGGCCAACACCCAGGCCATGACGAGTTCGCACACGGCCGCAACGATGAACGGCGTCTTCGACGGGTTCGCCCGGAGTTCCTCGACGCTCTTGCCGATCGCCGCCAGCCACGGCTTGGACAGCGACATGTAATAGATCGCGCCGAACCCGAAACTCGCCAGTGCCGCGATGACGACCGCGAGATAATTGATCCCGGCGAACACCATCACTCAGCCACGCTCTGCAATTTACGGAACGGATGCGCGGGATAGACGCCCAGAATGCGGACCTCGCGCGAGAAGAAATCAAGCTCTTCGAAGGCAAGGCGCACATTGGTGTGCTGCGGATGGCCGTCCACCTCGGCATAAAATTGCGCGGCTACAAACCCGCCACCGACGAGATAGCTTTCGAGCTTGGTCATATTGACGCCATTGGTGGAAAAGCCGCCGAGCGCCTTATAAAGCGCCGCCGGCACGTTGCGCACGCGGAACACGAAACTGGTCACGACGTCGCCGGAATTCGGGCCCGCATCCTTTGCGTCGCGCGCCATGATCAAGAAGCGCGTCGTATTGTGCTCGGCGTCTTCCATGTTGGTGCGCAAGCAATCGAGACCGTAAATCTCGCCCGCCAGTTCCGAGGCGATGGCGGCGTGCGCCGCCTCCCCGCGTGCGGCGATTTCGCGCGCGGCCGCCGCCGTATCGACATGAACCATCGGCGTCAGGCCGAGTTTCTGGATCGTCGCCCGGCACTGGTTGAGTGCGTGGACATGGCTGTGGACATATTTGAGATCGGCCAGGGAGGAGCCCTTGACCGCGAGAAGCTGGTGTTCGACCCGCTGGAAATGCTCGCCGATGATGTGCATGCCCGATTCTGGCAGCAGATGGTGGATGTCGGCCACCCGCCCGGCGACCGAATTGTCGATCGGGATCATCGCGTATCGGGCCTGACCGTCGCGCACGGCGGCGAAGGTATCTTCAAAGGTCGTGCAGGGCAGCGGCGTCAGATCGGGGAACACGCGACGGCAGGCGAGATCGGAATTCGCGCCGATATCGCCCTGAAACGCTATGCTTTTCGTGGGGTCCGTCATGGCCCGAACTGTCCCGGATCCGGATTGAAAGTCGCGCTCTTTTAGACCCATAGCCCCTATCTGTACAGGACAGGCGGCATCCTCTATACACACGGCGATACGCGAACCGTCTCCGAGGAATCCGGCCGATGTGGGGTAAAGGTACCAATAATATCCTGGGCGCCATTCTGGTGTCTTTGTGGTTGCTGTGGGGCGTCAATACATTGGGCGATCTGCTGATTCCCAAGGTCGAGGCGGCGAAATCCGAGGGAACCGAGATGGCGGCCGCCACGGCCGGCCCGAAGGGCGCGCCTGAAGAAGTCGAGCCTTTGCAGATCCGCCTCGTCTCGGCCGACGTCGAAAAGGGCAAGACGGTCGCCAAGAAATGCGTCTCGTGCCACACCTTCGACAAAGGCCAAGCCAACAAGGTCGGCCCCAATCTGTTCGACGTCTATGGCGGACCGCATGCCCATGTGCAGGGTTTTGCCTATTCCGAGGCGATGAAGAAAAAGGCCGGCCCCTGGTCCGCCGAGGATCTGGATGCCTTCCTGACCAAGCCTGCGACTTATGCTCCGGGCACCAAGATGGCCTTCGCCGGCCTGTCCAGCGGCAAGGAACGCGCCGCGGTCATCAAATATTTGCAGAGCCTGTCGGACGCTCCGAAGCCACTCCCGCAGCCGTAACAGCTGCGGCGTGAGCGATCCCGCGTGACCGTCTCGTCCGCCTTCGTCGAACTCGCGGTGCGGTTGGCCGACGCGGCCGGGCCGATCGTCAAACGCTATTTCCGCGCCGGCACGGCCATCGTCGATAAGGACGATTTGAGCCCCGTTACCGTTGCAGACCGCGATGCAGAGGCCGCGATGCGCAGCCTCATCGCCGAGGCTCAGCCCACGCACGGGGTGCTTGGCGAAGAAATGGGCGCCGACCGCGCGGATGCCGAGTATGTCTGGGTGCTCGACCCGATCGACGGCACCAAATCCTTCGTCACCGGCAAGCCGCTGTTCGGCACGCTGATATCGCTCACCCATCGCGGCATTCCCGTCATCGGCATCATCGACCAACCGGTGCTGGGCGAACGCTGGCTGGGCATCGCCGGTGAGCCGGCGCGCTTCAACGGCCAGATCATCAAGACCCGCGCCTGTGCCCGGCTGGCCGATGCCTGGCTCTATGCAACGACGCCGCAAATGTTTGTAGGCGAGTCACTCACCGCTTACGACCGCCTCGCAGGTTCGGTCAAATTTCCGCTCTACGGCGCCGATTGCTACGCCTATGGAATGCTGGCGGCGGGCTGGACCGATCTGGTCTGCGAAGCGTCCCTCAAACCCTACGACTGGTGCGCCCTGGCTCCGATCGTCGAGGGGGCGGGCGGGCGCATCACCGATTGGGAGGGGCGGCCGCTGACGATCACGTCGGGCGGGCGGGTGCTCGCGGCCGGCGATGCCCGCATGCACGCCGAAGCCATGGCCCGGCTTAAAGGCTGACACACGCGGGTTTGACCCATGCGGGACTTGCCTCGGAGGCGGCCCCCTGCCCACAATGTGCCCGCGCAACATGAGAGGATTGGAATGCACGGATCGATCCGGACCCTTGGCCTCGCCAGCGCCCTTGCTTGCGCCTTTGCGGGCACCCTGGCCCTTGCCGCGCCGCAAGCCGTCGCCGAGCCTATTCACGGCTTCGCCATGCACGGCGCCCCCAAGTATGGGCCGGATTTTAAACATTTCGACTATGTGAACCCGAATGCGCCCAAAGGGGGCCTCGCTCGCCTGTCGGCCATCGGCACGTTCTCAACCTTCAACCCCTTTACCTTAAAGGGCGTTGCCGCCGCAGGTATTATGCAGATTTTCGAAACCCTGATGGAAAGCCCGGACGACGAGGCCTTCACCGAATATGGTTTGCTCGCCGAAACCATCGAGGTGCCAGAGGATCGTTCGTGGGTTGCCTTCACCCTTCGACCCCAGGCACGCTGGCACGACGGCAAGCCGGTCACCGTCGAGGATGTGATTTTCAGCCTCAATGTACTGAAAGAAAAAGGCCAACCGTTCTACCGATTCTATTACAAGGATGTCGCCAAGGCCGAGAAGACCGGCGAGCGCCGCGTCAAATTCACCTTCACGGCGGACGGCGAAAACCGCGAACTGCCGCTGATCATCGGCCAACTTCCGATCCTGCCCAAACATTATTGGGAGAGCCGCGCCTTCGATCAGACCACGATGGAGCCGCCGCTCGGCAGCGGACCCTATAAGATCAAGGAATTCGAAGCGGGTCGCAGCATCGCTTACGAGCGCGTGACGGATTATTGGGGTGCCGATCTGCCCATCAACAAGGGCCGCGATAATTTCGACATCCTGCGCTACGACTATTATCGCGATTCGACCGTCGCCCTCGAAGCCTTTAAGGCCGGCGAATACGATTTCCGCCAGGAAAACAGCGCCAAGGTCTGGGCCACCGGTTACGAATCGCCCGCCATGACCGGCGGGTTGTTCAAGAAGGTGGATATCCCCAACGAAATCCCGACCGGGATGCAGGGCTTCGCCTTCAATACCCGCAAGGAGATGTTCCAAGACAAGCGCGTGCGCCAGGCGCTCGGCTATGCTTTCGATTTCGAATGGAGCAACAAGAATCTGTTCTACGGCCAATACACCCGCACCAAGAGCTATTTTTCGAATTCCGAACTGGCCTCCGTGGGTTTGCCCTCGCCCGAGGAACTCAAAGTCCTGGAACCCTTGCGCGGCAAGATCCCGCCCGAGGTCTTCACGCAAGTTTATGAAGCACCGGTCAGCGACGGATCGGGCAATATCCGTGAAAACCTGCGCAAAGCGCAGATCATCCTGCGCGATGCCGGCTGGTCGGTGAAGGACGGCAAACTGATCAACAACAAGACACAGAAGCATCTCGCCTTCGAGATCCTGCTCGTCTCCCCTGACTTCGAACGGATCGTCCTGCCATATGTGAAAAATCTCGAGCGGCTCGGCGTCACTGCGAACGTTCGCACTGTCGACACCGCGCAATATCAATCGCGCGTCGACGATTTCGATTTCGACGTGATCGTCCAAAGCTTCGGCCAGTCGCTGTCGCCTGGCAACGAACAACGCGACTTCTGGGGTTCGGACGGCGCCAATCAACCCGGCAGCCGTAATGTGATAGGCATCAAGGATCCTGCAATCGACGCATTGATCGATCAAGTGATCGCCGCCGGCGATCGCGAACAACTGATTGCGCGCACGCGTGCGCTCGATCGCGTGCTCTTGTGGAATCATTTCATGGTCCCGCAATTCCACAACAGGACCTTCCGCGTCGCCTATTGGGACAAGTTCAATCGCCCCGAAACGACGCCGAAATACGGCCTCGCCTTCTCGGCTTGGTGGATCGATTCCGCCAAGGACCAGGAGCTCCGCGCCAAAAAATCCCAACAGAGAAAATGAACGCAGACAGATGAAAATCTCCAACTTCCTGATGGGCGAATGGCGCGAAGGGTCCGGTCCTGGCATCGCGTTGGTCGATCCTGTGACGGGTGAAGAAGTAGCGCGCGCATCGTCCGATGGCATCGATCTCGAAGCCGCCCTCGATTACGCGCGGCGCCAGGGCGGACCCGCCCTGCGTGCGCTCAGCTACAAAGAGCGTGGCGCATTGCTCGCCAAGGCGGTCGAGGTGCTGACCGCCAACCGCGAAAAATATGCCGATATCGCGCTCCGCAATTCCGGCAACACCAAGGTCGACGCAACCATCGATATCGACGGCGGCATCGGCACCTTGAATTTCTACGCTCGCCTCGCCGGCAAACTCGGCGACGCCAAGTACCTCAAAGACCCTGGCTTCGAACGCATGGCAAAGGACGAAGCCTTCCAGGGTATGCACATCTGGGTTCCCCTGGCCGGCGCGGCGATCCACATCAATGCCTTTAACTTCCCCTCATGGGGCCTGTGGGAAAAAGCCGCGGTCGCGATTCTGTCCGGCGTTCCGGTGGTCGCCAAGCCGGCGACTTCAACGGCGCTATTGTCCTATGCGATGGTCCGCGACGTGATCGAGGCCGATGTTTTTCCGAAAGGCGCCCTCAATCTGATCGTAGGATCCGCGCGCGATCTGATGGACGCCACCAACGGGACCGACGCCGTGGCCTTCACCGGTTCGGCCGAGACCGCCATCAAGCTGCGCGCGAACGGGGCGACCCTGGCTCGTGGCACGCGCTTCAATACCGAGGCCGACAGTCTCAATATGAGCCTGCTCGGTCCCGACGTGACGACCGCTTCGCCTGAATTCGATCTGTTCATCAAGGAAGTAACCCGCGAGATGACGGTCAAGGCGGGCCAGAAATGCACCGCCATCCGACGCGCGCTTGTCCCTGCTAAATTGGCGAATGAAGTGACTGCGGCCCTCGAAGCGCGCCTGTCCAAAATCGCGACCGGCAATCCGCGCAATGAAGTCGTGCGCATGGGACCGCTGGTCAACCGCGCGCAACAGGCGGCGGCCCAAGACGGCATCCGCACATTGGCCAAGGAGGCGAAGATCGTCACCGGCGGCGCGGGTGGTTTCTCCCCCGTGGATGCCGATCCCAAGTTTTCGGCCTTCGTAGCTCCCACCCTGCTGTATTGCGCCGATCCAAAGGCCGGCAAGGCCGTACATGAGGTCGAGGTCTTCGGGCCGGTCTGCACGCTGATGCCCTATAACGGGCTGGCCGAAGCCTATGCGCTCGCCGCGCGCGGCGGTGGCTCGCTTGTCGCTTCGATCTTCACCGCGGATGACGCAATCGCCGCAGAAGCCACCTTGGCGCTTGCCCCATACCACGGCCGCGTTTTGTTGATCGACGAAAAGGTCGGCGCGTCACAAACCGGACATGGAATCGTCATGCCGATGATGACCCATGGCGGGCCCGGGCGCGCGGGCGGCGGCGAGGAATTGGGCGGCGTTCGCGGACTTCGATTCTATCACCAGCGCACCGCCGTGCAGGGTCGTCTCGACCGGCTTCAGGGTTTGGGAATCGGTGCGGCGGAAGTGATCTTATAGACTCTCATGCTCGCATACATCATCCGACGCCTGTTTTTGGTGATCCCGACGCTCTTCGTGATCATTCTATTGAATTTCGTCTTCGTGCAGTTCGCGCCGGGCGGGCCGGTCGAACAGGCGATTGCCCAGATTCAAGGCCGGGCGGTTGATGCAACCGCGCGCATTTCCGGTGGAGGTGGCGAAACGGCGCCGGGTGCGCAGCGTGACCAGACGCAATCGCGCGGCGACAGCGCCAGCAAATACCGTGGCGCTCGCGGCCTCGACCCGCAACTGGTCAAAGAACTTGAACGCCAGTTCGGCTTCGACAAACCGGCCCCCGAGCGTTTTTGGCTGATGATCAAGAATTACGTCAAATTCGATTTCGGCCAAAGTTTCTATCAAAACCGCAGCGTGGTCGATCTGGTCGTCGAGAAGATGCCGGTCTCAATTTCCATCGGCGTTTGGACGACGCTTCTCGTCTACTGCATATCAATCCCGCTTGGCATCACCAAGGCGGTGCGCGACGGCGAATCCTTCGACGTGTGGACCAGTGTTGTCGTCATCATCGGCAATGCGATCCCCGCCTTCCTGTTCGCGATCCTCCTCGTCGTACTGTTCGCCGGCGGCAGTTTCTTCAATCTCTTTCCCCTACGCGGGCTCACGTCGGCAAATTGGCACGATCTCAATTGGGGCATGAAAATCCTGGATTACCTGTGGCACATGGTGCTGCCGATCACGGCGATGGTCATCGGCGGTTTCGCATCGCTGACGATTCTCACCAAAAATTCCTTCCTGGAGGAGATCAACAAGCAATATGTGCTGACGGCGCGTTCCAAGGGCATCGACGAGCGGCGCATCCTCTACGGCCACATTTTCCGCAATGCGATGTTGATCGTGATTGCTGGCTTTCCGAGCGCCTTCATCGGCATCCTATTCGGCAGCTCGCTGCTCATCGAATTGATCTTCTCGCTCGACGGACTCGGATTGCTCGGATTCGAAGCGGTCGTGAATCGCGATTACCCAGTCGTCTTCGGAACCCTCTATATCTTTACGCTGATGGGGCTCTTGATGGGGATTCTCGGCGACCTCGCCTATCACATGGTCGATCCCCGCATCGATTTCGAAGCGCGCGAGGTCTGAACCGTGGGTTTCAGATATTCGATGTCGCCCCTCAATCGACGAAGGCTCGCGAATTTTCGTGCCAATCGCCGCGGCTACTGGTCGTTCTGGATATTCATGGTCCTGTTCGTCGGCAGCTTGTTCGCCGAATTCGTCGCGAACGACCGGCCAATCCTGGTCCGCTACGACGGGCAATTCTATATGCCCGTGGTGGTCGAATATCCCGAGACCACATTTGGCGGCATCTTCGAAACCGCGACCGATTATCACGATCCCGAAGTGCAGAAATTGATCGAAGAGAAGGGCTGGATCGTCTGGCCGATGATCCCCTTTAGCTACGACACCGTCGTGCATGATCTGGGACGCCCATCGCCCTCGCCGCCGACGGCGAAGAACTGGCTCGGTACCGACGATCAGGCCCGCGACGTCGCCGCACGCCTGATCTACGGGTTCCGCATTTCGATCCTGTTCGGCCTGATCCTGACCTTGCTGTCGTCCGTCGTCGGGGTGGCAGCTGGGGCCTGGCAGGGATATTTCGGCGGCATGGTCGATCTGTTGTTTCAGCGCTTCATGGAAATCTGGGGCAGCATGCCGCAACTCTATATCCTGATCATTCTCGCGTCCTTCTTCGAGCCGTCGTTTTCGCTCCTTCTGGTGATCATGCTGGCCTTCAGCTGGATGTCGCTAGTGGGCGTCGTGCGCGCCGAATTCCTTCGCGGACGCAATCTGATGTTCGTGATGGCGGCCAAGGCGCTCGGGCAATCGAACGTACGGTTGATGTTCAAGCATATCTTGCCGAACGCCATGGTCGCGACGATTTCGTTCATGCCCTTCATTCTCAACGGCGCGATCTCGTCGCTGACGGCGCTCGATTTCATCGGTTACGGCCTGCCGGCTGGTTCGGCTTCGCTCGGCGAAATTTTGAATCAGGGAAAAAACAATCTTCAGGCACCCTGGCTCGGCATTTCGGCTTTTTTCGTAACCGCAATCATGCTCAGCCTGCTGATCTTCATCGGCGAAGCGGTGCGCGACGCGCTCGATCCGCGCAAGACGTTCCGGACCTAACCATGGCCTTGCTTGAAGTCCGCAACCTGTCGGTGAGTTTCGGTCGCGTGCCGAACGAAATGAAAGCCGTGAAAGGCGTCTCGTTCGATCTCGATCGCGGCCAGACGGCGGGCATCGTCGGCGAATCCGGATCGGGCAAATCCGTCACCGCTTTGTCGATCCTGAAACTTCTACCCTATCCGATGGCATGGCACCCTTCGGGCCAGATCCGTTTCGACCGCACCGATATGATGCGTGCATCGGATGCCGAATTGCGCGCGATCCGCGGCAACCGGATCGCCATGATTTTCCAGGAGCCAATCAATTCGCTGAACCCACTCCATTCCATCGAGCGCCAGATCAGCGAAGTGCTGAACGTTCACAAACACATGGGTGTGCGCCAGGCCCGCATGCGCGTCGAGGAACTCCTCGATCTCGTCGGATTGGGCGAGGCGAAAAGCCGCCTGCATGCCTTGCCACATGAATTTTCCGGCGGCCAGCAGCAGCGCATCATGATCGCCATGGCGCTCGCCAACGAACCCGAAATCCTGATCGCGGACGAACCGACGACCGCTCTCGACGTCACTGTGCAGGCGCAGGTTCTCAAATTGCTCAAGGACCTGACGAACGAGCTAGGCATGGCGATGCTACTGATCACCCACGATCTCGGCATAGTCCGGCGCATGTCCGATACCGTGCATGTCATGACCAACGGGCAAATCGTCGAAACCGGCCCAACCGAACAGGTCTATGCCAATCCCCAACATCCCTATACGCAGCGCCTGTTGGCCTCCGAGCCCAGGGGCCGGCCGGATCCGGTTCCCCAAGATTCGAAGGAAATCCTCCATGCTGCCGATCTGCGCGTCTGGTTCCCGATCAAGAAGGGCGTGATCCGCCGCACGGTAGGCCATATTAAGGCGGTGGACGGCGTCACGCTCACGGTTCGCGAAAGCCATACGCTCGGCATCGTCGGCGAATCGGGCTCCGGCAAATCGACGCTGGCCAGAGCACTTCTACGGCTTGAACGCTCGACCGGCGAGATCGTATTCCAAGGGCGCGCCATCCAAAATCTATCGCGCGCACAGATGCGCCCCCTGCGGCGCGAAATGCAGATCGTGTTCCAGGATCCTTTCGGCTCACTCTCGCCGCGCATGTCCGTCTTCCAGATCGTCGAGGAAGGATTGCTGGTGCATGACGAAGGCGGCGGCTACTCGGCGCGGCGCACCCGGGTGGCCGAGGCCCTGGCCGAGGTCGGGCTCGATCCGGCCACGATGGACCGTTACCCGCACGAATTCTCAGGCGGCCAACGCCAGCGTATCTGTGTCGCCCGCGCACTCGTGCTCAAGCCCAAATTGATCGTATTGGACGAGCCGACGTCCGCGCTCGACATGTCGGTGCAGGCGCAGATCGTCGAATTGTTCCGTACGCTGCAAGTGCGTCACAAGCTTGCTTATCTCTTCATCAGTCACGATCTGAAGGTCGTGCGCGCACTCGCCCACGATATCGTCGTGCTGCGCCGCGGCGTGGTGGTGGAAGCGGGCGCGGCCGATACGATCTTCGACACGCCCACCGAGGCCTATACCAAGGCTCTCATGAAGGCTGCCTTCAAGATCGAGGCAGACGAAACCGGCGCCGTCGCGCGCTGACGCCTGCAATTTTTTTGCAATCCTGGTTCGATGTGACGTTTTTATGACTTGCCCTCGGATCGAAACGGCGCATTATTAGATAGCTTCCTAATTATTAGCGACTCTACATAAATGCCTGGACCAGATGCCGGCGGGACAGCCCCCGGTCCCACTAATCTCACCCACGAATTCGGATTGCGGCTCGTGCAGATGGCCCATCGCTGGCGCCGCGTGCTCGACGAGCGACTGCGTCCGACGGGCCTGTCGCAATCGACCTGGCGAACCCTTTTCCATCTCGCCCATATGGGCGACGGGATTTTGCAAAAGGATTTGGCGATAGCGATCGGGATCGAAGGTCCGTCGCTCGTTCGCCTGCTCGACAATCTGGAAAGCGACGGCCTGATCGAACGCCGCCCCGCCGCCAACGACCGGCGCGGCAAGACCCTGCACCTGACCGCGCTCGGCCAGACCCGCCACCGCGAGCTCATGGTGATCGCCGACGAGGTGCGCGCCCAGCTTCTGGAAGGCACCTCGGCCGCCGACCTCAGGATCTGTCTTAAGGTTTTCGATCGCGTCCGCGCCAACGCTGAAACCCGCATCGGGGAGGAGTCATAATGGCCCAGGATGCTAATACGCCCGTCCGTGCACCGGAAGGCGCCGGAGGACCCGACGCATTCAGCGAACAATTGTTCCGCCGCCGCCGTCTTCTTCTGATCGGCCGGCGCGGCGTGATTCGCATCGGCATCGTGGCCGTTCTTCTGTTGATCGTCGGCATTTGGGGCAACAGCTGGTTGCAACACCGCTTCGCGCATGTGGTCGAGCAAGATGCGCGCATCGCCGCCGACATGGTGGCGATCGCATCGCGTTTCGATGGATGGCTCGTCCGCGTTCCCGTGAGCCAAGGCCAGAAGGTCGCCAAGGGCGATGTCCTCATCGAGATCGATTCGCGAGCCTCGCAACTGAAGCTCGCCGAACTGGTGGCACAAGTGAACGAGACCCGCGCGCAACGCGAGACCCTGACGGCCGAGCTTAAGATGACCGAGGCGCAAACGCTGCATCGGCTGGAGGCGCAACGTCATCGTGTTGTCGCCGGACGTGCGGCGACCCAGGCGGCGCGCGCGCGTCACGCCTTCGTTCAATCCGAATATGCGCGCATGCAATCGCTTGCGAGCAGTCGCGTCGTCTCCTCCCAGGCCCTGGAAAAATCCGCCGCCGATATGAAGGACCTGAGCGAGAAGCTCGCCCAGACCACGGCCGAGTTCGCCGTCGCCGAGGCGCAGCTTGCCGAAGCCGAAGCCGCGCGCCAGCAAAGCGCGGTCCTGCAACGCAAGATCGAGCAGCTGGAAGCCGAAGAGCAGCGGCTCAACGCGGTGCAGGATCAGCAACGTCTCGAAATTGCCGATCGGACCGTGACCAGCCCAATCACCGGCGTCGTCGACAAGCTGTTCATCAATCCCGGCGAGTTCGTACGCCCCGGCCAGCGGCTGTTGCTGGTCCACAATCCGCAAGAGGTCTGGGTCGATGCCAACGTGCGCGAGACGGATGTAGGCAAAATCGCTCTCGGCGCGGCCGTGAAGATCCATGTCGATGCCTATCCCGACCGTTCGTTCGACGGCGAGGTCGTGCATATTGGCTCGTCGGCGACCAGCCAATATGCCCTGCTGCCCAATCCGAATCCGAGCGGCAACTTCACAAAAATCGTCCAGCGTCTGCCGATCAAGATCAAGGTCAAGGAACCCGGCGAGCTATTGCGTCCAGGCATGATGGTGGAGATCGACGTTGCCGTCACCGGTCGCTGACACCGGCCCGATACCGCCGCCCTTCGCCCCCAATCGTTGGCTGGTCACGATCACCGTGACCATCGGCGCGATCTCGACCATCCTTGCCACCACTATTATCAATGTCGCGATCCCGAGTGTCATGGGCGCCTTCGGCATCGGCCAGGATACCGCGCAGTGGTTGGCGTCGGGTTTCCTCGCCGCGACAACGACTGCGATGCTGATGGCCGATTGGTTTGTGCGCCAATTGGGACGGCGCGGCACATATCAGTTGGGCATGACAGTCTTCATTGCCGGCTCGATCCTCGGGGCATTCGCCGAGACGATCGAACTCGTCATCACCGCGCGCATCGTACAGGGTGCGGCCGCCGGGTTGATCCAGCCGCTGACGATGGTCACGATCTTCGAAGCCTTCCCCCCGAACGAGCGCGGCAAGGCGATGGGCATTTTCGGCATCGGCTCGATCATGGCGCCGTCAATGGGGCCTTATGCGGGAGGCCTTGCGGTCGATGCCTTCGATTGGCATGCGGTCTTTCTGTTCCCGGTTCCCTTCTGCATCGTCGCCGGAATACTGGGATCCTTCCTATTGCGGCCGCGTGATCCGTCGGTGCAGCGCACGCGGTTCGATTGGATCGGCTTCGTGCTGCTCGTGACATTCACATTCTCACTCATGACGGCGCTGTCGCATGGCATTCGCGAAGGCTGGCAGTCGAATTTTATCTTGGGCCTATTCACGATCGCTGGGACGGCCTTTGTATCCTTCCTCGTCTGGGAGAAGTTCTGGCCAACCCCGCTGCTCAATCTGCGACTGTTCACGATCCCGGCCTATGCCATTGTCACCGTGATCGCTTGGGTGATGGGCGCTTCGCTGTTTACGTCGTTCTATACGACACCGTTGTTCGTGCAACTCGTGCAGGGCTATACGCCGACGCTCGCCGGCATGATGCAGATTCCAGCGGGCCTCATGATGGCAATGGGCGCCGTGATTTTCGGGCGCCTCGGCGATCTTGGCTATCGCCGCTCCCTCGTCTTCCTCGGTTTCGTCATGGTCGCCTATTCCAACTACCTGATGGCGGATGCCGACGCCAATACGCCGTTCGTGACCTTCGCCATCTGGCTGGTCATCGCCCGCGTGGGCGTGTCGTGCATCTTCCCGAACCTGAATGTGACCGGATTGCGAGCCCTGCCATCGGAACTCCTGGTCCAAGGATCGGGTGCTATCAATTTCATCCGCCAGCTCGGCGGCGCCTTCGGCGTCAATATTATCGCGGTCGTCCTCGAGGATCGTGCGTTGTTCCATGGTGCGGCGCTCACCGCGACCCAGACCGAATCCAATGCGGCGACTTTCGATCTGTTCGAACGCTTGCGCGTCCTGCTGGCACAAGGCGGGCTGACTGGCGTGCCGGATGGCGCCATCGATCCGATGGCGATCCAGTTCTTGAGCCAGAGCGTCTATGCCCAGGCGCAGATGTTCGCTTTCCGCGATTCGTTCCTGCTGATTGCTTTTGTCGCAACCTTGGCGCTGGTGCCTATCCTGTTCCTGCAAGGTGGGCGCGAAACGGTCGCCCCTAAACGCCGTCACGGCGCTCCGCCGCGGGTCGAGGCACCTGCGGAATGATCCTTAGATCAGGCCGCCATAGACGATCCACATGAGCAATGCGCCGAGACACAGGCGGTAGATCACGAAGGGCGTCAAGCTCGCGCGGCGCAGCCACGCCATCATGAAGGCGATCGCGGCAAGGCCAAAGACGAACGACAAGGAACCGCAGATCACGGCATCGTGAACCTGCGAAAAATCGCCTGACTGATAAACCTTGTAACTCTCCAAGATGCCCGCTCCGAGAATGGTCGGGATCGCCATGAGGAACGAAAAACGCGCGGCCTCCGATCGCTCAACGCCCAGAAAGCGCGCCGCCGTCATGGTGGCACCCGACCGGCTGGTGCCCGGGATCAAGGCCATCGCCTGGAATATACCGATGAAGAACGCACCGCCGAATCCGATATGGTCCATGCGCCGAATGGTCATGAACATCTTATCGGCAATGAACAGCAAGATGCCGAAGATGATCGTGGTCCAGGCGACGATGGCGACGGCGCGCAGACCGTCCGGGAAATAGGTCTCGATCAGCAAACCGGCAGCGACCGCGGGGATGCTGGCCACGATCAATTTCATGATCAGCCAGAATTCCTTGTCGAGCGGACGGCCGCGCGCGATCTGGCGGAAGCTTCGGCCGAACGAGCGGGTCATCGCAAAAACATCGCGCCAGAAATACAGGATGACCGCCAGCAAAGTTCCAAGGTGGACCGAAACGTCGATCATCCGTCCCTGGTCGTCCCAACCCGTGAAAAAGGGCACCAGGATCAGATGCCCGGACGAGGAAATGGGCAGGAATTCTGTGATCCCCTGGACCGCGGCAAGGACGACGAGATGGACGAATGGCACGGGCGGTTTCCCGAAAGACGCAGCGATGGCGAGCAGTATTAAACCGGTTTGCGTGACAACGAAAGTCCCGGATCGTTTCTACTGTCGGGTCCACGTTTCGTAGGATATAACATCCCGCGCATGCGTACGCTTTATCACCTGTGGCTCTCTCCGTTCTCCCGCAAAGTTCGCATCGTTCTCGCGGAAAAGAAGCTTCCGTTCGAGATGAATGTCGAGCAAGTGTGGGATCGGCGTCGAGACTTCCTGGCCCTAAACCCGGCGGGAGAGGTCCCGGTGCTCGTTGAGCCGGACAATACGGTGCTGGCCGAATCTTGGGCGATCTGCGAGTACCTGGAAGAACAGTCGCCGGATCCCAATCTGATCGGGCGAACGCCCTACGAGCGCGCCGAGGTGCGGCGGCTGGTCGGCTGGTTCGACCGCAAATTCGACCGCGAGGTCAGCGACCGGCTGATCAATGAAAAGGTCATGAAACGGTTCCTGGGCCTGGGCGAGCCCGACAGCCGGGAGATCCGCGCGGCGCAAAAGAATATTCACACTCACCTCGCCTATATCTCCTTCCTGGTGGAACGCCGCCACTGGCTCGCCGGTGAGGAATTATCCTTCGCTGATATCGCTGCCGCGGCACATATTTCCTGCGTCGATTATCTAGGCGACGTGCCGTGGGCCGATCACGCCGTCGCCAAGACCTGGTACATGCGCGTCAAGTCGCGTCCTTCGTTGCGCGCGATCTTGGCTGATCGGATTCCCGGCCTCCCGCCCGCCAAGCATTACGCCGATCTGGATTTTTGAAATCGTCCAGCGCCGTCATCCACCCTCATAGGCATTCTTCAACACGGCCATATCGAGCTTGGCCATGGTCATCATCGACTTCATGGCCCGCTGCGAGGCCGCCGTGTCGGAGCTTTTCAGATAGTCCAAGATCTGGATAGGCGTCACCTGCCAGGACAGGCCGAACTTGTCGATGAGCCAGCCACACTCGCGGGGCGCGCCACCGCCCTCCTGCAGCTTGTCCCAGAAATAATCGATCTCTGCCTGGGTCGTGCACATCACGATGAACGAAACAGCGTGATTGAATTTAAAATTCGGGCCGCCGTTCAAGGCGATGAAAGGCCGACCTTCCAGCTCGAAGCTGACTGTTAGGATGCTGCCGACGGGGCCGGGACCGGCCTCGCCGTGGCGCAATTCATCCGTGATCGCGGCCTGACGACCGCCGGCCTTGAAGGTCGCGACGTAGAAGTTGCGGCCTCTTCTGCTTGACCGTCGTACCACAAACACGGTGTTAACTTCGACATCGTTCTGGTCCTTATACGGCTATTGCTTGGCCGACCGGGCAATCCTCTCCCTTCGCCATGGCGGCCTGTGCGGCCACTTCATCCATCCACATCACCTCCCAGATGTGTCCATCCCGATCTTCGAAATTGCGAAAATACATGAAGCCGTAATCCTGCTTCGCCATGAGATCGACCTTACCGCCGGCATTCCAAGCCTTGTCGAGCGTCGCATCAACATCGTCGCGGCTCTCGGCGGACATGCAGATGATCATCTCCGACGTGGTTTTCGTGTCGGCGATCTTTTTCGCACAGAACACTTTGTATTTGTCATGGGTCAGCAGCATCACATGGATGGTTTCGGAGAAAACCATGCAGGACGCGGTATCGTCGCAGAATTGCTCGTTCTTGACGGCGCCGATCGCCTCGTAAAAGGCAGTCGCGCGTTTAATATCTGTGACCGGCAGGTTGACGAAAATAATTTTGGATTTAGACATTGGGTTCCTCCTTTGAGCATCGGTTTTCCACTTGATGTTTGACGGTCATAGCGAAGTGAGTTATAAAAAGTAACTATGAAGTTACAACAAATAACTAAAAAGAAAAACGTCCCATCGCACCGTAGCTACGACGATGCCTGCGGCATTGCCCATGCCCTCGACCTGATCGGCGAACGCTGGGCCTTGCTGGTCATGCGGGAATTGTTGCTCGGCCCGAAACGATTCAGCGATCTACGCGAAAGCCTACCCGGCATCAGCGCAAACGTGCTGACCCAACGCCTCGAAGGATTGGAGCAGGCGGGCCTATTGGTGAAGCGCAAGCTGCCCCCGCCGGCCGCGAGCCAGGTCTACGAATTGACCCAATGGGGCTACGAGAGCGAGTCGATTATCTGCGATATGGGCCGATGGGCGGCGCGCTCGCCATCGCACGACCCGACCCTGCCGGTAAGCCCGGTATCCATCATACTGTCGATGCGCACAATGTTCGATGCGACGCGCACCCTTGGGATCGACGCCCGCGTCGGATTTCAATTCGGCTACGAAAACTTCGTCGCCCGCGTCTTAGAGGAACAACTCCACATCTCGCGCGCACCGGTGGAAGGCGCGGACGCGATCTTCACGGGCACCGCACGCTACCTCGCCGCCGCGATCTATGGCGGTGTGCCGCTGGCAGCGTTGGAGAAAAAAGGCGCACTCACGGTCGCGGGCGACCGCACGCTGGCCGAACGCTATCTCACACTGTTCGTGCTGCCGCCAAAGGTGAAACCGACAGGCTGAACCTCGGCACTCGTCAGATCGCCGAGAACCGGTCGATAAAGACGTCCATGAGCGCGAATCACGATCACGGACATAGCCACGACGTGGCATTCGACGGCATCCCCGCCGATTACAAATGCCGCCTCTGGCTCGTCGTCGCCATCAACGCAACTGTGTTCGTGGTCGAGGTTCTGGCGGGCGCCATCGCGGACTCCCAAGCGCTCCGCGCCGATGCGCTGGATTTCCTGGGCGACGCCGCAACCTACGGATTGAGCCTCGCCGTGATCGGTACGCCGGCCAAGACGCGCGCCAATGCCGCGCCACTGAAAGGAATCAGCCTCGCCATCATGGCGGTCTGGGTGCTCGGCTCGACGATCTATCAAACCCTGATCTTGGGCGTGCCAAAGGCCGAGGTCATGAACGCCATCGGCGCGCTAGCGCTCTGTGCCAAAATCGCCAGCGTCCTAATCCTGATGCTCTACGCCGAGGGAGATGCGAACGTGCGCTCGGTGTGGCTGTGCTCGCGCAACGACGCCATCGGCAATGTCGCGGCGATGGCGGCAGCGCTCGCCGTGTGGGGCACCACGACCGCGTGGACCGACCTGATCGTGGCTGCGATCATGGCGAGGCTGTTCTTCTGGTCGTCAGTACAGATAGTCCGTCAAAACCGCAGCGTGCTTCAAAATGCCGCGCAGCACGGGCACAGCCATAGCCACTAATTGGACTACCCCTTGAACTTCCCATCGGCCACGCCCTGTACGCCGGGCCGGCAGGCGAACAATCCGCCCGCATGGGGCTGGCCCTTGGACTGCGGCAAATAGTCGTGACCGATCGACGTGATGAACAGGGTGCTCATGTCGGTCCCGCCGAAGGTGCACATGGTCGGCTTTTCCACCGGCACCTTGATCATACGGTCAAGCTTTCCCTCCGGCGTGAAGCGCGCGACCGAGCCGCTCGTCAGCGCAACCCAATAACAACCTTCGACATCGACGCTGGCGCCGTCGGGACGGCCGGGCAGATCATGAGTGGTGAAAAAGACGCGGCGGTTGGAGATCGCACCGGCGTCCGGATCGTGATCGAAGCGCCACACGGTTTGCACGTCGGTATAGCTATCGGCGCAGTAGAAATATTTCCGCTCCGCATCGAAGGCGATGCCGTTCGAGATGCCGATATCGTCAACCTTCATCGTCGCCGTACCATCGGGCGCCATACGCCAGATTGATCCCGTGCGCGTCTTGCGGTCTGACGGGTCCATCATGCTGCCCGCCCAAAAGGCGCCATACGGATCGCAGCGCCCGTCGTTCATCCGGTTGCCCGGTTTGTGTTCCGGATCGCAGATAAAGGTCTTGGTCCCTTGGTCGAAATCCACGTAATGGAAGCCGGAGCGCAACGCCGCGACGAGCGCGCCTCTCGCATCCGGCTGGGCGCGCAAGCCGAGACATCCGACCTGCTCGCCGAGATCGCACACCTCGTCTGTCCCGCTCGACGGATCGGTGCGATGGATCTCGTGCTTCATGATATCGACCCAATAGAGCCGCTGTTCGGCGACGCTCCACACCGGGCCTTCGCCCAGTGTGGCGTGTGCATCGAGAACAAGATCGACAGAGAGGTCGCTCATCGGCGGCAGATCACCCGGCGTAGGTTCCCGCAGCGGTGCCCGCGATCTTGCCGAACACAGATCCGGAAACGAGGCCGGAGCCGCCCGGATAGTTGAAGTAGAAGAGCCCGCCCACCAACTCGCCGGCGGCATAGAGGCCGGGGATCGCCTCGCCTGCGGTATCGATCACGCGGCCCGTATCGGGTTCGATACGCAACCCGCCGAAGGTGAAGGTGATGCCGCAGGTGATCGCATAGGCCTCGTAAGGCGGCGCATCCAGACGGTTGGCCCAGTTGGATTTCGGCACCCGCAGCCCTTCGGTGTGGCGGCCGTCCTTCACGTTCGGATTGAACGTGATGTCGGTGCGCACCGCCGCATTGTAGGCGGTCACTTCACGCAGGAAGCCAGATGCGTCGACATCGTCGAGTTTCTTCGCCAACTCCTCCAAGCTATTCGCCGTCACCTTGGTGACCTGCTTGATGCGGTATTCGTCGCGCAGCAGGTGTGTGACCTTGGAATCGAAGACCTGCCAGGCGAACTGGCCCGGTTGCTCAAGCACGGCGCGGCCGTATTTCGCATAGGTGTAGTTGCGGAAATCAGCGCCCTCGTCGACGAAGCGCTCGCCGTTCATGTTGACGATGATGCCGAAGGGATAGGAATGTTTTTGGAAATTGTCGCCGACCTCGAGATCGCCGAAGTCCGGCGCGTTGCGGTCCCACCCCACTGCATGCGCGCCCGACCAATTGCCGTAGGGCATCGCGCCGATATCGAGCGCCATCTTGATGCCGTCACCCATATTGAAGCGCGTGCCGCGCACCTTGGCGAGATCCCAGCCCGGCCCCATGCAGCGCGTGCGCCATTCGGAATTCGCCTCGAACCCGCCGCTCGCGATGACGACGCAGCGTGCGCGCAGATCGAAAGCCTTGCCGTCCTTTACCGCGACAACGCCCGTCACCTTTCCGTTCTCGACGATCAGGTTGCGCCCGCGCGTGCGATAGCGGATCTCAAGCCCCTTCTTTTTGACCTCCTTGGTCAGCGCTTCGACGAGGCCCGGCCCACCGCCGGCCGATTCGATATGCGCGCCGCCCCAGAACTTGAACTTGCCTTCGTGCTTGAAAGCCTGACGCCCGTAGGCCGGCAGGAAGCGCACGCCGTGGCTGCGCATCCACACCGCCGTATCCTGCGCGCGCTCGACCAACTGCTCGACGAGATCGGGATTGGCGCGGAATTGCGTGATGCGCCCCATATCGTCGTAGAAATCTTCCTTCCGATATTGGCTGAAGTCGGTGTTCTTCTCTTCCTCGGGCGAAATGTCGGGAATGATGCGTTTGAGCTGATCGAGATCGTCGTAAGGAATGCGGAACAGGCCGGCCGTGTAGCGGCTGTTGCCGCCCGATTCCTCCTCGGGGGCTGCTTCCAGAAGAATGATTTTCTTCGCACCCTGGTCATTGGCGGCAAGTGCTGCGCACATGGCCGCATTGCCCGCCCCTACTACGATAACGTCGGCATCGAGATCGCTCATTTCGTTCTTCCCTAAACGGATTTTCGGTCAGTTCGGCATCTTTTGGCCGAGGCCAGCTGCCTTGGCGCGCTCATAGATCATAGCGCCGAAAGCCACATCCTCGAAGGCGATGCCGAGCGAATGGAACAAGGTGATTTGCCCGGGCGAAGTGCGCGTCGCAATTGTACCCTCGACGATGTCGCCAAGCTCAACGATCTTGGACCAATCAAGTTTCCCTTTGTCGGCGAGATTGACCAGAGCGGACGCCTCGATCTTCGCCTGCTCGACCTGATCGGTGACGATCTGATCGGCGCGCAGCACGCAGTCTTCGTCGAGTTCGATACGGTCCAGTCCGTTGGCACCGATGCCGTTCACATGCATGCCGGGCTTGAGCCAGGCCCCCTTCAGCACGGGCGCCGTCGCATTGGTCGCCGTCACAATGATGTCGGCGCCGTCGACGCAGGCTTCCGCCGAGACGGCGCCCACGGTCGTAATGCCGAGTTCGTCCTGAATCTTCTTGGCAAAGGAATCGCGTTTGGCGGCGTCACGGCTGAACACCACGATGCGGTCAAGCTTGCGCACCAATGCGATCGCGCGAATCTGGTCCGGCGATTGGCGCCCGGTGCCAATCACGGCGAGGATTTTCGCATCCGCGCGCGCCATCCGTTTCGTGGCCACGCCGGTCGCGGCCCCGGTGCGCGTCGTCGAGGCCCAGTTGAGATCGATCATCGCGACGGGCGCTTTTTCCTTGAGTGACAGTAGGATCAGCGCGTTGTAGCCGATCTTCGGCAGGTAGGCGCGATAGCCGAAATAATCCGAGCCGGGGATGGCACCCGCCATGACGTTGAGACCGGCATTGTCGACGCGAAGCCGGCGGCGCGGCAGATTCGCGGTCGCCTTATCGCTCCAATGGACGAAACTCGCCTCAAGCGAATCGATGGCATCCTGGATATTGACGAGGCGCTTGACCTCGTCGGTCGAAATGTAAATCAATTTGATCCTCCGATTAATTCTTGAATGGCGCCAATTCAGTTGACGCCCGTGGCGGCGAAAATCTCGCGCGCCTTTTCCGTCGCCAGAAAATCGAGAATGGCGCTCACCGCATCGCTCTCGCGGCCCTTCACAGACGCAAATTCGTAAGGCGACGGGTATTCTATTTCCTCGGGCAAGGGGCCGAGATAGGCAATATTTTTGTTCGCGAGGAATTCGGTGGCCACACCGAAGGCTATTTCGCGAGACGCTTTGCCGGCCGCGAGACGCGCATTGACCTCGGCGCCGCTCGCGTAACGAATCGTCTTATCTTCGAAACGCCGGATGAAGCCGAGACGGGTCAGGACGCCCACCATATATTCGCCGCTCGCCGCCGTGGTATAGATCAGGGTATCGGCGTTTCGCAAAGCCTCGGTGAAATAGTGCATCGAGGAAATGTCCGGTACGTCCGCGCCCTCGCGCACCGCGACGCCGATCTGGATGCTGCCGACGGGGACACGGCGCGGGGCGAGATATCCTTTCTCCACCGCATGACCGATGGCGTTGTCCATCAGCCCAACTATATCGGCGTCGCAGGAACCTTGCGCCAGTTCCCTTTCGATATCGGGAGCGTGCGTAAAACTGGCAGCGAACGTCCAACCGTGTTCGGCCTGGAAGTCCTTGACAATATTGGTGACGCCGGTTTTAAGCGCGCCGGCGGTGCGGACCTTGACGGTGGATGAATTTGTCATGGCCGCACGCTATCGCCCGAAGGGCGATGCGTCCAGCGTCCATAACGTTGCGGTTCGCGAAAAGGTTAGGCTGCGCGGCGCCTTTGGGTCGGCCGCATGACCTGTTCGATCTGCTGAACGATGCTTTCGGGATTGAGCGGCTTCATGATGAAGCCGTTGGCGCCCGCCTCCATCGCCTTCGATGTCCAAACCGCCTCGGATCGGACTGACATCACGAGCAGCTTCATCGCGGAGAATTCGGAATGCTTGCGAATCTCGGCGCAAACTTCGAGCCCATTCATTTCCGACATCATCAGATCGGTGATGACAAGATCTGGACGGAAATGCGGAAGCTCGGCGATCGCTCCGATCGCCGTCGCCGTGGTCCGTACCGTATGGCCGGCATGCTCCAGGAACAGGGTGACGAATTTCAAAACCTCGAGATCGTCGTCGACGACCAGGACGCGGTAGAGATCCTTAGGTGCCGCGACACGTGCCTGCTCGGCATTCGACAGCACCGAATTGGCGAAGCGAAGACGCCGTGACAGGATGCCCGCCAGCGAGCGATAAAAGTGCGTGGAAAAATCCGTCGAATGCACGATCAAATCCTGGATCACATCGCGATCGATGCGATAGAGCTGGGTCGGCCGCTCGGCGATCACCGACGCGCTGGCAAGATCGCCGTCGAGAAAGGACATCTCACCGATCACCGAACCCAAACCCAAACGCGCAAGCTCCACCGCCTTATAACAATTCGGCCCGGCATGCTCGCGTTTGATAACCTTGGCTTCGCCTTCGACGATGACATACAGAGCCTTGCAGGGCGCCCCCTCATGCAGAATGAAATCACCCGGATTGCACGCGACCAAATCGGCGCGTGCCAGAAGTGCATCGGTTTCCTGCGGTGTCAGAAAGGTGAACAGCTGGGAAAAGGCGAAATTAAAACGATCCTCGACGCTCACTTCTGCGGCGGGCGAGGCAAGACGCGAATTGGTGCGCGCGTGTGCTACGGCGCTTTGGGCGGACATGTTGGGACTCCTCTAAATTGACGCCCAAGTGTGGCCCCCGAATAGTCTTCGATTCGTTAAAATCCAGACGAAAGACGTTTTCGTAAATCACGAACGAGCGTAAGTAGGAATCACAATCTGGTGCTGGCACCGAACGCTTCTATCCGCGCCACAATTCTCGGAGATCCCATGAGTGAAACGCCGACCTTCGTCACACATCTCGAATGCAGCTTGACCGGGGAACACTATCCCGCCGACACACTCCACGGTCTATCGAAAGCCGGAAAGCCACTACTGGTGCGATACGATCTCGAAGCCCTATCGAAATCCGTGACAAAAGAGACAATCGGCGCGCGCATTCCTGAATTTTGGCGCTACCGGGAGTTCCTTCCCGTGCGACACGCCGAGAATATCATACGGCTCGGCGAAGTGATGACGCCGATCCTGCCGCTTCCCAAAATTAGTAAACGTCTCGGCGTCACCGAAATCCTTGTTAAGGATGAAGGACGCTTGCCTACCGGGTCGTTCAAGGCGCGCGGCCTGGCGCTCGCCGTCACGATGGCGAAGGAACTCGGCGTCAAACGCATGGCGATGCCAACGAACGGCAATGCGGGGGCGGCCCTCGCCGCCTATGGTTCGCGCGCCGGGATCGAGACCTACATTTTCTGCCCCGACGACACGCCCGAGGTGAACGTGCGCGAGATCGCGCTGCAAGGCGGCAAGACCTTTCTCGTCAACGGCCTCATCGACGATTGCGGTAAAATCGTCGGCGCCGGCAAAGAGACGATGAATTGGTTCGACGCGTCGACCCTGAAGGAACCCTATCGCATTGAGGGCAAGAAAACGATGGGACTGGAATTAGCCGAGCAATTGGGTTGGGAGGTTCCGGACGTGATCCTCTATCCGACCGGCGGCGGCACCGGCCTGATCGGCATGTGGAAGGCCTTCGCGGAGTTGGGCAAGATCGGCTGGATCGGACCTAAGCGCCCGCGCATGGTCGCTGTGCAGGCGGCCGGCTGCGCGCCGATGGTGCGCGCCTATGAACAGGGCGAGGAATTCGCCACGCGTTGGGAAGATGCACACACTTATGCAGCGGGCATCCGCGTACCGGCAGCGGTGGGCGATTTTCTGATTCTGCGCGCGGTTCGCGAATCCAAGGGCTTCGCGACTGCGGTGGAGGATGACGAAATCGCCGCAGGCTTAGCCGAAGTGGCACAAACCGACGGCGTGCTGATGTGCCCCGAAGGGGCGGCGACCTACGCCGCCTATAAGAAGGAGCTCAAATCGGGGCGCATCGCACCGAACGAGCGGGCTTTGCTATTCAATTGCGCGACCGGGCTCAAATATCCAATGCCCGCAGCGGGCCGACGTATCGATATCTCAAAGCCGGTGAATTACGCCACGCTGTAGGCTCAGCGGTCGCCCGGGAGCATCCGCTTCAAGGTCCGATCTCCCAGCAACCAGTGATGGACGAGTGCTGCCGCGCCATGCGCCAATGCCAGGAAGAATAGGGCATTGGCCATAGCCTCATGGGCTTCCTTCACGCTGCGTGCCGTCGCGCGTCCGCCCGACATAGGCGATGCGATCTCGAACAGGCCGAAAATAGGCAATACCTCGCCGCTGGCGAATCGGAAGGCGACACCTGAAAGTGGGGCCAGCACCAGCAATACCAGAAGAAGGTAATGGGTCAACGACGCCAGACGGTCAGCCCAGGGGCCCAATGCGGTCGGTTCAGGCTTCGGCTTCGGATCCTGCAACCGCCACAGCAAGCGGATCGCCAGCACGGCGAGCACGGCAAGGCCAACGAAAATATGGGCGAGGATGCCCGGCGCGCGCGGTCCATCGCCACCGAGGTCTTCACCGATCTGGCCTAGAATCCATGCCGATGCGACGAGAACGACCGTCAGCCAGTGCAAGATTTGCGCGACAGCACCATAACCGCGCGATGAATTTCGCATATGCATCGTTTTCTCCACTGACACCGCGCCGCCAGCCTTCGCTAGTTCTAGGGCAACCCGGGATCAATGCTTTGATCCAGGTCAATTTCCGCCTCGATTGACGAATTTCGTTGATCCTGTCATTTTTCGGCCTAACTCAAAGACAGAATCACAGGAGTCGCCTCATGGCTGAGATCGTTGGCGGGATGGGCTCGTCGCATGGACCGCTGCTTATCCTTCCCGCCGAAAGTTGGCCTCTGCGCGCCAATTTCGACCGCAACCTGAAGGAGCATCATTTCCGGGGCGGCGTTTACGATTTCCCGCAGCTGCTCGCCAAGCGCAACAGCGAACAGGAATATTTCGAAAAGGAAATCCGCCCTGAGGTCCGCGAGGAACGGTTCAACCGCTGCCAGGTTGCGCTCGATGCGCTCGGCGAGGCGGTGAAAAAGTTCAAGCCGGACGTCCTCGTGCTCATCGGTGACGATCAACACGAATGGTTCTTTGACGACGTGCAGCCGAGCTATTCGATCTTCTCCGGCGATAAGGTTTTGAATACGGGCTACGAGCCCGCGAAACATGCGCATAAGGATCCGGCCGTGCAGCTCGTCGAGTCGCACCGCCATACCCCGGTCGATACCTGGTACGAATGCGTGCCCGACCTTGCCAACACCATTGTTGCCGAATGCATGGAGTCGGAATTCGACGTAACCGCGTCGGAGAAAGTGCCGGAAGGCCCGGAAGGTCCGCGCGGCATCGGCCACGCCGTCAGCTTTATCTATCGCCGAATCCTGAAGGACAAGGCGATCCCGCTGGTACCGGTGCTCATCAACACCTTCTTCCCGCCGAATCAGCCGACGCCGAAACGCTGCTTCGAACTCGGCCAGGCGATCGGCCGCGGCATCCAGAAATGGGATACCGACAAGCGCGTGCTCGTCGTAGCGTCGGGCGGTCTGTCACACTTCGTCATCGACGAGGCCTGGGACCGCAAGATGCTGAAGGCGATGCAGACCCGCGACTACAAGACGATCACGAGCGAGCCCAACATCATCTTCAATTCGGGAACGTCCGAGACCAAGAATTGGATCGCGACGCTAGGCGTTCTGTCGACCACGAACTACGAGATGAACCTGCTCGATTACGTGCCGTGCTATCGCTCCGAGGCCGGCACCGGCAACGCTATGGCCTTCGCCACTTGGCAATAATGCCCTCCAAGCAAGAGCCCGTCGCGATCGACAGCGACGGACTCAAGCTCTCCGCCGTCGTCCACGTCCCGTCCGATCTGAAACCCGGCGAGAAACGCGCGGCGGTCCTCATTTTGCACGGCTTCGGCGGTCACAAGGACGGGCCGCAGCAACGCTGGTCATCGAACCAGTTCGTAGCCTGGGGCTATATCGCCGTGCGTCTCGATTATCGCGGCTGCGGCGAGAGCGAGGGCAAACGCGGCTGGACCCTGCCAATGGAACAGGTCGCCGATACGCGCAACGCCATGACCTATTTGGCTGGCCGGACTGACGTCGATGCGTCGCGCATCTGCCTGCTCGGCACCAGCTACGGTGCGTCGGTCGCCATCTGGACGGCTGCGGCGGATGAGCGCGCCTGCGCGGTGATCTCGCAGGGCGGCTGGGCCAACGGCGAGCGCAAGGCGCGCGAGCAGCATGCGAGCCCGGAAGCCTGGAAAAAATTCTCCGACATGCTGGAGAGAGGACGCGCCCACAAGGCGAAGACCGGCGAATCCATGATGGTCGATCGCTACGACGTAGTGCCGGTGCCAGAACATCTGCGCGCCAATATCGATTCGCGCTCGATCTTCCAATTTCCCGTCGATACGCCCATCGAAACCTTCGCCTTCCATCCCGGCGACATGATCGCCAAGGTGGCGCCCCGCCCCATCCTCCTCATGCATGCCGCGAACGACCGGGTAACCCCGGTGAACGGCGCGATCGAACTGTTCCAGGCGGCGAAACAACCGTGTGAGTTGTATCTGATGTCCGACGTCGATCATTTCATGTTCGGCGAGGACAATCCGCGGGTTATCCACTTCGTCAAAGACTGGCTCGACCGTTATTTTCCGGCATAATCGAGTTTCGGGGGCCTTTACGAAAGATCGTCGGACGTGAGCGAGCCAAAACGGCGAGACGAAAGTCTCGCGACGATATCTGCGTCCGCGCCGCTCGTACGGGCGACTCTTTGGCTATCCGCCGTCGCTGCGATCGCCACAATTTCCGTGTTCCTATTCGCGGATATGGACCTGGTCAGACGTCATTTAAAGACGCCCTATGCATGGCTCGAACTCGGCGCCATCGCCCTGACCGCGTGTGCCGCGATCCTGGCCGCTTTCTGCTTAAATACATCGCGAACCTCGCCCCGGCGGGTTTTCCTCCCCGTTCCGCCGCTTACGCTATGGCTGATCGTTTGCGCCTACGATTGCCTGAGGCACGTCACCCTGGTCGGGGCCGAGGCGTGGGATTTAGGCGATAGCCCGCACTGCGTCCTTTTCATTCTCGCCATCAGCATTCCGCTCGGCATTAGCGTGATGGCGACGTATCGTCTACGGCCGGGCCGCTCGTCTGCCCTCGCCGGGCTCGGCGTTGCAACATTCGCAATCTGCCTGCTGCAGTTCTTCCACCCGTTCGATTCGAATCTCACAGACCTGATCGCGCATATAACAGCGGCGGCGATCGTAGTCGGCGCGATGACTTATTCGGCGCAGCTCATGCCAACGATTCGAAGCTGAAATTCACTCGACGAAATTGCACTCGGATTCTGCCGGGCCAGGCCAGACCTCGGGTTATCCACAGGGTGAAGAATCGACTCGAACAGTATTTGTTGTCCGCACAGTCAGCAGATATCGCGCGAAAGACCCGAACCGTGACAGAGACGAAACGCCGTAGCGACCGCCTCGCCACACATACTGCGTCTGCTCCGCTGACCTGTGCGATGGTATTTCTCGCAACCTTGGCGTTTGTCGGCGGTTTGCTCGGCTATTTATTCGCCGACCATGATGAGTTGGCGCGCCAAATCCGCGACCCGCGCGCAGCGTTCGAATGGTTCGGCGCGGGACTAACGACCGTCGGCGCGATCTTGGCGACGTTTCGCATGCATGCGCATGGCCCCACCGCACTGTGGCGCGCCGGACCTTTGCTGACCTTCGCGACCTGGCAACTCGCGACGATTTATCTTTGCCATGACATCCCCACGGAGAAGCCCGCCGAACAGATTCTTTATGGACACAGTCCCGACTGTTTCCTGTTCATCCTGGCGATCAGCATTCCAGTAAGCAGCGCGTTGTTCTGGGTGTTGTGCCAACACCGCATCCCGCTCGGCAGTTCCGTGGCGGCCATGGCGGGCTTAAGTGCCGCGGCGGCATCGATCTGGCTCATGCAGTTCTTCCACGCGTTCGAGATGAATATCGGTGATTGGTCGATCCACTTCGCCGTGATCGGCATCGTCGTCGGATGTGCCGCTTATGCACGGCACATACTATCCAGCGATTAGTGTTCGATCTTGCGCACAATGAGGTGATCGAGCGAAATAGTGCCGGGCCCTCGCGTCAAAATGTAGCCGAGCATCGCGACCCACATAAGATGCGCGTTCCAGGATTCCGGATATACAAAGATCTGGATCACCACCGTCATTGCCAGCAACGGCAAGGTCGCTAGGCGCGTCGCTATACCAAGCAGCAAGAGTACAGGGCATGACAATTCCACTGCGGTCGCGAACATCGCCGCAAGTTCGGGCGGCAGAAAAGGCACGCGATATTCGTCGCGAAACAGGACGATCGTCGTCTGCCAGCTGTCGATTTTGGTGAGGCCAGAATGCCAAAAGACTCCACCCACGGTCAGGCGGAACACAAACTGAAAAATCGATAGCGGCAGTCGCTCCATTTCCATCAACAATGATTTGAGATTCAACATCGTCTTAGGCACTCCCAACCAAGTTAAATCCCGCGATCGCGCCTTCGATGAACAGAGCCGCGCATTCCGCATTCACATCGAACTCGCCCTCTACGCCGGCGACAGCCTCAATGGCATCGCCGAGGGCGGTTCCGCCGTCCAGCGCGGCGCGAAAAGCGAAGGTTGCCGGTGCGAGCTCGCGGAATTCGACCACGCCGTCGCGGCGACGCACTTCCAGCAACGCGCCACCGGATTCTAGATTGACGGGTGCGCGCGCAGTCACTTCAGATTGGTTCGCGCGCCAAATCTCAATGATCGGCCAAGGCGAGCACAAATATCCGAACGAGGGCTGGAATCGGAATGTCAGGCGTTCGGCATCGGCAGCGGCGAGCCCGCCAAGACTAGCCGGGTCCAATGGCGTCCCATCGGCTGCCGCGCCGGCGCGCTGCAGCACCCATTCCAGCCGCGCGACATCAGCGAGATAGACCAATTCGCGGCAGGGAGGAAAATCGGCGAGAAAATCGGCAAATCGAGCGCCATAACCCGCAACGCAAGGAGTATCGGGCGGCAGACCGCAAATAAATTCGTGGGCCGCGAAGGCAAAAAAGCGCGCATCGACCAGCCGGCATACGACCGGAAAGGTCTCGGCAAGCGCCGCGCTCAGGGACATCCGGGCATTATTACGATGGATCTCGATCCGTTCGGCGGCGGCGATCCCCTCGACCTCGATAAATGCGGCCAGGGCCGTCGTGTCGCCGGCGAGAATGGCCCGGCGGAAGTCCCGTTGAATCTCAAGCAGCGAGGACATGAATGCTCCGCGCGATACTTGCCTCGGCCACCAAATCTGCGAGGGCAGGCAGGTTCTTGTCGCGTTCGATCAGGCTCGGCACCGCGCCGAAACGATTGAGCGCAGCCCCGAACAGCGTCCAGACCTCGTCGCAAATGGCAGCGCCGTGATCGTCGATCAGCAAAGTCCGTTCGTCGATGTCGCACCGCGCATGACCGGCGAGATGGATTTCGCCGATCGCATCGGCGGGAAGCGTTTCCAGATAGAGGATCGGATCTTCACCGACATTGTGCGCGTTCACATAGAGATTGTTCACGTCGCAGAGAATTCCGCAGCCGGTGCGGCGGACGAGTTCGGCCAGAAATTCGGCCTCGGGAATGCGCGAATCACGAAAGCGCAGGTAACGCGAAGGATTCTCGACGAGCAGGGATCGGCCGAGACCATCCTGCGCCGCCGCCACATTGCGAGTAACGATAGCGAGCGACTCTTCGGTGTAAGGCAGAGGCAAGAGATCGTTGAGATAGGCGCCGTCCACCACGCTCCAGGACAGATGCTCGGAGACCAAGAACGGTTGGACACGGTCGATCAGATCGCGAAAGCGCCCGAGATGGTCACGATCGAGCCCCTCCGCGCTGCCGAGCGACAGGCCGACGCCATGCAAACTCAGCATGAAGTCGCGGCGGATGTACATGAGCCGGGTGAAAGCCGGCCCGAAATCCATATAATTCTCGGCGTGCACTTCGAGAAAATCGAGCGCGGGACGCGTTGCCGACAACTCATCGACGTGCGGTGCGCGCAGACCTATACCGATCTGCGCCTCCGCCCGTCGTGTTCGATCGTCGAACATGATCGCGTCCCGCGCCGATTGCCTGATTACATCGGCTTCAAAGTAGCGCCTTGGATTTTCGCGCAGGTACCGACCGGCACGTAGATCCAGGCCTTGGGATCACTGGCGCGTTTGGCTTCGCCGGCGCACGAATTGCTGTTGGAGGAGGCGCAATCGTTTTTTCCGACCGCATTGACACCGTAGCATTTCTCGGCCTGGAAGCTCGGCGTGGGCGCCGGGGCAGCATTGGCCGCAAGCATGGGCAGGGCCACGAGGGCCGAGAAAGCCGAGGCCGCAAGCAGCGCGCTTTTGGTAGAAATATTTTGCATGGATGAATCTCCCATTATGCTGAAGTGGATTACGGACCCAACATTGTCTACAAAGGTCCGTGCTCCCTGTTCGCACGATGACCGCACCGGGTTACAGGGGGCGGCGATAAAAACGAAAGCCCCCAGACTTGGCGCGAACGAGAGAAAAAAACGCCGACTGGTCCCGCTGGATGGCGGCGGGACAGAACGGCGATTCGGCCTCCTATGAGCGACTCTTGCGCGCCGTGGTGCCATTCGTGCGGGCCGTCGTATCGCGCCATCATCGCGGAGACCGTATCGACGATGCGGTACAGGACGTGCTCCTGACCGTCCATCGCGTGCGCCATACCTACGACCCGGCCCGGCCTTTCGACAATTGGCTTGCGACGATCGCGCATCGTCGGTCGATCGACCTCCTGCGTCGCCGCGCCCGTATCGCCGCCAACGAGACGAACGACGAATTGGCCTATGAAACCTTTGCCGATCCCATGGCGAACTCGGACTTGGAGAGGAATGCGCGGACCGAGGGATTGAGCGCGGCGATTGCCGCTTTGCCAGAAAGCCAGCGTGAGGCGATAGACTTGCTAAAGGTGCGCGAAATGACTCTGATCGAGGCGGCGCGAACCAGCGGCAAATCCATCGCGGCGTTGAAAGTGAATGTCCACCGCGCGATCAAAACGCTGCGGGCGCGGATGAAAGGAGATTAAGACGTGTCGGAAACTACGGACCAATTGATCCACCGGCTAGCACAGGATGCCGGTCCCGTCCGCCGCTTGAAAACGCCGCTGATGCGCGCCGCGGCCTGGTTCGCGGTGGTCGCGACAGGTTCCGCCGCCGCCGTAATCTGGCTCGCCGATTTTCCCGAATTCATGGCGCGCGCACACGATCCGCGCCATCTAATTGAGCTTGCGGCGACCCTGATGACCGGGGTCCTGGCGATCATTGCTGCCTTCGAGATGAGCCTGCCCGATCGCGCTCGCGCCTGGGCCGCCCTGCCGCTGCCGGCGCTCGCCCTATGGCTCGCGACAGCGGGTACTGGCTGCGTGCAAAATTGGATCGCGGGCGTGCCGTCGGATCCGAGCGAGAGCGCGGATTGTTTCGCCATCATCGTCGCCACGAGCATCCCGCTCGCCGCGGTCCTTCTCTGGATGCTGCGCCGCGCGAAACCGCTGGCGCCCGGGCCGGTCGCGGCGATGGGCGGGTTGGGGGTGGCGGGCATCGCCGCATTTCTGCTGCAATTCTTCCACCCCTTCGACGTGACCCTGCTCGATCTTGCGATCCACGCCGTCGCGGTCGGATTGGTCGTCGGCGTATCCGCCGTCTCGGCGCGTGCGCTCCCCGCCTAACTCTTCCACTCCCAACTCGTCGGTGCGTCAGGTGCATCGACGATGCGGTTGCGCATCGCTCCGATATCGCCGAGTTCGGATTCGAGCACGTCGCCGTCTTTCAGAAACCAATCGCCGCCCTTGTGTCCCATCGCAACGCCCGACGGCGTGCCAGTGAGAATGACGTCACCCGCTTCCAGCGTCATCTGCGAGAGATAGGCAATCAGTTTTGGAATCGGCCAGATCATGTTCGACGTGTTGGACTCCTGGCGCACCTCGCCGTTGACGCGCGTGCGCAACGCGAGGTTCATCGGATCGGCGATTTCGTCGGCGGTCACGAACCACGGTCCCATCGGGCAAAAGGTATCGAACATCTTGCCCAGCAACTGATTGCCCTCGGCACGTTCTGTCGCGACAACGTCGCGCGCCGTGATGTCCGATGCGATCGAATAGCCCGCGATCACGGAAGTGGCGTCCTCCTCGCGCACATGGCGGCACCGCTTGCCAATCACCACGGCGAGTTCGGTTTCGTAATCGAGTTTGCGCGTCGCGCGCGGCTTGACGATATCGTCATAGGCGCCGGTCAGGGTCGAGGTTGCCTTGATCCAGGCCGACGGAACGACGTTCGGGAAGCGCCCGTCGCCGGCCGACATTTCGCTATTGTGCGAACGGTAGTTTCGCCCGACCGCGATAATCTTCGACGGCCGCGCTACGGGCGCCAGCAATCGGCATTCGGACAAGGGACGCGCGAAAGCGCTTTGCGTAAGCTTGCCGCCCCGCAGCCATTCAACGAGATCGTCCCCGCCCGGCAGTTCGGCGACGCGCTCGTCGGAGACGACGAGGCCCAAGCGAGCCTCACCGCCCACGGCATAACGGACAACTTTCAATAGACGTGCTCGACAAGTTCCTCGGCCTCGATCCGACCCGAGGCGACCAATTCGGCGCGCGAGCGGGCCTTCCACTCGGCGCGTGGCATAAAGCCCGGCGTCGAATGGACGCGATCGGCGACATGTTTCAGCAAGGTCGCATCGTCCATGCCGAAATCGAGGGGCCAAGCGATCGGAGCCGGAATGTAATAGTCGGACTCGTATGAAATCTCGAGCGAATTGCCTTCCGGATCGTCGCAATACAGCGAATAGGAATTGCCGTGGTTAATCGGGCGGAAGTTCGCGCAGCCCGGAATCGTGCGAAGTGAATCGTTTATGCCGCGCAGCGTCGTGATATCGGGCACGCGGAAGGTGACCTGGTTGACGCTCGATTTTATTTTGGGATCGCGGCCCGAAACCAAAATCAATTGCGCCACCTGATTGGGATCGCGGGTGAGATACACAATATCCGCAGCGGCTTGTCCGCCGAACGCCGGCATCCGCCCCTTGCCGGTCACCAGATAGCCGAGCGTCTGCGCGTAGAAAGCCTGGAGGCGATCCATATCGGCGACATAGATGCCAACCTGATGCATCGCGATTTTCGGGAACGGATCGGCGGGTGCGTGTGTTCCGACCGGGCGGCGGAAAACGCTTTCGCTTGAAGTGATCTTGGCATCGATGCTGGGCGTGGCTTGCGACGCGAGCCGGCCGAGACTGGCCAGAACCTTATGCGTCTCCTCGGCCCAGGCGGCGCGCAACATGAACCCCAGTGTCGTGCGGCACTGTCCCTCGGTCTGCGTCATGATCTCCACGTCCGAGCGCGACAAATCGAGCGGCCAATAGGCCGGCTGCGGCACATACCAGCCGGTGTTGACCGAGGCCGAGATACGGTGGCCCTGCGGATCGACGAAATAGAGTGTCCAAGCGATGCCGTGATCGGCGGCTTCGATTCCAGTCACCCCCGGCTCGCGCTCGAGGCGCGCCTTCATGCGACGCAGTTCAGCCAAATCGGGCGCGAGAAACCCGATCTGATTGACGGTGGATGGCAACTCCTTCGGCCGACCGCCGGCGATGACCAGCTGATGATGTTCCCACGGGCGCCGCGTCATGAAGGACATATCGAATTCGACGGGGCCGGCATGGACATGGCCGCAATCGCTGACCGCGAAGCCCATCACGCGCGTATAGAAATCCTCGAGCGCCGCGACGTCTTGGCAAAACACGCCGAAATGGCTGAACACCAGCGCCGGCACATTCTGCTCGCTAACACTAATCATCTACACCTCCCAAAACTTAGTTTATTTCCCGTTATCTTTGGCCGCCGCTTCGCCCGCGCGCAAGCCCAACACGAACGCCTTCACGATCCCGCCGACATAGCCGACATTCGGGCCGCCTTCGAGACCGCCGGTGGACGAACCCGCCGCGTACAGGCCGGAAATGATCGTGCCCTTGTCGGTGAGCACATGCGCGTGGGCATCGATATCGATACCGCCCATGGTGTTGGTGACCCCGGCACAGACCTTGATCGCGCAATAGGGCGCTTCGATGGCATGGGCCTTGGCCTTTTTCTCGGTGCGGATCGGACTTAAGCGATCCAGCGTGGCGCCCTTGAGCGCCGCGTTGTAGCCCGCAAGCGTAGCGGCGAGTGCATCGGCAGGCACATCGATGGCGCGTGCGATTCCGGGGATATCGGCCGCCTCGATCAATGTGCCGCCGTTGTCGGTAAGTTCCGAATTGGGCGGCGATACACCGCCGGTCGCGATATCGTCCCAGATCTTGCGGCTCAAAACGACCGTCGCCGACAACGGATCGGCGAGCTTGGCAATGGCATTGGCGACGAACACCGCGCCGCGTCCCTCGTCGACGAAACGATTTCCCGTCCCGTCCACCAGGATCGACGCGGTCGCGGCGATATCGATATTAGGATAGGGCCACAGCCGATCATCGGTCATCGCCTCTCGCGCCAGAATGTGGCCGTAGAAGGCGCCGATCTCGGTGATCTTGGCACCGGCGTCGCGCGCCATGCGGATGCCATCGCCGGTGGCCGACGGGGTCGCGCGCAATTTCACGCGGGTCGGCTCCGGCGTCACCGTATCCTTGAGCATGGCGGGGTTCGCCTGGAAACCGCCGTCGGCAATGACGATGGCCTTCGCGCCATAGCGCAGCATATCGCCCTCGTGGCGAGCATCGACACCGACGCACACGCCTTCAGCCATGACGAGGTTCGCCACCTCGACGCCGCGGATTACCCGCCCGCCGAGATTGACGAGTTTCTGCTCGAGCGCCATCAGCGTTTGATCCGGACCCCTGCCTTGCCAATCGAGCCCGGCGCGCATGGCGCGCGGCGGCGCCAGAACGAGATGCGCGCGCCCCGCCACATAGCTCATCGCTTTTTCATGTTCGAGGCGCACGCCGTGGGCCGTCAGCCAATCGACGATGCGGGCGGCGTCCTCGGCGATCGCGCGCACGAGTTCGGGTTTCGCATAGTTCATCGTTTCCGTGTTGATCGCGGCGATCAGCCCTTCTGTGCCGAGACGCACATCGTTCGAGGCGACGTGGAAAACCCCGGTCGCGATGCGCGAATTGTTGAATTGCTTTGGCCCGCTCTGGCGCTCGATCACGAGGACCGACAGGCCAAGTTCACGGCCACGCAACGCGGCGGTTAGGCCAGCGAAACCGGCGCCGATGCAAATCAGATCTACGTCTTCGCCGATCATGTCGATGCCTCTCCCGTATGGTTTCTCATAATTAATGTGAATCCTGCGCAGACCCGAGGGTTGTTGACAACGCACGTTGGCGCGATGCGCTCCGCCGTGCGCGCAATCGGCCGCCGATCCGAGTCTAGCAACACTCGTAGATTTTCAGACAAAACCTAAAATAGCTCGTCTATCGCGGTCCATTGCGCAGGATCACACGAGGTGAAACGCGTCGCCATATTCACAAATGCCGGTGGCGGTAAATCGACCCTGGCCAAGCACCTGGTCGATATCGCCGGCCTGCCGTTGTACGTTGTGGATAAAATGCGATTCCTGCCCGGAGGCGATGCCGTGCCTCATCAGCAATATTTGGCCACGCACGCGGAGCTGATACAGCGCGATGACTGGATCATCGATGGTTTCGAAAACGTCGCCACGGCGTGGGAACGATTTGACCGGGCCGACACGCTGATCCACGTCGATCTGCCGCGGGCCGTGCATTACTGGTGGGTCACGAAGCGCTTCGTCAAAGGTCTTTTTAGAAACCCGGATGGCTGGCCTGAAAACAGTCCTCTCTGGAGCAGCACGCTCTCGAGCTATTCGGTCATCTCGCGGTGTCATCGCAACCTGACGCCGAGGTATAGGCAGTTGCTTTTGGATTCGGCGGCGTCGAAACGTGTCCACCATCTCAGATCGCCTGCCGAGATCGCGAATTTTCTCGAAACGGTGAGGCGCGAAGCCGCGCGATCTATAAAATAAAGCTGACGCTTCCGAGGCTCGCCAATTCCAGCGCGTCCAGACGCACGATCCGCTCGGCAATCTTTAGGTCACTCGCCGCCTTCGCCAGCTTGAAGTGATAGGTGCCGACATATTGGCGGATGTCTTCGTTGCGACGGAAGCGATAGATGACGAAGTTGGCGGCCAGGGTGACGGTATGATCGTCCTGCTCAAGAATCCGGACATTCGAAATCATCCGCCGCGTGCGCGAATGTGGAAATTCGGCATGCGCATTGCGGCTTTTCAAACGGACAATGCGGGCCTTGATGCGGGCAATATCGTCGGCGATGGTGAAAAGCGTGTTTCCGATTTCGCCCTGCGGCTGATCGTTGGGCGGAATGCGGTAGACGGCATCCTCGGTGAGCAGATCCAGCCATTCGTCGAGACGCCACTCGTCGAGCAGAGCCGCTTCGCGATACAGGAAATCCTCAACCTCTCCACGCGAGACCGTCATTGCGCGGCCGCCGCAGCGACGTCGTTGCCCATATGCCTGGCCCACTGGCGCCAGAAGGCGCGCAGATGCAATTCATCCGTATTGAGCTGCTCGCCGGTCTTGTTGATCCCGCGCGACAGTTCCGACCATTCGATCTCGCGCCAAGTCTTCAAACCCGCCTGTACGCATTCCAAAGCTTCGACGTCGTCCGGCGTCGCAAACCCGCCCGGCCCATAGAAAGTGAGGAAGCTGTCGAGCCGACGCGCGCGTGCGGTTTCGGATTCTTCGGTCGGGCCGAGCGCCCAGGCGGTGACGCGCATGCGATCGACGGCGAGCGGATGGAAGGCGCGGATGGTGACGGAGGATCCGTCGTTGATGACGAGATTGGGAAAGATCACGAGATTGCGATTGGTATCGGCGACCCGCGCCGCGCGATCGGCACCCAAACGTTCCACCAGCTCGTCGCGGATGACCGCGATCTCGGGTTTGGACTCCTCGCCATAAATGGGGATCCAGCGGGCGACGGGCCGGCCACGGAAATTGACGTTGTCGATCACGGCATGGCCATTTCCGAGATCTATGCCGACGCCGTGCGAAGGCAGCAGGTGTCCCGCCTCCGGCGCTTGAAACTCGACGCCAGCATCCTTGATATATTTGAGCCAGGTCGCGTGCGTGCTGAGCAGGTGATAGTCGTCGAAGGAATTTTCGACAAGCAGCTTCCAATTGGCGGCGATGTCGTATTCCTGAGTGCCCTGGATCAAATGCATCTTGCCGGACGGCGACTGATCGACGACGAGATCGATATATTCCTTGGCGCCCGCGAGATAATCGACGAGCGGCATGGCGTTTTTATCAAAATTCACGAACCAGAAATCGCGATAGCTTTCGAGACGGGGCACCGATGTCAGGCCGAATTTGGATTGATCGAAATTCGGCGGATAGGATTCCTTGCCCGGCACAATCGTCAGGTTCCCGTCCGCGTCGTAAACCCAGCCATGATAGAAACACACATGGCGCTTGGCATTGCCGGCGCTCTCGCGGCACACGAGGGCCGCGCGGTGACGGCACGAATTAAGCAGGGCCTTCACCGCGCCGTCGGCCCCGCGGCAGAAAATCAGCGGACGCCCGCAGATGGTACGGGTGCGGAAATCGCCGGGCGCGGCCAATTCAGAATCGTGGCCGACATAGATCCAGCAGGTATCGAAAATGCGACGGCGCTCCGCCTCGAGCACCGCTTCATCAACGAGGGTGCGGCGGTTGACCCGAAAGGTCATCTTGTCAGGTTCGTCGATCACGTATTGGTTTGATGTCATGAGGCATTTTTACATGCGGGTGCAGACTTTCAACCCCATGAATCTCGCCTATGATAGTGCGAATGACTATCGCCGGGGGAGCCGCAATCTCATGAGCATGTTATCCGATACAGTTGAGAAGATCGTCACCGCCAACCGCATCCTCGCGCGCGAGGAGGTGGTGGACGGATTCGGCCATGTGAGTATGCGTCATCCGACCGACCCCGAACGTTATTTGCTGTCGCGCTCGCGTAGCCCCGAACTGGTGGAAAGCGGCGATATCCTGGAATACACGCTGGACGGCACCTGCATCGACGACAACGGCGGCATGAAACCCTATGCCGAACGCTTCATCCACGGCGCGATTTATAAGGCGCGCCCCGATGTGATGAGCGTGGTGCATCACCACGCCTATCCGGTTGTCAGCTTCACCGCCTCCAAAATGCCGATCCGCCCGATGATGCATACGACGGCCGTGATCGGCCACGAAATCCCGCTTTGGGATATCCGCGACAAATTCGGCCCCAACACCAATATGCTGGTCGTCAATATGGAGCAGGGCGGCGATCTGGCGAAGAAGCTCGGCAGCAATCGCATGGTGATGATGCGCGGCCATGGCGCCACCTCGGCCGGCACGACCATCGAGGATTCTGTGATCAGTTCGATCTATCTGCAGATCGCCGCGCGCCAGCAATTGGATGCGCTGACCATCGGCGGCGAAATCACCTATCTGAGCAAGGGCGAGATCGACGGTCAGATTTCGCCCGAAGTGATCGCCATCGCCTTCCCACGCATTTGGGAATATTTCAGCCGCCGTGCTGGTCGATGAGGCCGGACAATAGGAGTGCACGAATGAACATCCTGACCGACGACGCCACCGGCGCGATAGCGCTGCATGCGGTGAGCAAAGACAAATTGGCCGATTTCAAAAGCACCTTGCCCGCACCGGCCAAAGCCTGGATCGAGGCGACCGGGTTCGAGGCCGGATCGGGCAAGACCTGCCTGATCCCGGGCGCCGACGGCAAGCTGGCAAGCGTCGTCCTCGGAACCTCGGCCACCGATGGCATGTGGAGCTTCGGCAACGGCGCGCGTGATCTGCCGAAGGGCACCTATAAATTGGCCACACCGCTGGGCGGCGAAGAAGCAAGCCGCTCCGCACTGGCCTGGGGATTGGGCGCCTATTCCTTCGGGCGCTACAGGGAAACCGACGCGCCGAAGGCCAGCCTCGTATGGCCCGACGCCAGCGACAAGGCCGAGGTGCAGGCGATGCTGGACGGCATCAATCTGGCGCGCGATCTCATCAATACGCCGACCGAGGATATGGGACCCTCGGCCCTGGCCGAGGCCGCGCGCGAATTGGCGCGGCGTCACAATGCCGGCTTCACCGTCACCGTCGGCGACGATCTGCTGAAAAACAATTATCCCGCGATCCACGCGATCGGCCGGGCCAGCGACGAAGCGCCGCGCCTGATCGATATCGTGTGGGGCGAGGCGAATGCGCCCAAGGTGACGCTGTGCGGCAAAGGCGTGTGCTTCGATACCGGCGGGCTCGACATCAAGCCGGCGTCCGGCATGAAGAACATGAAGAAGGACATGGCCGGCGGTGCCAATGTCCTGGCGCTGGCGCACGCGATCATGTCGAGCGGGCTCAAGGTGCGGCTGCGCGTGCTGATTCCGGCCGTGGAAAATTCGATCGCCGGCAATGCGGTGCGGCCGCTCGACGTGATCCGCGCGCGCTCGGGCAAGACCATCGAGATCGGCAATACCGATGCCGAGGGCCGCGTCATCCTCGCCGATGCGCTAGCCGAGGCGTCGAGCGAAAAGCCCGATCTGCTGATCGATTTCGCGACCCTGACGGGTGCGGCGCGCGTCGCGCTGGGTGTCGATCTTCCGGCGCTGTTCTGCAACGACGACCGCCTCGCCGCAGATCTGTTGGCCGCCGGCACACGCGCGCAGGATCCGATGTGGCGTCTGCCGCTGTGGCCAGGCTACCGCAAGATGATCGACAGCAAGACCGCCGACATCACCAACGCGCCGGAGGGCGGCTTCGCCGGCGCCATCACGGCCGCGCTGTTTTTGCAGGAATTCGTCGGCGCGGGGATTCCCTGGGCCCATATCGATATGATGGCGTGGAACCAATCCAACCGGCCAGGCCGTCCAGAAGGCGGCGAGGCCATGTCGGTGCGGACCTGCTTCGAGGTGATCAAGAAACGCTACGGCGGCTGACGGGGGTGCCAAAGGCCGATTTCTCGACATCGTCCCCGCAGACCCTCGGAAAAGCTGGGGTCCCGCCCCGCCGATCTCTACATTCTTCTCGACCCGATCTCGACATTCTCTCTACATTTTCTCTATATTTTCTTGGCCGATTCTCGACATTCTCTAGACCTGCATCTCGACCGTTTCTCGACATTTCCCGGCGATCCGAATGGCACAATTCCTCGGTCCGACAGCGCTGAGTGCAGCCGGCGATCAACAGAACATATCAGAAACATTGTGCCAAAAAATGACTCCTCGCGTCAAGGAAAATAATTCCAATAACGCACTGAATTGAGACTCCGCACGCCATCTCGCAATGGGTCTGGCAAAGCCATTGGTTTTTGCCCGAATCGCGACTAGAATGGTACGCTAACGTAACGATCAAGGCGTGCCATGTCGTCCAATTCCGCTCTCCGGCCGGCCCAGGTGTTGGAACTGTGGCGCCGCACCATCGTCGAAGGTGTCAGGCGCGACCAACCGGATCTCTCAACCCGCCAGATGGCGATCCTGCTGATCGTCTATACGCAGCCGGCGCCCCATACCGTGCGCGGCCTGGCGGCCAATCTCGCCATCTCCAAGCCCGCGGTGACGCGCGCACTCGACCGGTTGGGGCAGCTCGATTTCGTGCGCCGCAAAACCGACGAGGACGACCGCCGCAGCGTTCTCGTGCAACGCACCGTGAAAGGGTCGGTCTTCCTGTCCGATTACGCCGGTCTGATCTCCGCCGCCCTTGAGACGATTTCTGTGCCGCAGATAATTGTTCCTTTGGCATGAGCCTTCCGCCGAAACTCAGCTTCGCCGAACTTTTCACACCGAAACTCATTACCGTCTGGCGAGAAGGCTACGGCTTGCGCGAATTGCGCGCCGATGCGCTGGCTGGATTGACGGTTGCGATTGTCGCGCTGCCCTTGTCGCTCGCCATCGCCATCGCATCGGGTGCCTCGCCGGAACGCGGTCTCTATACCGCGATCGTCGGCGGATTCCTGGTTTCGGCGTTTGGCGGCAGCCGGTTCCAGATCGGCGGTCCGGCCGGCGCCTTCATCGTGCTCGTCGCCGCTATCATCCAACGGCACGGCATCGACGGGATGCTGCTCGCCACCATTCTCGCCGGGTGCATCTTGATGCTGGGCGGCATTCTGCGTCTCGGCACTTACATCAAATTCATACCCTATCCGGTCACGGTCGGATTCACCGCCGGCATCGGGGTCATCATTTTGGCGAGCCAGTTGCGCGACTTCTTCGGCCTCACACTCGCCGAAGCCGAACCCGGACCGTTCCTGGCGAAGATCGTGACGCTGGCATCGGCTGCCGCGACGATCAATCCGGTTGCCCTCGCGATCGCCGGCTGCACCATTGCCACGATCCTCGTGCTACGTCGCATCGCACCCCATTGGCCGGGCATGCTGATCGCGGTGGCCGGCGCCGCCACCCTGACTTTCGCATTCAATCTGCCGGTGGAAACCATCGGCACGCGCTTCGGCGGCCTGCCATCGGGCCTTATCTTGCCGGCGCTGCCCGAGATCACCTTGCAGCGCATCGTCACGATCCTGCCCGATGCCTTTTCGCTGGCGCTACTCGGCGCCATCGAATCGCTCCTATCGGCCGTGGTCGCGGATGGCATGTCCGGACGGCGCCACCGTTCGAACGGCGAGTTGGTAGCCCAAGGCATCGCCAATATCGGCTCGGGCCTGTTCGGCGGCATCTGCGTCACCGGCACGATCGCGCGCACCGCGACCAACGTGCGCGCCGGCGCGATCGGCCCGATCTCGGGCATGCTGCACGCGGTCTTCTTGTTGGGCTTTCTCGTTTTGGCGGCGCCGGTGGCGAGCTACATCCCGCTCGCGGCACTCGCCGCCGTGCTCGTCCATGTCGCCTGGAATATGGCGGAAAAAGAGGAAATCGCGATTCTGTTGCGGGTTTCGCGCGGCGACGCGGTCGTTCTTCTGTCGAGCTTCCTACTCACGGTTTTCTACGATCTTACGGCCGGCATCCTCGTCGGCTTCGGCATTGGCACCTTGTTGTTTCTCAGCCGCATGGCTCAGTCGATCGAGGTGCAGACGCTGGCACCGATGGTACCCGCCGACGCGTCGGACGAGACCGAAGAAAGCACGCGCTATGACGCCGCACTCGCCAGCAATCCCGATGTCGTCGTCTACCGGATCTCGGGCGCCTTCTTCTTCGGCGCCGCCGCGACCGTCGGCGCGGTGCTCGACCGTATCGCAGATACCCACAAGGCGCTCGTCTTCGATCTGTCAGGCGTGCCGTTTCTCGATTCGACCGGCGCCAGCACGATCGACGGCTTCGCCCGCAAGGCTGAACGCGCCGGGATCAAAATGTTATTGGTCGGCGTGACACCGACGATCCGGCGCATGCTGAAGCTGCATCACGTCCGCCCGCCGCGCGTAATCTTTCGCGCGACCATCGCCGATGCGCTCGCCACCCTCAACGGGGCGAGCGGTGGCGCGATCAGCGCGCGAGACCTCGACGGGTCGGAAGACGAAACCGGCTGAGATAGCTGGGCAGGATCGCGCCCATCGGCGTCGCCTGCACCCCGAGATCGGCCAAGGTCTTGGCGCCCGGCGAGACGACATTGGGCGTATGCATCATCAAGACCTGATCGGCGGTCAGCAGCTTGCCCGGCAGGTGTTGCAAGATCAGCCCTTCGATCGCGAGGATCCAGAACGGTACCGTCGCCAACAGGCGGCGGCGGCCGGTATATTTCAGGACCAGCTCCATCAGCGTCCGTCCGCTCACCACCTCGGGTCCGCCCAGCTCGAAAGTGGCACCGGTCGCGTCGTCGCGGGTCAGTGCCGCGACGATGGCATCCGCCACATCGCCGACATAGACCGGCTGAAACTGTGTCGGCAAGACCGGCAGAACCGGAAAGAAGCGGGTCATGCTGGCGAACATGTTGAAGAATTTGTCTTCCGGACCAAAGATGACCGAGGGCCGAAGGATCGTCGCGGCCGGAAACGCAGCGCGCAGCGCCGCCTCGCCCTTGGCCTTGGTCTGCCCGTAGACGGCGGGCGAATCCGCTGCGGCACCCAGCGCCGACAAATGGACCAAACGCGAGACCCCAGCGGCGGCGGCGGCCTTGGCGACGGTTTCGGCGCCCAGCACATGCATCCGCTCGAAACTGGCTTTGTCGCCCGGCGCCAAAATCCCCACCAGATTGACGACCCAGTCGGCGCCGACGATTGCCCTTGCGACCGAAGATTCGTTGGCAACATCAGCCGAGATCGGCACGATATGGGCGACCCGGCCCATGACCTTGAGATACAAGGCCTCCTCCGGATTGCGCACCGCGACGCGGACAATATGGCCCTGGGCGGCAAGCCGCTGGACCAGATGGCGGCCGATGAAGCCCGAACCGCCGAAGACCGTGACCAATTTGCCCGTCATGCCTGTCATCTGTACCCACCCTGACGGCGCCTTTGTGCGCCGACCGGCCCGTGACGGTCAAGGGGTCGGGGCTCGGAGCCGACCGATCTTGACAACCGGCAGGCTTGACCCAACTTCCCGGCACGAGTACCACCCTCCCCGAGCTTCGGCTCGATATTGGAAAAGCCCTGGTGGCGGAATTGGTAGACGCGCTGGCTTCAGGTGCCAGTGGCCGCAAGGTCGTGGAAGTTCGAGTCTTCTCTAGGGCACCAATCTAACGTACACATGGAGGTCTGACGCCTCCATTCGCGCAACTGTGCGCTGCGAGCCTCACCCAAAATCCCTGTAGTTTCCGCACTTTTTTTCGGACAACTGTTCAAAATTGAACAGCGGCAATTGCGCCGGACCGTCATGCTGTCGCTACGCGAAGCTTACACATTCAAGCTTACCGAGAAGCCGCACCGGCTCCGCAGCCAAGTCATCACGATCGGAATAAATTCATCATGATACTCATCGTCGAAGACGATGCGTTTATCCGCGAAATGGTTGAGGGGATGATCCAGGACCTGGGTCATCACACGTTGTCGGCGAGCGACGTCGACGAGGGACTTTCGCTCCTGCGATCGGCTCAACACATCAAAGCGCTGTTCACCGACATCAATCTCAAGGCACAAGAGTTCGGCGGCTGCGATCTCGCGCGCCAGGCCATCAAACTTCGGCCGGGACTGAGGGTGCTCTATACGACCGGCAATCTCGTCACCGACAAAATAAGAAGTTTGTTTGTCGCGGGCGCACATCTTCTGCTCAAGCCCTACACGCAAAACCAACTTCAAGTTTCCATCGAGGCCACGCTCGCCCCGTAATTCCGAGGTCGAGAAAATCCGATGCCCCCCAGAGGATAGAGCCCGTGTCCGATAGTGCCGCGCGTGAGATGATCGCCGAAGAAGTACTGCTCAAGGCAGGCGCCCTGCAACGCGCCATTCTCAACAGTGCCAATTTCTCCAGCATCGCCACCGATGCCAAGGGCGTCATCCAAATCTTCAATGTCGGCGCCGAGCGGATGCTGGGCTACGCCGCGGCCGAGGTGATGAACAAGATCACGCCCGCCGATATTTCCGACCCGCAGGAAGTGATCGTGCGCGCCGAAGCACTCAGCGTCGAGCTTGGAACGCCCATCACGCCGGGCTTCGAGGCCTTGGTCTTCAAGGCCTCACGCGGAATCGAGGACATCTACGAGCTGACCTACATCCGCAAGGACGGCAGCCGGTTCCCAGCCGTCGGATCCGTCACGGCGCTGCGCGACGCCCAAAACGCCATCATCGGGTATCTGCTGATCGGCACCGACAATACCGCGCGCAAGGAAGCCGAAGAGGCGTTGCTAAAAGCCGGCGCCCTGCAACGTGCGATTTTCAACAGTGCCAATTTCTCCAGCATCGCCACCGATGCCAAGGGCGTCATCCAAATCTTCAATGTCGGCGCCGAGCGGATGCTGGGCTACGCCGCGACCGAGGTGATGAACAAGATCACGCCCGCCGATATTTCCGACCCGCAGGAAGTGATCGTGCGCGCCGAAGCACTCAGCGTCGAGCTTGGAACGCCCATCACACCGGGCTTCGAGGCCTTGGTCTTCAAGGCCTCACGCGGAATCGAGGACATCTACGAGCTGACCTACATCCGCAAGGACGGCAGCCGGTTCCCAGCCGTCGTATCCGTCACGGCGCTGCGCGACGCCCAAAACGCCATCATCGGGTATCTGCTGATCGGCACCGACAACACCGCGCGCAAACAGGTCGAAGCCGAACAAAGGAAACTCGATCAGCGCCTACGTGAGCAGACGGCCCTTCTGAGCGAGGCGAACGAGGAGATCCAGCGGTTCGTCTTTATCGTCAGCCACGATCTGCGCTCGCCCCTCGTCAATATCATGGGGTTCGCCAGCGAGATCGATACTTCGCGCAAGCAAATATTCGCGCGACTGACGGAGCTTCGCACCCAGGTCGGGGGCGAACAGAATGTCGAAAACGACAACGTGCTGCATCGAGATGTCGAGGAAGCGCTCGCCTACATCAAATCGTCGGTTGCGAAAATGGATCGCCTCATCGCAGCGCTACTCAAACTATCGCGCGAGGGGCAACGTCAGTTTCTGCCGCAATCCATCGACATGTCGCAGCTGCTGCAATCGACCACGGAGGCCTTGGCGCATCAGGCGCGCGATGCCAACGTCAAGATCAGCATCGAAGACCTTCCGGCGATCACCAGCGACCGCCTCGCCCTCGAACAGGTTTTCTCCAATCTGATGGACAACGCAGTCAAATATTTGCGGTCCGATGTGCCCGGCAGCATCGATGTGCGCGCCACCGAATCCGATGATTCGATCACCTATGAGATTCACGACAACGGGCGAGGTATCGAAGCGCGGGACCGCGATCGTATCTTCGATCTGTTTCGCCGTTCTGGCATTCAGGACCGGCCCGGCGACGGCATTGGGCTCGCCCATGTCCGCACGCTTGTGCGCCGCCTCGGTGGTTCGATCAATGTCGAGAGCGAACCCAACCGCGGAACCATATTCAAAGTGACGTTGCCCAGAAGATGGCATCAGCAGACAAGCGAGGTAGTGGCGTGACAGAACCGGTTGTTATCGCGATGATCGAAGACGATGAAGGCCACGCGCACCTCATCGAGAAGAATCTCCGCCGCGCGGGTGTCAATAACGAGATCGTGCCGCTTCGCGACGGCGCCAGCGCGATCGCGTTCCTGTTCGGCCCCAACGGCACCGGCCTCGTCAAACAAAGCCGCCACCTGTTGATCCTGCTGGATCTCAACCTGCCGGACATGTCCGGCATCGATATCCTGAGACGCCTCAAGGAGAACGAGCACCTTAAGATTTCTCCGGTCATAGTGCTGACCACAACCGACGACCGGGTCGAAATCCAGCGCTGCTACGACCTCGGTTGCAACGTCTACATCACCAAGCCGGTCGACTACGAGAAATTCGCCCATGCGATCCAACAACTCGGCTTGTTCGTCTCGGTCATACAGGTTCCGAAAACGATCTAATGACCAAACCCCGCGCGCGCGTCCTTTACATCGATGACGATTCCGGCTTGTGCCGGCTTGTCCAGAAGGATTTGCAACGCCACGGGTATGTCGTCGAAATCGCGACCGACGGCGTAAGCGGCTTCCATCGGATCGCCAAAGGCGGCATCGACGTCGTCGCCCTCGATCACTACATGCCGAACCAGGACGGGCTGGAGACGCTGGCGAACATTCGCGCCTTGGCGGAGCCGCCGCCGGTAATCTATGTGACCGCGTTGCAGGAGGGTCGCATGGCGGTGGCCGCTCTCAGGGCCGGCGCGGTCGATTATGTCGCCAAGGACGTGCATGGCGAATTCCTGGTTCTTCTGCAACGAGCCATCGATGCGGCGTTCAGAGCGGTCACACTACGCCACGCCATGGAGGCCGCCGAAGCCGACAACAAACGCAACCGACGGCTGACGCAAAATATCGTCGACACGATCCGCGATCCCCTCGTCGTCCTCGAAGCCGACATGAGGATCATGACCACGAACAAGGCGTTTCTGACCATATTCGGCATCACGGCGATCGAGGCGCATGGACGACGCATTTCCGAATTGGGCGAGCGTCAATGTGATGTCCCGGAACTGCGCGCCTTGATGGCAAGGGTGCTGCCGGACAACAAACCGATCGAACGCTTCGAAATCGAGGACACATTCCCAGGTCTCGGCCGTCGCGTCTTCAACCTGAATGCGCGCAAGATCACCCAACCCGGGAATCATTCGCACTGCATGCTTCTCGTTTTCGAGGACATCACCGATTCTAAACAGCGCGAACGCGACGCCGTGATGCTGACCAACGAAATCTCGCATCGGATCAAGAACAGCCTACAGATCATTATCGGCCTGATCGCGTATGAGGCACGATCGACGGCGCAACCCTACGTTCAAGGCTATCGCGCCATGCAGACGCGCATCGGCGCTATCGCCCAACTTTACGACCTGATTTCGCAATCGAGCAGTGGGCAGACCGTCGCCATGGATGCCTATCTCAGGGAAATCGCCAAAACCATCACGGAAAGCCTGCTCGCAAACACATCGGGCATCAAAATAAAGGTCAAGGCGGGAGCCTTGGAAATCGATCCCGATCGCGACGTCCCATTCGGCCTTTTGGTCAATGAGCTGGTCACGAACGCCATCAAGCATGCTTTTCCCGATGGAATGGGATCCATCGTGCTGAGCGCACAAAAGGTCGCCGATGAGGTCGAGTTGATCGTCGCCGACGATGGGATCGGCATGGCGGAGAATCTCCCCGTAGGGATCTCTGAGAAACGCGGGTCCAACTACATCGCCGTCTTCGTGCGGCAATTGCGCGGCGTGATCGTACCCCCTGAGTCGAAAGAACCCGGAACAAAAGTCACGATACGCTTTCCCTTGGACATCGTCGCGCCGGAGATCGCCGAGCGCGTCGTCGCCTAGCCTGTTTCGGAATCCATCCGAACCTAGATCGCACCGTTTCCGGGGGGGTGGCCTGCGCGTGACAGCCATGCTACACATTTGCCGTCGGGCACCGCGAAAAAGCCCGAAAAAGAGCCAATATTCAAGGTCCGGTGACCGGTCGACTTCTGCTGGGCATCGATCTTTCCTAAACGGTCGCAAGGGGCACGATCATTTCCGTTCAGGTCAGACTTCATCAGGGCGATATCCCGGCAGATCTGAGCTTTGGCGACAGCATCGCCATCGATACCGAGACGCTCGGCCTTAATCCCTTGCGCGACCGTTTGTGCCTGATCCAACTGTCGGCGGGCGATGGGATCGGCCATATCGTCCAATTCCAACCCGGCATGTATGCGGCTCCGAACCTCAAACGGGTTCTGGCTGACGAGCGAATCACCAAGATTTTCCATTTTGGCCGCTTCGATATCGCGGTGATCGCCCAATATCTGGGCATCGTGTGCCGGCCGGTCTATTGCACCAAGATCGCGTCGCGCCTGACCCGAACCTATACCGACCGCCACGGGCTGAAGGATTTGTGCGCCGAGCTTCTGGGCGTCGATCTGTCGAAACAGCAGCAAACCTCCGATTGGGGCCGCCCCGAGCTGACCCAGGACCAGCTAAATTACGCGGCCTCGGACGTCCTCTATCTCCATCGCCTCCGCGACGCGCTGAACGATCGTCTCGCTCGCGAAAATCGGCAAGATTTGGCCAAATCCTGCTTCGAATTCCTGCCCTCGCGCGCCCAGCTCGACCTTGCGGGCTGGCCCGAACAGGATATCTTCGCCCATTAGGGCATTCCCTTACTGCAGACGGACGAGCGGCCAGTTTTGTTGATTTTTAACCCTGGCCGACGCATAGTGTCGGCACGCTAATTGCTTGGGTTCTAAGCCTTTCGAATAGCACCGTCGGCACAAATCAATCGTGTCGCAGCGCCACCGCCCGACCATGGGCTCACACAGGATCGGTTTTGGCACGGATGGACAGTACGCCAGCCCACACTGCACCGAACGACACGCTGGCGCGGGCACGCCGCGTCCTGCAGCTCGAGGCTTCCGGCCTCGTTGCCCTATCGGCGGCGCTCGACGAGACCTTTATCCGCGCGATCGAAATCCTGGAAAAGGTCTCGGGCCGGATCATCGTCGCCGGTATCGGCAAAAGCGGCCATGTCGCCCATAAGGTCGCGGCGACCCTGTCCTCGACCGGACGCTCGGCCATGTTCGTCCATCCTGTCGAGGCGAGCCACGGCGATCTCGGCATGATCGAATATAAGCGCGACGCTGTGCTGGCCTTCACCAATTCCGGCGAAACGCCGGAATTGACCGATCTGGTCGCCTTCACCCGGCGCTTCAAGCTGCCACTCGTGCTCGTGACGTCCAATCCCTCGGGACAGCTCGTCGCGCAAGCCGACGTCGCCCTGATCCTGCCCCCGGCGGAAGAAGCCTGCGCGATCGGCATGGCGCCGACGACCTCGACAACCCTCATGATGGCGCTGGGCGACGCGCTGGCCGTTGTGCTGATGGAACGCATCGGATTTACGGCCGAGGATTTCAAGGCGCTCCATCCGGGCGGCAAGCTCGGCAAACGCCTGCTCAAGGTGTCCGACATCATGCATTCGGGCGATAGACTCCCGCTCGCCAACCCGGAACATTCGATGGGCGACATCCTGCCCGAGATGACCGCGAAGAGCCTCGGCTGCGTCGGCATCGTCGATGCGAAGGGAAAACTGCTCGGCATCGTCACCGACGGCGATTTGCGCCGCCACATGGGCAGCGACTTGCTCGCCAAGTCCGCTGCCCAAATCATGACAAAATCCCCGCAGACGATCACGCCCGACGCATTCGCGAGCGAGGCCCTGGCAATCATGAACGACCGCAAGATCACGGCGCTATTTGTCGCCGAAAAAGGGCGTGCCGTCGGCTTGATCCACATCCACGATTGCCTGCGCGCGGGCGTGGTGTGAGAAGCGCCGGCGACATCATGAATAGCATCCGCATACACGAAGCTCCGCCGGTCGATATCGGCCTGCCCTCGGCCGATCTGCTGACGACGAACCGCCGGCGCACCCGGCCGCGACGCGTCGCCTACAGCAAATTCGTCTTCGTCATGAAACTGCTGCTGCCGGCCGTGGCGCTTGGGCTAATCGTCCTCGTCGTTCTCTGGCCGCAGATCTATATCGACAGCAGCCAGTTCACCATCGGCTTTGCGCGGCTCAAGGCATCGGGCGGCGAATTCCCCAGCATGGTCAATGCGCGCTTTGTCGGCACGGATCGTCGCAACCAACCCTTTGCCGTCACGGCCGATCTGGCCAAGAGCACGAGCCTCGGCTCGAGCAATGTGGAGCTGGAAATGCCCAAGGCTGATCTCGGCATGAATGACGGCAGCTCGATGATGCTGACGGCGAATTCGGGCGTCTTCGACCAAAATGTCAAAACGCTGAAACTGCAAGGTGCCGTCAATCTGTTCCATGATTCAGGCTATGAATTCCGCACTGCGGCGGCGGATGTCGACTTCACCAGCGGCACGGCATCGGGAACGAAGCCCGTCGATGGACAAGGTCCGTTCGGCCAGCTTCACGGCGAGGGATTCCGCATTACCGACGACGGCAAGCGTCTGTTGTTCACCGGCAAATCCAAGCTCACCATTTTTCCGGCGGCTCGGACCGGGACGCGATGACCAAAGCCTATCTTTTGGTGGCGTCTGTCACGCTGTTCCTTTTTAGCCTCCCTTCAGCATTCGCACAGACTCTCAATCTCGCCAGCACCAACGATGCACCCATCGAGGTCTATGCCGATAACGGCATCGAATGGCAGCAGGACAACGAGGTTCTGATCGCGCGCGGCAACGCGCGCGCGGTGCGCGCGGGCGTGAATATCTATGCCGACGTGCTCCGCGCCTATTACAAGCGCGACGCCTCGGGAAATTCGGATCTCAGCCGGCTCGACGGTGCGGGAAAAGTCCGCATCATCTCGGCCTCCGAAACCATCGAGGGCGACGGCGCTGTCTATGACATGCAACAGGCGATCCTTGTCGTCACCGGGCGCAAGGTGACCTACACATCGGGCGCCGACGTCATCACCGCCGACAAACAGATGGAATATTACGAAACCGCGCAAAAGGCAGTCGCGCGCGGCAATGCTGTAGCACTACACGACGGCAAAAAACTCCAAGCGCAAATACTCGAGGCCTATTTCCGCAAAACGGCGGCCGATAAATCCGAGGTGCACGAAGTGAGAGCCTTCAATGACGTGGTCATCGTCACCGAACAGGATGTCGCGCAATCGGACAAAGCCATCTATAATGTCAAAACGGAACTCGCGACAATGACCGGCAACGTGCGGCTCACGCGCGGAGAAAGCGTGCTCGCCGGCGACACGGCCGAGGTCAATATGAAAACCGGCATCAGCCGGCTATTAACCAATAACTCACGCGTACGGGGCATTATCGTACCGCAGAAGCGTGACCCGTCCGTGAAGGCCCCGAAGGCCAAAAACGGAACCACAAAAAGCAGCGCGACGAAAAGCGGAACCACGAAGTGAGCGATATGCCGGCCCTGCCCACCAATCTCGACGCTTGGCGCGACCACGCACCGATGCGCCCGCAGTTGGTTGCGCAGAACACGCGCGGACTCACAGCGCACAATCTCGGCAAGCGCTTCGACAAACGCCCGGTCGTGCGCGGCGTTTCATTATCGATTCAACGCGGCGAGGTCGTCGGACTGCTCGGCCCCAACGGCGCCGGCAAAACGACGTGCTTTTATATGATCACCGGGCTGATATCGCCGGATTACGGAACCGTCCTGCTCGACGGCCAGGACGTTACGGGTTTACCGATGTACCGCCGTGCGCGTCTCGGCATCGGGTACCTTCCTCAGGAAGCCTCGATCTTCCGCGGTCTCACGGTCGAAGGGAATATCCGCGCCATTCTGGAAGTCGTCGAGCCGTCGAAAGAACGGCGCGACGCCATGCTCGAGGCGCTGCTGGCCGAATTCTCGATCTCGCATCTCCGCCGCACGCCGGCGCTGGCGCTGTCGGGTGGCGAGCGCCGTCGCGTCGAAATCGCGCGCGCGTTGGCTTCGCGTCCGCATTTCGTTTTGCTCGACGAGCCGCTCGCCGGCATCGACCCTATTGCCGTCAACGATATTCGCGATCTGATCGCCCATTTGAAGGATCGCGGAATCGGCGTGCTAATCACGGATCATAACGTCCGCGATACGCTCGACATCATCGATCGAGCATATATCATCCATGACGGTATGGTCCTGATGGAAGGCTCGCCCGGCGACATCGTCGGTAACGAGGACGTTCGCCGCGTCTATCTGGGCGATCGGTTCAGCCTGTAGGATCCGCGTATGGCGATCTCGCCCCGTTTAGAGATTCGGCAAGGCCAATCATTGGTCATGACGCCTCAGTTGCAGCAGGCGATCAAGCTGCTGCAACTGTCGAACCTCGAACTGCGTGAATTCGTCGAAGAAGAGCTAGCCGAAAATCCCATGCTCGAACGCGACGAGGGAAATTCCGCAGCGCCGGAAGAACCCGCGGCCAACGAGTCCTCGGACGAACGCCGCACCGACGGCGCCGAAAATCTCGACTCCCTCAATATGGACGATTACGCCAACGTCTGGGACGATGAATCACCGCGCGAAAGCTCGGCGGCCCCCGCGTCCGCCGAACCGGACACCACCTTTCCATCGACGTCCTTCGAAGCAACTTCGTTCCAGGATTGGGGATCGGGAGGCGATCAGCGCTTTTCGTCGGGCGACTTCAATTTGGAACAGACCGTTTCCCAGGAAGTCAGTCTGCGCGACCATCTGCTCAATCAGATCAATGTCGATATCGTCGATCCCGCCGACCGCCTAATAGCCGTTTACCTTACCGATATGCTCGATGAATCCGGCCGCATCACCGACGAGTTGGATCTCGCGGCAGAGCGGCTCGGCTGCACGATGGACGACGTCGAACGCATGTTGAAGCGGCTTCAGCAACTCGATCCACCCGGCATTTTCGCGCGCGATTTGAAGGAATGCTGGGAGATCCAGTTGCGCGAAAAAGATCGCCTCGATCCGGCGATGGCAACGCTGCTCGAAAATATCGAATTGATGAAGATGCACGATTATGTGCAGCTTTCGAAGCTATGCCGTGTCGATGACGACGACATTCGCGACATGATCGACGAGATCGCGGCCTTGAACCATCATCCGGCGCGCGCGTTCGATCATGTCCTGGCCCAACCCATCGTGCCCGACGTGATCATGCGCCCGAGCAACACTGGCGGCTGGATCGTCGAATTGAACAGCGATGCCCTGCCTCGTGTCCTGATCAATCATCACTATTACGCCGAAGTCTCGAGCGCGGTCCGCACCAAGGAAGAAAAGAAATTCGTTGCGGAAAAATTCCAATCGGCGAGTTGGCTGGTCAAATCGATCCATCAGCGTGCGACGACCATTCTGAAAGTGGCCACCGAATTGGTTACTCAGCAGGACGCTTTCTTCCGTCATGGAGTGCAGCATCTGAAACCGCTTGTCCTGCGCGATATCGCCGACGAGATCGAAATGCACGAATCGACCGTCAGCCGGGTCACGTCGAACAAATATATCTATACGCCGCGCGGCATCTTTGAGTTGAAGTACTTTTTCACCTCGTCCATCGCATCGTCCGACGGTGGGGCCACTCATTCGGCCGAAGCGGTCCGCCATCGCATCAAGGCCTTGATCGACGCCGAACCGGCCGCGGACATCCTCTCGGACGACAAGCTGGTCGAGTTGCTGAATCGCAACGGGATCGACATCGCGCGCCGAACGGTCGCGAAATATCGCGAATCGATGCATATCCCGTCGTCCGTGCAACGCCGCCGCGACAAGCGTCGCGCCGCGCGTATCTGACGAAAAATATATATTTATCAATTGATTAGCATGTCACTTGACAGCAACAGGACGCGGTTCTAACGTCCCGCCGCCATCGCCCAGAGGGGCGGTCATCGATAAAGAGACAGCGTGAATCGATAGCTCGGAACGACCCAAAAGGGTGCATAGATCCGATTTCGTTCTTCCCATTATTTGAAAAAAAATTGGCCGACCGAAAAACGGTGAGGCCGTAAGCCATGTGTGGCGGGTAACGCAGAGTTTTGAGGCCCTTAATGGAAATACGCGATCTCCTTACCTCCGAGCGCGTCGTCGCCAATCTCAAGGTGACGAGTAAAAAACAAGCCCTGCAGGAACTTTCGAAGAAAATCGCGGGCCTCATCGGACAGGACGAACGGAAGATTTTCGAACTGCTGCTTGAGCGCGAGCGACTTGGGACCACGGGCGTCGGCGACGGGATCGCCATTCCGCACGGCAAGCTGTCCTCACTCGACAAATTATACGGCATGTTCGCCCGGCTCGAACGACCGGTGAATTTCGAATCCATCGACGAACGTCCGGTCGATCTCATCTTTCTGCTGCTGGCGCCGGAAACGGCAGGGGCCGATCATCTGAAAGCTTTGGCGCGAATCTCGCGACTGTTGCGCGACAAAAAGGTATGCGACAAGCTGCGCGGCTCCGATACGCCGGAAGCGCTCTTCGCCCTGTTGACCGAACAGACGGCCACGCGGGCCGCCTGAGCCCCCCCAGCGATGCGACAAGCGCAAGAAACGCTTCGGATCGCCACGCAAGGACCCGGTCTCTACGAAATTACCGATGCCGTCTCGCGGTGGACAGCCGGACAGGGCATTACGACCGGATTGCTCACCCTTTATTCGCGTCACACCTCGGCATCGCTGGTGATTCAGGAAAATGCCGACACCCAGGTTCTCGACGATCTGCTGCATTTCTTCCAACGGCTCGTTCCGGACGGCGACCCGCTGTTCCGCCACACGGCCGAAGGGCCGGACGATATGCCGGCACACGTGCGCAGCGCACTGACCGCGACATCCATTAATATCCCGCTCGGCCAAGGCCACCTACTGCTCGGCACTTGGCAGGGCATATTTCTGTTCGAACATCGCGCGCAGCCGCATCGCCGTGAGGTTACCCTGCACCTGATGGGGGACTAAGCGCACCACCCCCTCGGCTCTGCCTGCTTGAACTCTCCCCACCGGTCGGTTGAAATGAGTCGATGTCCGAAGTTTCCATCTCCGTCGCCACATTGCCGATTCTCGTCATCGACGTGGATCGCACCTTTCATGCCATCGTGCTGGCGGCGGCCTCCTCCTTGCCGGGCGCCCATGTAACCAGCTGCACCTCACCCGGCGAGGCACTCAACCGTCTGGATGGCTTCACACCGGCGATGATCGTCATCGAGGGCCGATTGAGTGGAGCCGCCGGCCTCAATTTCGTGCGACGTCTGCGCGCGGGCCAAACGCCGGCGCCGGCAGACACCTTGGTCATGTTCGTTTCGCAGGATTTCAGCGGCGGCTTGAGCGGCAAGCTCTGCGAAGTCGGCTGCCATGCTGTCGTGCGCAAACCGCTCTCGCCCGAAGCGCTCGCCCGCGCGATCATGCGCGTGTTCGAAAATCCCACACCCTTCGTCATGGGCGGCAACTATCTCGGCCCCGATCGGCGCAAGCCGAATGCGACGGAAAAACGCGACCCTGATCGCCGGCGCACGGTAACGCGTGGCGGCTGGGGTGCGGCACCCCGCCGGACGGGCAGCTCGGCCCCGCTGGTGGCGATGACCATATCGTCCGGCCCCAAAGCCACCGCCAAATCCGGCGCGATCGAGACGGCAGAGCCGATCGGTGGCGCGGTTAGGAGCGAAAGCGCGTACATCGAAACCGCAGCCCTTCCGGCCGGCAAATCGACACCCGCGCGCGGGCCGATCGAAACGGCCGAAACCCAAAAGCCGGCCCGCACACCGATAGAACCGCTCGCACCCGCGCCGCCCGCCAAGCGCGTCCGAGCCGAGCCGATCGAAGCGCCAGACGCATTGTCGGAGGTGAGCGCGAAACCCAAAGAAGATTACGATCTGGCCCCACCGGCGCAGGAAAAGTCGAAAGCGGCCAAGGAGCCGGAGTTCGACGTTGCCGCCGTTGTGGAACTTCACCGCCAGTGGATCATGAGTAACGGCAAGGCCGGCGCGCGCGCCATTCTCGCGGGCAAACCGCTGATCGGCGCGGGCCTGAGCGGAGTGAACCTCGCCAAGGCGGATTTTCGCGGCGCCGATTTGACGAGTGCCGATCTACGCAACAGCATTCTGGTCGATGCGGATTTACGCAACAGCAGTCTGGCCCAGGCCGCGCTCAACGAAGCCCAGCTCGCCGGCGCCAAAATTCGCCATGCCGATCTACAATTTGCCCAAATGCCGCTATGCGGCCTGCAAGGAAGCGATCTGGCCGGAGCCGATCTGCGCGGCGCCAGCCTGACGGGAGCCGATCTGTCGGGCGCCAATCTCTTGGGGACCGATCTTCGCGGCACTGATATGACCGGCGGCCTCAATTTGACCCAGAAACAACTCGACCGCGCCAAGGGCGACCATACGACGCAGCTGCCGCCCGGCCTTTTCGTTTCAATGGGTGAAGCGGTCGATAAATAACCGCAACAAGGAGCTTTACGATGTCACGTCTCGGACCTTTGCCGCGCGATAAAATGGATCCCGATTTCGCGCGTTACTTCGAAGAGCTCGTGCGGGCCGGCGGACGCACCGGCGGCCCCAGCGTCGCCTATATGCGCAACCCCGCTTTATTCAAGGTCAACCAGGCGATGAGCGATGCCGTGCGCGGCGGATCGCTCACGCCGGTCGAACGCCAGATCGCGGTCCTGGTCACCGTGCGCCATCACAATGCGCGTTACGCCTGGTGCGTACAGACGCGGGCCTCGCTCGCTGCGGGCGTCACCCGCGAAACCGTCGATGCCATCAACGAGCGCCGCCGGCCGCAACTGACCCAGGCCTCGGAAATCGCGGTTTGGGAAGTTGCGGATTCGCTAGCCGGAAAACGTTCGCTCGACGATGCGACCTATGCTCGGGCGCTTGCCGCGCTCGGCGAACAGCGGCTCGTCGATCTCGTATCCGCGGTCGGATTTTTCTCGATGGTCGGCACGACCTTGCGTGCATTCGAGATCGATCCGCCGGAAGACGATCCGATTCCGCTCAAGCCGTGACAAAATCGTGACCTCAAAAACCCGTGACCGGAAACTGGCGGTTTGCCTAGGGTTTGCTACATTGTATTAACCTCTCATTGTCATCTTGGGTCCATCGTTTGCGTAAACGAAAAGTACCAATAGGCAATAGCCTCAATGACAAAGAAGAAGAGGGACTAAGTTATGGATCGCTCTTTCGAAACACGTACCTTCGAATCCGGCAAAACGAATACGAATGATGATAACCGACGCTCGCGACCGGACCGCCGCAAGGCCGAACGCGCGAAAGCTAACCTCGACGATCAGCCGATCCTGACCCAGGCCGAAATCGCCTTCCTGCTTCACGGCTAAGACGGAACCGATCGCCGCCGGAAGCGCTCTTTACATCCGTTCGGCCGAACGCCAGTGTAGGGACGGGTGAGACGCCCGGACCCAAACGGCGCCCCCCGGCGGAGCTAAGATGACGGACGCGCTTCATCAAATGACGGCGGAATTCGTTCCGGTGCAGGATCGCATCCTGTTTCGCGTCACCACGCGCGATAAGCACGAATACCGCGTCTGGCTGACCCGCCGTCTCGTCAAAAAATTATGGGGCATCGCGGTGCGCTCCTTCGAGGCCGAACCCGAAGTTCAGGCGCAGGTCCAGCCGCGGGTCAAAAACGCGGTGCTCTCGATGAAACATCAGCAAGCGGTCGAGAGCAGCGATTTCACGACCAAACGCGAGGCCGAGGTGAAGCCCGCGCCAAATATGGAAGAACCTCTGCTGGCGACCAGCGTGCGCGTGACCCGTGGCGACACGGGCAGCGTGCAGGTCGTGTTTCTGACCACCGAAGGCCGGGCGGTTAACCTGAACCTCAACGAAGAAATGCTCCACGCCGTTTGCCATATCCTGCAAGGTGCGGCGGATCGCGCAGGCTGGGATCTGCAATTGAGCGTGGGCGACGCCGCCGCGCTGATGCGCGCCGACGCAAATGTGATGCATTGATCGTGGACGATCGCACCCCATCGATCGAACACACCGTCGCGGTCGTGCAAAGCGAGGGCGAGGGCGAGCCGCCGCAAATGTTCCTGACCATCGAAAATTCGATAGAGGACCGTGTGCGCGCCTATTCCCGCATGGTCCGCATGAGGCAAGTCCTGAAAAAGACGCGTAGTCCCGACGAGCGCGGCTAACGCGGCAGCGGAACGCTTGGGTTCGATGAACGCAGCCGGCGGATCAATTCGTTTTCCCGGCGCAACTGCTCGACTTCCTTTTGCAGATTCTCGACATCGGATACCAGCTGGCGATTGACGCGCGCATGGCCCGCGATGGATTCGAGCGCCGCCGACAAGCGTTTCTCGGTTTCGCGATTGGCCTCCTGCGCCTCGCGCAGCCTGACATCGAGATCGCCCTTGCCCGCCTGGTCTGCCTTGATCTTCTCGTTCAGTTTCGCAAGCTCGGTGCGCAATCCCTTCGCAGTGTCGCGCTCCAGATCCAATTGGCCGTTCAGCTTCGCCATCTCCGAACGCAGACTCGAATTGTCCTCGCCCTGGCTCGACATGGTCGAGATGACATCACCGACCTTGTTCGCGATTGCCTCGATCTCCTTGGCGCGCGCATCGTTGTCGCGACGCACCTGATCGATCCGCGCCTGGGTCTTGTTGATGACGTCTTGGGTCTCTTTGTAGTCCTTGGAACTTTCCAGATTGCCGGCGGGCGTGGGCGCCGGTGTGGCGGCCGGCGCCTTGGCTTGCGCATGCGCCGCCGATGGCGAGCACAGCACCACGCCTATAGCCAATGCAATCAAGGACCGCGTCATGGGCGTTACTATATCGAAGGCCGGAACGAGTGCAATGGACGAGGGCTGCAAAAAGAAAGGCGCGCAGGGTTTCCCCCGCGCGCCTGGTTAAATCGGATTTACCCGGCCGTTAGGCGGCTTTCGCCTCGTCCGTACCGATCAACCTTTTGGCCCGATCGACGAGCGTGTCGACCGCACCGCGCTTGATTTCAACCTTGCGCGGCTTCTGTTCCTCGGGAACCTGGCGCTCGAGCGAAACCGTCAACATGCCGTTGGCGATATTGGCGCCCGTCACCTTCACATGGTCGGCAAGATCGAAACGGCGCTCGAAAGCGCGCGTTGCGATGCCGCGATGCAGATAAGACACTTGCTCGTCCGTGCGGTCGGAGCGTCCGGTCACGGTGAGTTGGTTTTCCTTGACCGTTACGTCGAGGTCGCCCTCGCCGAAGCCGGCCACCGCCATCGTGATGCGGTAGGCATTTTCGCCGACCGATTCGATGTTGTAGGGCGGATAGCTGGGCGCGCTTTCGGAGCGCTCAAGCGCCGAATCCAAAAGGCGCTGCATGCGGTCGAAGCCAACGGAATAACGGAACAGGGGGAAAAATCGTATGCACGCATGGTCATATCCTCTTTTCGAAGCAATATGAGGAAACCCGCCACCATGGCCGGGCTTCTGTCGTATGGACCAGGGAACCCCGCATTGGGCGATCCCGCTGTCCGAGGATGGATATAGGCTTGCCGCGCGCAGGCGCAAGGGGCCGCGCTTAATTTTTGGGGCGAAATAAATACCTGAAAATAAAGGATTTATTCTTCGAGGAGATAACCGACGGCGGTCAGACCGGCAACGAAGACCATCATGACGAAAACAATGCTCATTGGATCGGTTCCTGGTACGAGTTTTTCCAGGATAGTGGCGGGAGCCGATTACCAATAAGTTAACAAGGACCCATAGGAAAACCGTGCCTACAGCAAAATAATCGAGAACCGCATCATGACCGACATCGCAATTCCGACGACCCCATTTCCCAATGGCGAATGTGTCCCCGTGCTCGGACAAGGCACTTGGCAGATGGGTGAGCAAGCGGCCAAGGCGAAAGCCGAGATCGCTGCGCTTAGGCTCGGCATCGAACTCGGCATCACCCTGATCGACACCGCCGAGATGTATGGCGACGGTGGCGCTGAACGCATCGTCGGCGAAGCAATCGCCGGGCAGCGCGACGACATCTTCCTGGTCAGTAAGGTCCTGCCGCACAACGCCTCGCGCCGAGGCACGATCGCCGCATGCGAGCAAAGCCTGCGCCGTCTCGGCACCGACCGTATTGATCTCTATCTTCTACATTGGCGGGGCGCCACTCCGCTCGCGGAAACAGTGCAGGCGTTCGAGACGCTCGCCAGGAGCGGCAAGATCCGGATGTGGGGTGTTTCCAACTTCGATCAGTCCGATATGAACGAACTTGTCGGCTTGTCGGGCGGCAGCGGGGTTGCCACCAACCAGGTCCTCTACAATCCGACGCGGCGCGGCATCGACTACGACTTGTTGCCCTGGTGCCAGGCCCGCGCCGTGCCCGTTATGGCTTATTCTCCCATCGAACAAGGACGCCTCCTCAAGAACGCCGCCTTGCGAAGCGTTGCCACGCGTCACAGCGCAACGCCGGCACAGGTGGCGCTCGCCTGGGTGCTGCGCCAGGCCCGCGTCATCGCCATACCCAAGGCGACACAACTCGCCCATGTGCGCGACAATCGCGGTGCGGCCGGTATCCAATTGAACGCGCAGGATCTGGCCGATCTCGACCATGCCTTCCCGCCGCCAACCAAAGCACAACCGCTTGAGATGATTTGATTTTCGTCGCACGGCGCCGCATGGAATCCGGCACGCGAAAAAACACGCTAAGGCGGGCCTAACACGTCTAACAATCATGAAAAGATTGGCGCGCCGAGCGGGACTCGAACCCACGACCTTCAGCTTCGGAGGCTGACGCTCTATCCAACTGAGCTACCGGCGCGTTGGGGCGGACCTTACTTCATGGGTTTGTGAGGGTAAAGCGGCCCGGCGCGCATCAATCCAGACGAGAATGTCGTTCCATGCGCGTTCGGCGGCGAGATCGCGCACCAGCATATGATAGGCATCGTCGTACCAGATCACCGTTTGGCAATCCTTCGCGGCGGGCGGACGGCGATCCAGCATCGCGCGCATCGGTTTTTCCGGGATGATCTCGTCGCGCGCGCCATACAGGATCAAGGCCGTCGCGTCGAAGTGGGCTGACACATCGAGCGCCTCGTCCATGAGGTTGGTCAGCCCCCAAATCGTATCGATGCGGGTTTCCTTGATGACCTTGGGGTCGCGCCCGAGGGCGCGCAGCATCTCGATATTGTCGGATGGCGTGATCTTGAGGCCGCGCCCGGTCACCGTCATGGCGGGCACCGTATGAGCGCTCACCCACAGCGCCCAACGTTGATAGAAGGGCATGGTGCTGCGCCCCCACACGGCGGGAGCGATCAGGATTACGCCGTCGGTGCGCGGCCGATTTGGGCCCGTCATGGCCGTGAGCGCGACCGCGCCCCCCATGCTGTCGCCGAGCACGAACAGCGGAACCCCCGGATGACGGGCACCAATCAGGCGCGCCGCGGACGCGAGATCCTCGGCCATCGCAAGGCTGCCTGCCCACAGGCCACGGTTCGGCGCATCGCCGAATCCACGCTGGTCGTAGGCATAGGTGGTAATGCCGCGTTCCGACCAATAGGCCCCAGCGGCTTTGATGAAGGTTCCGTAATCGTTGAAGCCGTGCAGCGCCACAATTACCGCCTTCGGCGCACCCTGGCTCGACCAGACATGCAGAGGCAGGCGCGCGCCATCGGGCATCGTCAGCGATTCGGGCGCAAAGGCGGGCTGGGTCACGGCAGGACCGGGCGGCATCAGGGTCGGCGTGCACCCCATCAGGGACACCCCAGCCAGACAGGCCATAATCGCTGCATTGAGGCCAATCCGATGGCGGCGGCGCAACGGTTCCATGACCTGCGAGACGGTTGATTATCGAGTGTCTTCCGGTATCATCCAACGCACCCAGGGTCAACGCGTCCAGGGCCTTTCGCTCCGCGCGCGACCCCTCGCCTTAGGAATAAACGTATGGACGCCAGCGACCTCGATCGGCCGATTTCCGTGACCACCAAGCGCGTCTATTGCAACGGTGGCGGCGCGCTCGGCCATCCCGGCGTTTATCTCAATATCGACGAGGCGGGCAGCGTCGTGTGCCCCTATTGCAGCCGCGCCTTCGTGCTCGATGCCGGGGCGCGCCCGGAGACGGGACACTGAGCACCGCGGCCACGGCGACCGCCGCCGGCGATACCGCGCCGCGCCACGTCTTCCTGGTCGACGGTTCGGGATTCATCTTTCGCGCCTTTCACGGATTGCCGCCGATGACACGGCCGGACGGCACCCCCGTCAACGCCGTCTACGGCTTCACCACCATGCTGATGAAGCTGGTCGACGAGACGGAAGCCGATCATATCGCCGTCGTCTTCGATACCGCGCGCAAGACCTTCCGCAGCGATCTCTATCCGGAATACAAGGCCCATCGGCCGCCGCCGCCGCCGGAGCTGATTCCGCAATTCGCGCTCACGCGCGACGCGGTGCGCGCCATGTGTATCGGCTGCGTCGAGCTCGAAGGATACGAAGCCGACGACATAATCGCGACCTATGCCCGCCTCGCGGTCGAAGCGGGTGCCGACGTCACCATCGTGTCGTCCGACAAGGATCTGATGCAGCTCGTCGGACCCAAGGTGAAAATGTATGACGCGATGCGCAACCGCACTATCGGCGATGCCGAAGTGCGCGAGAAATTTGGCGTCGGGCCCGAACGCGTTGTCGATGTGCAGGCCCTGGCCGGGGATTCGACCGACAACGTACCGGGCGTGACCAGCATCGGAATCAAGACGGCGGCGCTGCTCATCAACGAATTTGGCGATCTCGATGCGCTGCTGGCGCGCGCGGAGGAGGTCAAACGGCCGAAAACCCGAGAGGTTCTGATCGAACAAAAGGATCGCGCCTTATTGTCGCGTCAACTCGTTAAGCTGTGCGACACCGTGCCGATGCTGGAATCGCTGGCGGATTTTAAGGTCCAGGAGCCCGATCGCGACAAGATGGCGCAGTTCCTGCGCGAACAAGCCTTCAAATCTCTGCTCACGCGTTTCGAGCAGCGCCATGGCGCAGCGCTCGCCAAATCGGCCGCCGACAGATTGGCTGCCGGTGGACCGGCTGCCGCCGTACAGCCGGTTATTCCGACGGTCGCGGCGCTGCCCGCACCCAGCGCAATCTCCTTCGAGAAATACGAGCTGGTTCAGGACGAAGCGCGTCTCGCCGACTGGATCAAGATGGCGTGGGACGAAGGCATGATCGCCTTCGATACCGAAACGACCTCGGTCGATTCGATCACGGCCGACCTTGTCGGCGTCTCGCTCGCCGTCAGCGGCGGGCGCGCCTGCTATATCCCGCTCGCCCACCGCGCACCCGAGGTGCAGGCAACGCTCGATCTCGCCGGCGATGCGCCCGCCAAGGGGGATACCGCGATCAAACAGATAGCGCGCGATCGCGCCGTCGCCTTGCTCAAGCCTCTGCTGGAAGATCCGGCGATCCTCAAGATCGGCCAGAACATCAAATTCGATATGGAGATCCTGTCGCGTTACGGTGTGCGGATCGCGCCGGTCGACGATACTATGATCATGTCCTACGTCCTTGAAGGCGGGGCGCACGGTCACGGGATGGATGAGTTGTCGGAACTGCATCTCGGCCATTCGACAATCAAATTCAAGGATGTTTGCGGCACCGGCAAAAGCCAAATCACCTTCGATCTCTTACCGCTCGAACGCGCGCGCGACTATGCCGCCGAGGACGCGGATGTCACGCACCGGCTGCACGCCTTGTTCAAGCCGCGTATCGTCGAGCAGCACATGGTCGGCGTTTACGAGACACTCGAACGTCCGTTGATCGCGGTGCTCACCGAAATGGAGGAAACCGGCATCAAGGTCGATGCGGCGATGCTCCGTACCTTGAGCGATGATTTCGCGCGGCGTTGTGCCGATCTCGAGATCGAAATCCACAAACTTGCCGGTCATTCTTTCAACGTCGGCTCGCCGAAGCAGTTGGGCGAGGTTCTGTTCGACAAGATGGGCCTGCCGGGCGGCAAGAAAGGCAAGACCGGTGCCTATGCCACCGGCGCCGACGTGCTCGACGAATTGGCGGCGCAAGGGCACGAGCTGCCGGCGCGCATTCTCGATTGGCGCCAGCTCGCCAAACTCAAAAGCACCTATACCGACGCGTTGGTCGAGCAGATCAATCCCAAGACCGGGCGCGTCCACACCTCCTACAGCCAGGCCATCGCCTCGACCGGGCGGCTTTCGTCCAACGATCCCAATCTTCAAAACATACCGATCCGCACGGAGGAAGGACGCAAGATCCGCCGCGCTTTCATCCCCGACGACGGATATCTCCTGATGTCGGCCGACTATTCGCAGATCGAACTACGCCTGCTGGCCCACGTCGCCAAGATCGGCTCGCTGGTCGAAGCGTTCCATGCCGGAGCCGACATCCATGCCATGACCGCATCGCAAGTCTTCGGTGTGCCGGTCGAAGGGATGGACCCGATGGTGCGCCGCCAGGCCAAGGCCATCAATTTCGGAATCATCTACGGCATCTCGGCGTTCGGCCTCGCACGCCAACTCGGCATCGGGCGCGGCGAAGCGCAGGCCTATATCGACGCCTATTTCAAAAAATATCCGGGCATCCGTGCCTATATGGACAGCACCAAGGAACTGGCGCGCAAGCAAGGCTTCGTAACGACCCTCTACGGCCGCAAATGCCATGTCACCGGCATCAACGACCGCAATCCGGCGATGCGCAATTTCGCCGAGCGCGCGGCGATCAACGCGCCCATCCAGGGCGGCGCGGCCGACATCATCAAGCGGGCCATGATCCGCATGCCGGGCGCGTTGGCGAAGGCAGGTTTGCGCGCGCGCATGCTTCTGCAGGTTCACGACGAATTGGTGTTCGAGGTTCCCGAGACTGAGATCGACGCGACCAAATCGCTCACGCGCGGGGTTATGGAGCAGGTTGCGCATCTCGACGTGCCGCTGGTCGTCGATACCGGCGTCGGAAAGAACTGGGACGAAGCGCACTGACGACGAGGCGATGGGGGATCCGATGCCGACCGAAACACGCAAGATCCAGTTCGACGCCGACGAAATTCGCGCGGCCCTGATCCATTACGCGCTGCGCACCGAAATGCGCCTGCCGAAGGAAAGGATCGACAAGGTCCGTTTCGCCAAGGACAGCCCGAACGTGACGTTCATCTATTCGCGCTCTCAGGACGGCGAAAAGCGCGAGGTCATTTTCACCGAACAGCGGGTCGCAGCGGCCATATTCCTCTATTGCCATACCCGCGGCTTTCCCCTGCCTCGGGCTGCGGAAAAGGTCATCCGCAACGAAGGCAGCGGGACCTCGATGATGATCCGCCTCGTCCATACCGACACGTAGGACCGATATCGCGGGTTCAATGCGAATTTCGTCGAAATTACGCGCGAACAGATACCAAAAGTGAAATAAACTGTAACCTAGGATGTTAAACGGGCGAACCCATAGATAAGCCCCAGCGTTTTTGCGCCGCCTTACCCGGGCGATCGATTTTTTGGAGACGATCCCATGCTCATCCGTATCCGTAAGGCCTCAGACCCATTGCCCTCGGAGATCGCAACCAAAGACGCGATCTTGAATCGACGCGCCTTCATGCAGGCGGCGGCGGCAAGCTCCGGCGTTGCGCTGCTACCGATGTTCGCGAACGATGCGCGCGCGGCCATGAAGATCGATAACGTCATGAAGACAAAGTGGGGCGCCGACGAAAAGCCGACCACGCTCAAAGGCATCTCGTCCTACAACAATTTCTACGAATTCGGCACCGGCAAGGAAGACCCTGCCGCCAATGCCCATACGCTCAAGCCCGATCCCTGGAGCATCGAGATCGCGGGCCAGGCCGGACGCATCGGGAAATTCGGCATCGAGGACATCATCCGCGACAATCAGCTCGAGGAGCGCATTTATCGCATGCGCTGCGTCGAGGCCTGGTCGATGGTCATCCCCTGGGTTGGCGTGCCGCTGGCGAGCGTGCTCAAAAAATTCGATCCCACCTCGCAAGCCAAATATGTCGAATTCGAAACCCTGGTCGATCCCAAGCAGATGCCGGGCCAACGCTCGCGCGCACTCGATTGGCCCTATGTCGAAGGGTTACGGATGGATGAGGCGATGCATCCGTTGACGATTCTCGCGGTCGGCATCCACGGCGAAATTCTGCCCAATCAGTGCGGCGCACCGATTCGCCTCGTGGTTCCCTGGAAATACGGCTTCAAAAGCATCAAATCGATCGTGAAGATCAACTTCGTCGAAAAAGAACCGGTGAATACCTGGCAAGCCCAGGCCGCGAACGAATACGGTTTCTATTCCAACGTGAACCCCGAGCGCGACCATCCGCGCTGGAGCCAGAAGCGTGAGCGCCGCCTGACCGGGGAAGGCGGCCTGTCCGCCTTGTTCGCACCGACGGTCGAAACCAAGATGTTCAACGGTTATGCCGATGAGGTCGCGAGCCTCTATAGCGGCATGGATCTCAAGAAATATTTCTGACGGTTCATAGTCTCTGTTTCGACAGAATCAACATGAGGGTCTCATCGTGATTTTGTCGAAGGATGGGGCTTCGCGAGGACGCGCATGAATACACGTACCCAGCGCCGCATTTTCAAGCCGTTGGTCTTTGCGGTGAGCCTGCTTCCCTTCGGCTATCTCGCCTATGCGATCTATTCCGACACCTTGCTGGGCACGCAATTGCTGAGCACCGATCCGGTTCAGAAACTCGATCGCGAACTTGGCGACTGGACGCTCATCTTCATTGTGCTCTCGCTGGCCGTGCGGCCGCTTGCCGATATTTTGAAACGCAACGAGATTGTCGCCTATCGGCGCATGATCGGTCTGTTCGCGTTCTTCTATGCGACATTGCATGTTGCAAGCTACGTGATGTTCCATTTGAAGCTCGATATACCGACCTTTCTCAAGGACATCGCGGAACGCCCCTTTATCACCGTCGGTATGATCGCCTTCACCTGCCTGATCCCGCTCGCGATTACTTCGACCAAGGGCATGATCCGCCGCCTCGGCGGCAAGGGATGGCGGCGGCTGCATATGCTGATCTATCCGATCGCACTGCTCGGTCTTTTGCATTTCTACATGATGATCCGCGCAGATTTTTCGCGGCCCTATATCTACGGCGCGATCATCATCGCGCTGCTCGGCTATCGCTATTGGAAAAAGCGCAACACCGACGCGCGGCGCAACATGCGCGCCGCTGCCACCGCCTAAGCCGTCAGGAAATCCCGCCCGCTAAGGTTCGGCGCGCCATACCGCCGGGGAGTTCGCCAGACGCGCCAGCAAGGCCTTGCGCTGCGATTCCATTTCCGGCGGCAGCCTTTCGGCGAAACTGTCGAACAGTTCGCGCTGGGATTCCGCTTCTTCGCGTCCCTCTTCGCGGTCAATAGCCATCAAGCCGTCGAACAGATCGGACTTGAAGTCAATGCCGCGCCAATTGAGATCTTGATGGCGCGGCATGAGGCCGAACGGGCTTTTGACCGCGTCGGCGCGCTTGGCAACGCGATCGACGATCCATTTCAGCACGCGCATGTTTTCGCCGAAGCCCGGCCAGATGAACTTGCCGTTGGCGTCCTTGCGGAACCAATTGACGCGGAACATCGCCGGCGGATGCTTCACCGACCGGCCGATCTTCAGCCAATGGTTCCAATAGTCGGCCATGTTGTAACCGCAGAAGGGCAGCATCGCCATCGGGTCGCGCCGTATCGCGGCTTGGTTGTCGGCCGCCGCCGTCGCCTCGGATCCCATGGTCGCAGCCATATAGACGCCGTGTTCCCAATCGAAGGATTCGAACACCAGCGGGAAGGTATGCGACAAACGGCCGCCGAAAATGAACGCACTGATCGGCACGCCCTTCGGATCGTCCCACGCGGAATCTACTGTCGGGCATTGCGTCGTGGAACATGTGAAACGCGAATTGGGATGCGCCGCCGGGCGGCCCGAATTCGGCGTCCAATCCTGGCCGCGCCAATCGATGAGATGTGCGGGTACCGGGCCGTCCTTGCCCTCCCACCAAACATCGCCGTCGTCGGTGAGCGCCACGTTGGTGAAGATGGTGTCGCGCTCGATCATCTTCATGGCACTCGGATTGGTCTTCATCGAGGTGCCGGGAACAACGCCGAAATAACCGGCTTCCGGATTGATGGCATAGAGACGACCGTCCTCACCCGGTTTGATCCAGGCGATATCGTCGCCGATCGTACGCGCCTTCCAGCCTTCGAAGCCTTGCGGCGGGATCAGCATAGCGAGGTTGGTCTTGCCGCAGGCCGAGGGGAAGGCGGCGCAGACATAGGTCTTTTCGCCCTGCGGCGATTCGAGACCGAGGATCAGCATATGTTCGGCAAGCCAGCCTTCGTCGCGACCCATCACCGAGGCAATACGCAGACTGAAGCATTTCTTGCCGAGCAACGCATTGCCGCCGTAACCGGAGCCATAGGACCAGATCTCGCGTTCTTCCGGGAACTGCACGATGTATTTGGTTTCGTTGCACGGCCAAGCCACGTCTTTCTGGCCCGGCGCCAAGGGCGCGCCGACCGTATGCATGCACGGCACGAAATCGCCATCGCCTAACACATCGAGTGCCGCCTGACCCATGCGGGTCATGACCTTCATCGAGGCCGCGACATACGGGGAATCGGTAAGCTGTACGCCGATGTGCGCGATGTGCGAGCCCAACGGTCCCATGCTGAACGGGATCACATACATCGTGCGGCCCTGCATGGCGCCGTCGAATAATTTCGCGAGGGTCTTTCTCATCTCGCCGGGCTCGATCCAATTGTTGGTCGGGCCTGCGGATTCTTTGTCCTTGGAACACACGTAGGTGCGATGCTCGACACGTGCGACATCGTTCGGGTCGGATCGCGCGAGGAAAGAACCCGGACGCTTATCGGGATTCAAAGGAAGCAACGTTCCCGCGGCAACCATCTCGGCGCACAGCCGATCGAACTCTTCCTTCGATCCGTCACACCAATGGATATGCGCGGGCTTGGCGAGCGCCGCCATCTCCTGCACCCAAGCGAGCAGTTTCTGATTGCCCGTGCGATTACTGATTGCTGGTTCGGTTTTTTTGGCGGTAGCCGGCATCGGTCCCTCATACGAAGACGACTCGGCCCGCAGCATCTTCGTCGTTCAGACGCGTTCGCGGTCGATTCGGTCTTCGAATGTATCGATGGCGTTTTAAGCGCGCAACGACGTTTTACATAGTCATACTGTATTTTGCGATGCAAAAAAGTTCGGCGTTCCATCAAGTACGCTTCATATTTCGCCGGCAACGCGCACGGATTGGGCAAGCGTCACAAACGCAGCGCGGAGCTGCGATAAACCTGTGGCCACGTCCGGAAAGTCGACCCTATAGTTTGCGCGACCGCATCGCAGATCGAACCCCTCGGGATCGACAGCAATCAAATGGACCGTCTTGGCGCGCGATTTGACCAGTCTGTGTGCAAACAACAATAAAGTTTCCGCGTGATCCTCGTTCATATGCGCAAGGATATCGTGCTCGTGGTCGGTCAAACCGCGACAGAGCGCCTCGCTCAGCACCGCGTCCTCACGCTCGATCCAACGCGCACGAGCGAATCCGCCGACGTAATGCAGCCGCTCCACCTTCATGCGGTAAAACGCAAAATCGCCGAATCCGGCATAGCCGCGCGCCGCGGGATGGCGGGCGAGAAAACGACGCGCGACGGCGGGATCATCGCTCCGCTCGATCCGCCCCATGGCGGCGACGCGGGGACCGGCCTGGGGATTGGCGAATCCATCGGTTGCATCAATCAAAAGGCTTGCCCGGGGATCGGCCAGCAGATTGCGCGTGTGATGCGCCAGCGTCGACAACAGCACGATCGGGCTGCCATCCATTGCACAGGCGATGGTGACCAGGGCGGCCGACGGCCAGCCTTGAGTCGCCGTATCGCCAGGGGCGCCGATGGTCGCAAAGGCGGCCTTCGCGGCGCGGCGGATCAACCCCCTCGCCTCGGTTCCGATCGCGCGGCCGTCGTGCTCGCCCGTTTCAGCCATAACGTGTATCCGGAATATCGACTACATTCTTGCCACAATTTGGTACTGTCTTGTGCCCATGCCAAACACAATTGCCCTGGTCGATGACGACCGCAACATCCTCACCTCAGTCTCGATAGCCTTGGAAGCCGAGGGGTTCCGTGTCGATACCTACGGCGATGGCGCCGAGGCGCTGCGCGGAATCACGCAAAAGCCCGTCGATCTCGCCGTGCTCGACATCAAGATGCCGCGCATGGACGGCATCGAGTTGCTCGCCAAGCTGCGCGAGAAGACCGGAACGCCGGTGATATTCCTGACCTCGAAGGACGACGAGGTCGATGAAGTCATGGGTCTACGTATGGGCGCCGACGACTATATCACCAAGCCTTTTTCCCAACGTCTTCTGCTCGCACGCATCCGCGCCCTTCTCCGCCGACGCGATCTCGATTCCAGCACCGAGGCGAAAACGGAGAGCGGCGAGGAAATCATCCAGCGCGGCGAAATGGTGCTCGATCCCGCCCGCCACAAATGCACCTGGCAAGGTAACCCTGTCGATCTGACCGTGACCGAATTCTTACTCATCAAATCATTGGCCTATCGGCCGGGCCTGGTGAAAAACCGCGACCAACTGATCGACGCGGCCTATGGCGAGCATATTTATGTCGACGATCGAACCATCGACAGCCACGTGAAAAGGCTGCGCAAGAAGTTCCGCGCCGTTGACAATGATTTCGCCGAGATTGAGACACTGTACGGCGTCGGGTATCGTTACCGAGAACGAGCAGTGAAGCGAGTCGGATAATTCGTTGGCGAGGGCCAAGATCCAATAACAGCACGACGGACGGCCTAACGCGCCGTCCGCGCCTGTCGCCCATTACGCGGCGCATCCTATTCATCAATATCCTGGCGCTCGCCGTTCTGGTGGTGGGCCTGCTCTATGCCGGACGCTACCGGCAGGAACTGATCCAAAACGAATTTGGCGCGCTGACGATCCAGGCGGAAATGATTGCCGCCTCCTTGGGCGAAGCCGCTGTCGGCGTCGAAGGCGAAGCGGACGCCGAACTGATCCCTGACATGGCGGGCCAGATCGTGCGCCGTCTCGCGGTCACAACACGCACTCAGGCGCAGCTGGTCACCGCCGACGGCACCTTGTTGGTCGATAGCCGCCGCTTCACCGGCCCCGGCGGAACGGTCGAAATCGAAGACTTGCCTCCGCCGGCAGCGCAGCGAACCTTCGCCCAAAATCTTCTCGAAGCCTACGACGAGATGATGGACGAGCTCCCCATGGCCGGAGAGCATGACGAGAATGCCATGCCCGTGCCCGAGCGGCGCGAGACCATGCGCGCCCTGGCCGGAGAAACCGAACGCGCCTTGCGCCGCAGCCTCGGCCGGCGCGCATCTTTATCGGTGGCCGTGCCGGTGCAACGCTACAAACAGGTACTCGGCGCGATCGTCCTTACACGCAATAGCCGCGCCATCGATTCGGCCGTCCTACAGATCCGGCTCGATATTCTCAAAGTCTTCGGCATAGCGCTCCTCGTAACGGTGCTTTTGTCGGTCTATCTCGCCGGAACCATCGCCCGGCCGCTCAGACGCCTCGCCCTCGCCGCGGACCGTGTGCGCCGCGGCCTATCGCGCCAATATGCGATCCCGATGGTCGGCGGCCGTCACGACGAGATTCGCGAATTGTCCGAAGCCTTGCGCGAAATGACCGAAGCCCTGTGGAAACGCATGGATGCGATCGAGGCCTTCGCCGCCGACGTCGCGCATGAGATCAAAAATCCGCTCACATCTTTACGCAGCGCAATCGAGACGGCCGCGCGCATTTCCGATCCCACGCAGCAACAACGGCTGATGGCGATCGTCATCGACGACATCCAACGCCTCGACCGCCTGATCAGCGATATTTCCAAAGCCTCGCGACTGGATGCCGAATTGTCACGCGCCCAATTGGTGCCGGTCGATCTCACCGGATTACTCGACGCCATCGCCGCATTGCATGAAGCTGCGGAAGGTTCGCACGGCGTCCATTTGCGTCGCGAAAAGATCAGCAACCAGCTACTGCGTATTCTAGGCGATGAAGACCGCATCGTTCAGGTCTTCCGCAATCTGATCGACAATGCGGTGAGTTTCTCGCCCTCCGGAAGCACGATCATCTTGCGCGCCATGCGCGAAGCCCGAAGCGTTACCATCAGCGTCGAGGACGAGGGTCCCGGCATCCCGGAGGGACTCGAAGAGGCCATTTTCGAACGTTTCTACCGTGAACGCCCGGCGGGCGAAAAATTCGGAACCCATTCCGGGCTCGGCCTGTCGATTTCACGCCAGATCGTCGAAGCGCACGGCGGCACCATCCGCGCCGAGAACCGCCTCGATGCGAACGGAACCGTGCTGGGCGCGAGATTCATTGTACGCTTGCTTGCGGCGCAGTAAAGTCGAGACGGTCGCCATGCCGAACCACGAGACACCACATCAGCTCCACGCCACCGCCATCGCCATCGATGGACGCGGCGTTCTATTGCTGGGACCGTCTGGCGCCGGAAAATCGGATTTGGCACTCAGGCTGATCGATCGCGGCGCCAAATTGATTGCGGACGATCGCGTCGATCTCGTCCGCCACGGCGACCGTGTGACGTTGAGTGCCCCTGCGCGGATCGCAGGTCTTCTTGAATTGCGTGGTCTCGGCATCGTCAAATTCCCGTCCGTCGAAGGACCTCTGTCGCTAGCCATCGAATTGGTGCCTCCCGGCCAGGTTGAGAGACTGCCCGACCCGGACGCGGAATTGTTTTGCGGCTGCGCCATTCCCATCCTGCGGCTCGACCCATTCGAGTTGAGCACGCCGATCAAGGTCGAACTCGCGCTCGGCCGTGTGCGTGTAAACGCGGATATTTGCCGATGAGCGAGGCATCGGGCTCGTCCGGCAGCATGTTCGTCGTTCTCGTGACCGGCATGTCGGGTGCGGGCAAGAGCCAGGCGTTGAAGGCACTTGAAGATATGGGCTTCGAAGCCATCGACAATGTGCCGCTGTCGCTGGTGCGTACCTTGATCGCCGGCGGCGAACGCGAAATCCAAGGCCCCGAAACCGGCGAGGTCGACGTCGAACGCCGCATCGCCATCGGTGTCGATATTCGCACACGCGATTTTGGCATCGAGCCGTTCCTGCGCTGTTGCGAGGAAATCGACGCGATGGACCACGTGTCCGCCCGCATCCTGTTTCTCGATTGCGATGACGACGAGTTGCGCCGGCGCTACGAGGAAACGCGCCATCGCCACCCGCTCGCCGCCGACCGCCCCGTAGCCGACGGCATCGCGCGCGAACGCACGCTGCTGGTCGCCTTGCGCGATCGCGCCGATATCATGATCGACACCACGGGCCGCGGCCCCGGCGAGCTGAAACGTATCCTTGAGGGGCATCTCGCCAATCACAGCCAGGGCGAGCTGTCGGTCTTCGTGACTTCGTTCGCTTATCGGCGCGGCCTTCCGCGCGAAGCCGATCTGGTCTTCGATGTCCGATTTCTTGCCAATCCGCACTATGTCCCCGAGTTGCGCGCGAAGACCGGGCGCGACCAGGGTGTCGGGGACTATATCGAGCAGGACCCCGCATTCCAGCCTTTCTTCGACAGCCTCACCCAACTGATCCGCCCCCTGCTGCCCCGGTTCCGCGCCGAGGGTAAAAGCTATCTGACTGTCGCCGTCGGCTGTACCGGGGGACGCCATCGCTCGGTTTTCGTTGCGGAGCGCCTGATGATGTGGTTTGAAGGCATCGGCCAGCCCGTCCGCGTCCAACATCGCGACGCGGATTCCGCGAGTTAGGCTTGTGATATTAAAAATGGTACGCATCCAAGCGGAAGCTGCATGATCGGAATGGTTCTCGTCACCCACGGGCGGCTCGCGGCCGAGCTCGTCAATGCGCTCGAACATGTTGTCGGGCCGCAGGAGCATGTCGCCTCGGTATGCATCGCGCCGGACGACGACATGGAACAGCGCCGCCAGGACATCCTCGACTCGATAGCCACGACCGATACCGGAGAAGGTGTCATCCTGCTGACCGACATGTTCGGCGGCACCCCGTCCAACCTCGCGATCTCGATCATGGATCGAGCGAAGGTCGAGGTTATCGCCGGGGTCAATCTGCCGATGCTAGTCAAACTTGCCAGCGTACGCGACAAAACGAGCATCGCCGAAGCGGTCGCAAAGGCCCAGGAAGCCGGCAAGAAATACATCAATATCGCGTCGCAACTGCTGGCCAAGGACAAAGGCTAGAGTGCCTGCGCGCACGGTCACGATCGTCAACGAACTCGGCCTACACGCCCGAGCCGCCGCCAAATTCGTGAAACTTGCCGCGACCTTTGGTGCCACCATCCGTGTCACGAAGATCGGCCAACGCGAGCAGGTTTCCGGCAGTTCGATCCTCGGGCTGATGATGTTGGCCGCCGGGCCCGGGGATGCAATCGAAATCATGACCGAAGGGGCCGATTCGGAGGCGGCGCTGCAAGCCCTCTGGGAGCTTGTTTCCGCCGGATTTCACGAATAGTTCGACCCATCTGCCCAAGGCAAAAAACTCAAGCAATCCGCCACTTAGCGGGCTTGATTCTTTTGGGAAATTACCCAAAAATTCTTTACTTGTGAGTCCTGGGCACTCTTGATACATCCGCGCGTCCGCAAAGGGAGACATAGCCAGATGACCGATTACGCAATCGCCGACATTAGCTTGGCCGAATGGGGCCGCAAGGAACTCGAAATCGCCCAGGTTGAAATGCCCGGTCTGATGGCAACCCGCGCAGAATTCGGCAAGTCGAAGCCGCTCAAGGGCGCCCGCATCGCCGGCTCGCTGCACATGACCATTCAAACGGCCGTGCTGATCGAGACGCTGCAAGAACTGGGCGCCGACATCCGCTGGGCGTCGTGCAATATCTATTCGACCCAGGATCACGCCGCAGCGGCGCTCGTCGCCACGAAGACGCCGATCTTCGCCGTGAAGGGCTCGAGCCTGAAGGACTACTGGGACTACCAGATCAAGATCTTCGAATGGGCTGATGGCGGCGTGCCGAACATGATCCTCGACGATGGCGGCGACGCGACCTCCCTGATCCATCTCGGCCTGCGTGCGGAAAACGGCGACGCGGCATTCCTGGAGAAGCCGTCGAACGAAGAAGAAGAATTCCTGTTCGCAGCGATCAAAGCCCAGCTCAAGGCCAAGCCGGGCTGGTTCAAGAAGTGCGCGGAATCGATCAAGGGCGTTTCGGAAGAAACCACCACGGGCGTGCATCGTCTGTACGAAATGCAGAAAAAAGGCCAGCTCCTATGGCCGGCGATCAATGTCAACGATTCGGTCACCAAGTCGAAGTTCGACAACCTCTACGGCTGCAAAGAGTCGCTGGTTGACGGCATCCGCCGCGGCACCGACGTGATGATGGCCGGCAAGGTCGCGATGGTCGCGGGCTTCGGCGACGTGGGCAAGGGCTCGGCCGCTTCGCTGCGCAATGCCGGCTGCCGCGTGATGGTCTCCGAAATCGATCCGATCTGCGCGCTGCAGGCGGCGATGGAAGGCTACGAAGTCGTGACAATGGAAGAAGCGGCGCCGCGCGCCGACATCTTCGTGACCGCGACGGGCAACCTCGACGTCATCACAGTCGATCACATGCGCGCCATGAAGGACCGTGCGATCGTCTGCAACATCGGTCACTTCGATTCGGAAATCCAAGTTGCCGGCCTAAAGAACTTCAAGTGGCACAATGTGAAGCCGCAGGTCGACGAGATCGAATTCCCGGACGGCAAGCGCCTGATCCTACTGTCGGAAGGCCGCTTGGTGAACCTCGGCAACGCGACCGGCCATCCGTCCTTCGTGATGTCGGCGTCCTTCACCAACCAGACGCTCGCGCAGATCGAGCTTTGGGCCAACAACAAGGACGGCAAATACAAGAAGCAGGTCTATACGCTGCCCAAGCACTTGGACGAAAAGGTCGCGCGTCTGCACCTCGACAAGATCGGCGTGAAGCTCACGACGCTATCGAAGAAGCAGGCCGACTACATCAACATCCCGGCCGCTGGCCCGTTCAAGCCGGACACCTATCGCTACTAAGCGCCAAGCCTTCCAAGAGAGAGCTTAACGCCAATCACACGGGGCGCCGGGAAACCGGCGCCCCGTTTTGCGTTACAGTTCTGGTATTCGGGCGAATCGGCCTAGATTTACAGGGTGGATACCCTGCACAACCTCGACGCTAGCATTCTTGCGGCGCTGCCCACCGCAGCCTGTATTTTCGGCGCTTCGGCGCGCCTGATCGGGTTTAACGAACCCTATGCCGCCCTGTTCGATCTCGATCCCGCCTTCCTGTCCGCACGGCCATCCTGGAGCGATCTAGTGGCGCGTCTGCATGCCCAGCAACGCCTGCCCGAAGTCGTCGATCTGGCGGCCTGGCGCGACCACGAACGCCATCGGCTGGCTTCATTGACCCGCGCGGTCGAGGAACGGCAATACCTTCCGGACGGACGCACCCTCAAACGCACGGCCGCGCCATTGCCCGGCGGAGGCTTCCTGCTCGCCTTTGAGGATATGACGCCCCGCATCGCCGCCGAACGCTCGGTCAATCAGGCGGCGCAGGTACAGCGCCAGACACTCGATCATCTCGGCGATGCCCTGGCCGTCTTTGGCCCGGACGGAAAATTGAAGCTCGCCAATATGGCCTTCAACCAGCTTTGGGCATGGCCCGGCGAACGGCTAGGCGAATTTCTGGAGGCGAGCGGCAGCGATTGGACGGTTGCCCAATTGCTCGGTCGGACCGCAGGCCACAGCCGCCTCGTGCGCGAGAACGGAACGATATTTGACGCCCATCATCTGCCCTTGCCCGACGGCGCGGTTCTCTTGCGCTATGTCGATGTGACCGTTGCGATGCAGCTTGCCGGTGCCTTGCGCGCGCACGCAGAGACGACCGTCGCCGCCGACCGCATGAAATCCGAATTCGTGGCGACCCTGGCGCACCAAGCGCGCGTTCCGCTCACCAATATCGCCGGCTTCGCCGAGATGTTGGCCGGCGGCTATGCAGGTGAGCTCACGCGGCGACAGAACGACTACGCGCAGGCTATCGCAACTAGCACGCATCAGCTGGCGCGCATGATCGACGATATCCTCGATCTCGCCAGCATCGATGCCGGCATGGTCTCGCTGGAATCTCGGCCGTTCGATCTTCATACCGCGCTCGCCAGCCTCGTTTCGGCCGTCGCGGAGCGCGCGCGCGCGGAGCGTCTTACTCTGGTTTTCGATTGCCCGCCCGCCATCGGGCAAATCCACGGCGACGAACGCCGCATCCGCCAGACCGTTCTGCATCTGCTCAACAATGCCATCAGCTATTGCGGCGCCGGCGGAACAGTCACGCTCGCCGCCAAACGCACGCGCAGCCACATCGAGATTTCCATCGACGATACTGGGGCCGGCATCGTGCGGAGCGACCTTGCTCGCGTCCAGGAACCGTTCGCGCGCGGCACGGATGCCGACGTCCATGGGCCGGGCGCCGGGCTCGGCCTCGCTCTGGTGCGCCGTTTCGTCGAATTGCATGGCGGCGAGTTGCAATTGACGTCACAGCGCAATCGCGGCACGACGGCCACGATTCTTCTTCCCTTTTCCGTGGAGAAATCGGGTGCGAGACGCTAAAAGAATCCGATGATCTCCGAAACGAAACGCATCGTCACCGTGCCTGACGAGATCGGGACCAAGGCGTTGGCGCGCATCGTGGCGGCACTTGCCCGCCCGCACGATGTGATCACGCTGACCGGCCCGCTCGGCGCCGGCAAAACCGCCTTCGCGCGCGGTTTCATTTCGGCAGGCGGCGGCGGCGAGGAAGTGCCGAGCCCGACCTTCACGCTCGTCCAGATTTATGAGACTCCGAACGCCACCATCTATCATTTCGATCTCTATCGTCTCGATCGTCCCGACGATGCATTTGAGATCGGCATAGAGGATGCCTTCGCCGACGGAATATCCTTGATCGAATGGCCTGAACGTCTAGGTCGCTATCTGCCCGCCGAACGTCTGGATATCGACTTGCGACAGGGCGCGACGGAAACGGAGCGACTGATCGAATTTACCGCGACCGCCCGCTGGGCGCAGCGCTTGAGCGACGCACGCCTCGATGCCCCCTTCCATGTCTGATCGCGCCGCCGATATCGACGGCTTTCTTGCAAGCGCCGGATGGGTGGGTGCGACCCGCCGCCCGCTGGCCGGCGATGCCTCGTTCCGACGATACGACCGCGTGTCGCGAGGCGGCAAAGTCGCCGTCTTGATGGACGCCCCGCCACCCAAGGAAGATGTGCGCCCCTTCGTTGCCATCACCAGGCATCTTCAAACGCTCGGCTATTCGGTACCGACGGTGTTGGCCGAAGATGCGACGCTGGGCCTGCTGCTACTCGAAGATCTCGGCGATGCGACATATACCAAAGCGCTCGCGTCCGGCACCGATGAGGCAGCCCTCTATACCGCCGCCGTCGATGTGATCGCCGATCTTCACGCCAAGCCCGAGGCGATCACGATCCCAACTGGGCTGCCAGAATATGATGCGGTCCGCTTGCTTACCGAAGCCGAGCTTTTGGTCGATTGGTACGTTCCGCGTCGAATGGGTCGTCCGCTCGACGAAGCCTCCAAAGGCGCCTTTCGCGATATCTGGCGGGCACTGGCGCCAATCATGGAGGGTGCGGGACGCGCGCTGGTCTTGCGCGATTTCCATGCCGACAATCTGATCTGGCTGCCGGAGCGCGGACGATTGCGCAATTGCGTGCTGCTCGATTATCAAGACGCCGTCGCGGGATCGCCCGCCTACGATCTGATGTCGCTGATCGAAGATGCGCGCCGTGATATGGCCGATGGGCTCGAAACGCAACTCCTGGAGCGTTACCGCGCGCAACGGCCGGGCATCGACTGGCCCTCCTTCCGCGCCGCCTATGTCACATTGGCGGCACAGCGCCACTGTAAGGTGATCGGCATCTTCACGCGGCTTAGTGTGCGCGACGGCAAGGGCCACTATCTCATGCATATCCCGCGCTGCTGGCGGATGCTGGAACGCGCCTGCCAAGATCCCCTGCTTGCGCCATTGCGCGACTGGCTCGATACCCATATTCCTGCCGCACTACGAAACACCCCTTTATCGGAACTGACAGGCTGACAATGGCGACCCAACCCAAGATTGCGATGGTTCTGGCAGCGGGGCTTGGCCTGCGCATGCGTCCGATTACCGACAAAACGCCGAAGCCGTTGGTGAAGGTCGCAGATCGTACCCTGCTTGATCACGCGCTCGACCGGCTCAAGTCGGTCGGCGTCGAAAAGGCGGTGGTGAATACCCATCATCTCGGCGAACAAATATCCGGGCATCTCAAATTTCGGCGCGATATGGAGATCGTCATTTCCGACGAAGCCAACGCGCTGCTGGAAACCGGCGGCGGCGTGAAGAAAGCGCTGGCTCACCTCGGGCCCGATCCCTTCTACGTCGTCAACGCCGATGTCCTTTGGCTCAACGGAACAACCGACGGATTAGCCCGTCTTGCCGCATCCTGGGAAGATGACAAAATGGATGCACTGCTGATGCTGCATTCCACCGTCGAAGCCTACGGCTATGCCGGGCGCGGCGATTTCGTCATCGATCCGTTAGGCAAGCTCGCGCGACGCCCCGAGCGCGAGGTCGCACCTTACGTTTTCACCGGCATCGAGATCGTTCATCCGCGCGCGCTCGAAGGCACGCCGGACGGCGCCTTTTCGATGAACGTCGTTTTCGACCGCCTGCTGGAAAAGGAACACCTCTATGGCATCGTGCACGACGGCGAATGGTTCGACGTCGGCACGCCGGACGGATTGAGCCAGGCAGAAAGCTACATGGCGCAGAAGTTCGCGGGCCGGCGGCGGCGCTGATGGCACTGCGGGGCATCTACACGATCCCCGCCGGCTGGCCGTTTGTCGATGCGTTGGCCGCGGGCGTGCTCGCCGAAGTTGGACCAACTCCCGAAGCGCTCGCCGACGTCACCATCTTGCTGCCGACCCGACGCGCCGTGCGATCCCTGCGCGAGGCTTTTTTGCGATCGAGCGACGGCCGGCCTTTGCTGTTGCCCCGCATGACGCCGCTCGGCGATCTCGATGAGGACGAATTGGCCATCGCTGGCGCCGATGAATTGTCGGGCGGCGGCCTGGATGTGCCGCCCGCGATCTCGGGCCTGCGCAGACAACTGCTGCTCGCCCGTCTGGTGCGCCAACAACAATTGGCGCGCGGCGCCCATATGCCGATCGAGCAGGCCGCCATGCTGGCGCTCGAACTCGGCCGCCTGATCGACCGCGTGCAGACCGAACGATTGTCGTTCGAGCGGCTCGCCGAGATCGTGCCCGAGGAACATGCTCAGCATTGGCAGGAAACGCTCAAGTTTCTCGAAATCGTCACCGCGCATTGGCCGGATATTCTAGCCGCCGAGGGCGCCATCGATTCCGCCGATCGGCGCAACCGGTTGCTCACGACCGAGACCGAACGTTGGCGCGCCAATCCACCGCAAGGATTGGTCGTCGCCGCCGGATCGACAGGCAGCATTCCCGCGACGGCGGACCTGCTGGCCGTGGTCGCCACGCTGCCACGCGGCTGTCTGGTCCTGCCGGGATTCGATCCGACGATGCCGCCCGATGTCGCCGCCGCTTCACTCGGCGATGCGCAGCATCCCCAACACGGCATGCTCCGCCTGCTCGATCGTCTCGACGAGCCCTTTGCGCGGGTCAAGCTCTGGCCCAATCAGCCGGCGCGCACGACACACCCCGATCGCGCAGGTCTCATGGCCGAGACCATGCGTCCTGCGGAAACGACTAAGGCCTGGCGCAATCTCGCTCCGCCCTCGATCGCATCCCTGGTGGACGTCACCCGCATCGATTGCCCGGGCGCCGACGAGGAAGCGCGCGTGATCGCGTTGCTGATGCGCGGCGTTCTTGAAATGCCGGCACGCACTGCCGCCCTGGTAACGCCCGATCGAACCTTAGCGCGACGTGTTGCCGCCGAACTGCGGCGCTGGAACATCGAGATCGACGATTCCGCGGGCCAGCCGCTCGCCATAACACCGGTGGGCGCTTTCCTACGTCTCACTGCGGATCTCATCGCGCACGATGTGTCACCCGTGCAGCTTCTAGCATTCGCGAAACACCCCCTGGCCGCATGCGGTTTTGCGCCGGCAACGTTGCGCAGGCTGGTGCGACGGCTAGAAATGTTCGTGTTGCGCGGCCCGCGCCCGTCGCCCGGCACCGCCGGATTGCGCGCCGCTTGGTCCGTATCCAAGGCGAACAAGGATTCCGAGATCGAACACCTCATCGATCGGATCGAAGCCGCGATCCAGCCGATGGCGCTGCTTGCCAAGCAAGCGAGCGCGCCGTTCGCCGATCTGGTGGCCGCCCATGTGCGAATGAGCGAAGCGCTCTGTGCCAGCGACACCGAACACGGCGCAAAAAGATTGTGGGCCGGCGATGACGGCGAGACGGCCGCCGGTTTCGTCGCCGAAGCCGTGGAAGCGGCGGGCGCGCTCGGCGATATCTCGCCCGGTTCCTACGCCGGATTGATCGAGGCGCTGCTGTCGGGCCGGGTCGTGCGCCCGCGCTACGGCGCCCATCCCCGCCTGTTCATCTGGGGGCTGCTCGAAGCGCGGCTCCAGCATGCCGGCCTGATGATCCTCGCCGGCCTCAACGAGGGAACGTGGCCGCCCGAAAGTGAAGCCGATCCGTGGATGAGCCGGCCCATGCGCAAGGCCTTCGGCTTGCCGCCGCCCGAGCGGCGCATTGGCCTGACCGCGCACGATTTCGCGCAAGCCTATGCGGCGCCGGAAGTCGTGCTGACCCGCGCGACAAGGGTCGACGGCACGCCGACGGTTGCCTCGCGCTGGCTCGTGAAGCTGGAGAAGATTCTCATCAAATTCGGCCTCGTGATGGAAGACGCCGACAGTGCACAGTGGCTGCACTGGCAAGCCTGGCTCGATGCGCCTACTCAACCACAAGGCCCGCGCCCGGATCGCCGCCCGGCGCCACGCCCGCCGGTTTCTGCGCGGCCGCGCGAACTGTCGGTGACCCAGATCGAAACCTGGATGCGTGATCCCTATGCCGTCTATGCCCGCCATATTCTGAGGCTCAAGGAATTGGAGCCGCTCGACGCCCCCCCCGACCGCGCCGATTACGGCACGATCATCCATCGTATCCTCGACGATTTCATTGCGCTCCACCCAAAGACACTTCCCGACGATGCCTACGACAAACTCTGCGCGCTGGGACTGGAGAAATTCGCCGAACGCTCCATCCCGCCCGGCGTGCGTGCCTTCTGGTGGCCCCGATTCCAAAGGATCGCGCGCTGGTTCGTCGAGAGCGAGGCGGAACGCCGCGTCGGTCTCGACGAAATCGCGAGCGAAGAGCGTGGCAGCCTGAATTTCGATGGGCCGGCGGGCCCATTCAAATTGACCGCGATCGCCGACCGCATCGACCGGATGAGCGACGGGACCTTGCGCATCCTCGATTACAAAACCGGCGCCGCGCCGAAGGCCCGCGAAATCGCCGCCGGCTTCGCGCCGCAGCTGCCTTTGGAAGCGGCCATCGCGGCCGCCGGGGGCTTCGCGCGGTTCGGCGCGTCCGAGGTCGCCGAGCTAGCCTTCCTGCGTCTCAGCGGCAGCGATCCCGCCGGCGAGACGATCCCGGCGGCCAAGGACAAGAATCCCACAATGCTGGCCGCCGAGGCCCACGAAGGACTGACACATTTGATCGCGCAATTCGATCGACCCGACACGCCCTACGAGGCGCGGCCGCGGCCCGATATGGCGCCGCGCTACAGCGCCTATGAGCATCTCGCTCGCGTTAAGGAATGGGCACCCGGCGCGGACGGCGAAGGCGAGGGCGAGTCATGAGCGAGCCGCGCGAGCCCCTCGACCTTGCCGCCGAACGCCAACGCGCCGCAGCGGACGCGCTCGCATCGGTCTGGGTCTCGGCCTCGGCCGGCACGGGAAAGACCAAGGTCCTGACCGACCGCGTGCTCAGCCTATTGGTCACACGCCCCGATCTGGAGCCGCATCGCATCCTCTGCCTCACCTTCACGCGCGCGGCGGCGGCGGAAATGGCGAGCCGCGTCGCCGATCGGCTCGGCCGCTGGGCGCTGGCCGACGAAGCCGATCTGACTCAAGAACTTGTCGCCCTGCTCGGCCATCCGCCGAGCGAGCGTCAAAGTGCCCGCGCGCGCCAATTGCTGGCGGCCGTTCTCGATGCGCCGGGCGGCATGACGATCATGACCATCCATGCCTTTTGCCAGTCGTTGCTGCGGCGCTTTCCGTTAGAAGCGCAGATAGCACCCCACTTCGCGCTGGTCGAGGAACGCGACGCCGCCGACATGCTGGCCGATGCGTTGGAGGAAGTCCTTTCGCGCGCCATCGGCGGCCGCGACGAACTTTTGGCCCAGGCGCTCGGCGCGATCACGCGTCATGTCCAAGACGGCGAACAATTCACATCGCTGATCAAATCCTTGACCGCCGCACGCGGGCGCGTGCGACGCCTGATCGAACACGCGGGCGGGATCGAGAGCGCCGTCATTCGGCTCTACGAAGCGCTCGGTATCGATCGTGCCGAGACGATGGAGAGCATCGCCGCCACAGCTTCCGACGACAGCGCCTTCGATGCCGCAGCGCTGCGGCGTGCCTGCAAGGTGCTCTCCGGCGGCAAGAAGAGCGACCAGGATCGCGGCACCCTGATGGCCGCTTTTCTCGCCAAGACCGAGCGCTTGCCCGTCGATTTCGACTCCTATTGCGCTGCTTACCTCACAGCCGGGCGCACGATCCGCGCAAGTCTCATCACCAAAGACCTCGCGCTCCAGAATCCGGATATCGCCGAGAGCCTGCTGCGCGAAGCGGATCGATTGTTCCAGACTTGTGCGCGGATGCGCTCGGCCGAGATCGCGCGTTGCACGGCGGCACTTTTGCACATCGGCGCGGCCCTGCTCGCGCAATATGAACGGCGCAAAGCCGATCGCGGGCTGGTCGACTATGACGATTTGATCGCGCAGGCGAGTGCCCTGCTGTCGCGTCCCGGCATCGCGCCCTGGGTACTCTACAAACTCGACGGCGGCATCGATCATATCTTGATCGACGAGGCGCAGGATACGAGTCCCAACCAATGGGCGATCGTGCGAGCCCTGGCAGAAGAATTTTTCGCCGGGCTCGGTCAGCATGACACCCCGCGCACAATTTTCGCAGTCGGCGATCTCAAGCAATCCATTTATAGTTTCCAGGGCGCGGATCCATACTTTTTCCAACAGATGCGCGACGTGTTCGAGGAACGCGTGACGGCGGCACACGGGCGTTGGCGTCCGGTCGAACTCGAGGTTTCCTTCCGCTCCGCTCCGGCCGTATTGACGGCTATCGATGCGATCTTCGAACAGCCCGATGCCAGCGACGGCGTCGCCCTGGACGAGCGCGCGATCCGGCATATCGCGCGGCGTGTCGGCGAAGCCGGCCTGGTCGAACTCTGGCCCGCCGTCAGCCCGCGCGAGGCCGAAGGGCCGACGCCGTGGAAACCGCCGGTCGAACGCATTCGCGCCGATTCGGCGCAGACGCGTCTCGCGCGCCTCATCGCGGCGCGCATCGAGCGCATGGTCGCCACACGCGAAATGCTGACCTCGGAGGGGCGCCCCATCCGCCCCGGCGATATCATCGTGTTGGTGCGCCACCGCACGGGATTCGTCGACGATCTCGTCCGGGCGCTGAAGGAATTGCGCATCGATGTCGCCGGTGCCGACCGCATGCATCTCGTCCAACAAATGGCGGTCATGGATCTGATGGCGCTCGGTCATGTAGCACTTTTGCCCGAAGACGATCTGACCCTGGCGACGGTCCTGAAAGGCCCTTTGATCGAGTTGAGCGAAGAGCAGCTTTTCACCCTCGCGCACGCGCGGACCGGCACCTTGTGGGATGCACTCAGACTCCAAGCGCGCAATGACGATACCTTCGCGGGCGCCTTCGGTATCTTGAGCACGATCCTGGCGCGCGCCGATATTCTCGCACCTTACGAATTCTATTCCGAAATTCTCGGCGGCCCTCTACGCGGGCGCGAAAAGCTTCTGACCCGTCTCGGGCCGGACGCGGAAGACCCGCTCGCCGAATTCGTCAATCTGGCGCTCGCCTACGAAAAAGCCCATGTGCCGACGCTCGAAGGCTTCCTGCATTGGATCGAGGTCGGCGATGTCGAGATCAAGCGCGACCTCGAACACGGCGAGCGCGATGCGGTGCGCGTGCTCACCGTGCATGGCGCCAAGGGGCTCGAAGCGCCGATCGTCTTCCTGCCAGATACCTTGCAAGTACCGCGCCTCGACGAACGCTTTTTTTGGCCATCCGATAAGCACGACGAGGAATTCCTCGTCTGGGCGCCCAAGCGCGCGCTGCACGATCCGCTCTGTGATACCGAGCGCGAGGCAGTCAAAAGCCTGCGCGAGCAGGAATATCGCCGACTTCTCTATGTGGCGCTGACCCGCGCACGCGACCGCCTCTATATCTGCGGCTGGCACACCAAGACCAAAGCGCCGGACGGTTGTTGGTACAACCTGATCGAACGCGGTCTTTCCGGGATCGCCGAGACCGTCGACGACGAATTCCTCGCCGCCGCGGAGGAAACGGACGCCAGCACGGTTCTAAGACTGCAATCGCCCCAGACAGAACCCATCAAATCGCACCAAGCCAAAGCAGACATCGCGGTCCTCCCGCTGCCGTCCTGGGTGCGCACCGCGGCGCCGGTCGAAGAATCGCCGCCCCGTCCCTTGGCCCCGTCGCGCCCGGACGGCGCGGAGCCGCCCGTCGTGTCGCCGCTCGGCGAGGATCAGGGTGCACGTTTCCGGCGCGGACGCATCGTCCACAGCCTGTTGCAGACCCTGCCGGATATCGCACCGCACGACCGCCAGGCGGCGGCGCGGCGCTTCGTCGCCCGCCCCGCCCACGATCTTGCGCCGGACGAACAAGACGCGATCGTGCGCGAAACCCTGGCCGTGTTGAGCGCGCCCGAATCGGCTTTTTTGTTTGCGCCGGGCTCGCGTGCGGAAGTGCCTTTGGTCGGTCGAATCGGCGATTCCGTCATTTCCGCGCAGCTCGACCGGATCGCGGTCACAGCCGAATCGGTCAGCGTCGTCGACTTCAAGACCAACCGCCCGCCGCCTGCCAACCCGGCCGACGTCCCCGATATCTATCTGCAACAAATGGCGATCTACCGGGCCGCGCTGGCCCTGGTTTATCCCGGCAAACGCATCGATTGTTACCTGCTCTGGACCGATGCCACCCGGCTCATGCAACTCCCCGAGGAACTACTAAAACTACGTCACCTTGACGCTGCGCCCCCCCAAACCTAGATTCAGCTCAACAATCCCCTACGGGCATCAGCCCGGCAAACGACAGGATTTTCCCATATGTCCAAGCCAGTGAGCGATTCCTCCTTCAAAGCCGACGTTCTCGACGCAACCGGCCCGGTTTTGGTCGATTTCTGGGCCGAATGGTGCGGCCCGTGCAAACAGATCGCCCCCGCTCTTGAGGAAATCGCCACCGAACTGGACGGCAAGCTGACGATCGCCAAGGTCAACGTGGACGAAAATCCTCAGACTCCCGGGCAATACGGCATCCGCGGCATTCCCACCCTGATGCTGTTCAAGGATGGCAAGGTCGCGGCGACCAAGGTTGGCGCACTGCCCAAGAACAAGCTCAAGGAATGGATCGAATCGGTCATTTAACGTATCGAGAATTCCCGATTCAGCATCGAAAACCGCCCTGCGGGGATCGAGAACGGGCGTAGGATTAACACAGGCCCCGCCGGCGACGGCGGGGCCTTGGTTTAGGGGGAAACCGACCGACATGTCCGACGGGTATCTCACCGATACGCCCTATACCTGGGGCTTCTATGCCGAATTGAATCCGGTTTTTCTCAACTATGTCTGTCTGCTCAACGGACATACGCCGCGCCCGCTCGACCAACCATTCGTCTATTGCGATCTCGGCTGCGGCAACGGCGTCACCATCGCCGCACTGGCGCAACTGTTTCCCCATGCGAAATTTGTCGGTGTGGATTTCAACGCGCAGCATATCGCCAATGCAACAAAACTTGCCGCCGATGCGGGCCTGACCAATGTCGAATTCTTCCAGGCCGATTTCGCCGAATTGAAGGCGCGTGGCCTTCCGGAATTCGATTTCATCGTCCTGCACGGCGTCTATTCCTGGGTCGATCCCGAACGACGCGACAATATCCGCGAATTCCTGAAGACCCATGTGAAGCCCGCCGGCATCGTCTATGTCAGCTACGACACCATGCCGGGCTGGGCGGCGCTCGCCCCCTTGCGCGAGCTGATGGTTCAGCATACGCGCCATCTCGTCACCGATTCCGCGACCAAAGCGCAGGCCGGTCTCGATTTCATCACGTATTTGCGCAATAACAAGGCGGGCTTCTTCGAGGATAATCCGCCGCTCGCCGCCTTTGTCGACGAGATCTCGAAACAAAGCCTGAGCTACGTCGCGCACGAATTCTTCGGCGGCGCGATCAAGCCCTATTACTTTCGCGAAGTCGCGAGCGAGATGCGCAGCGCCGGGCTCACCTATTCCGGCAGCGCCCTTCTGCATCTCAATTTCATCGATATCGCCGTGCCGCAGGAATTCCGCTCCCTGCTGGCGAAATCCACCTCGCGCCACGAATTCGAAGGCAACGGCGATTTCATCCGCAACCAGCGCTTCCGCAAGGACGTGTTCGTGATGAGCCGCGAGCCCGGCGGCCATGGCGGCGAACCCGCACTGAAGCCCGCGCAACAGGCCGCAGCACTTGCCGAAATTCCGTTCGCCAACTTGTGTTCCGCAGCTTCGTTCAAGCGCGAGCATCGGTTCGGCGACGTCGAGCTTAAATTCATCGCCGACGTGTTCGAGCGCGTGATCGAGGCCTGCGCCGCCGGCGCAAAATCGGTCAACCAACTGGTCCAGATCGACGGACTATCTGCTTACGGCCCGGAGCTGCTGACCGATGCGATAAGGTTCCTGAGCGTCGGCGGACAACTCGTCCCAGTTACACGTGCGACGACGGCACCGACACCAGCCGCCTTGAGCGCCGAGCGTTACAATTTCCCGGCACGCCTCAACATCTCGCTGCTCAAGACCCGCCTTCTGCGCCAACCCGCCATCGGACTCGTTGCGCCCAGAACCGGTCTCGGCATCGAAGTCGCCATGGTGGACGCGCTATTCGCGCTCTGCTCGGCCGAAGCCAAGCGCGACAGCGTCGGCAGCTGGGCCTACCGGCGGCTGCTGGAATCTGGCCAGGAGATGATCTTCGAAGGCGGCGGCACGGAATTGGCGGCGGTCGAAACCGCACTCGCCACGTTCCGTTCCCAACGGCTGTCCAAGTTCATCGAACTCGGAATCCTCGAACCCGCGAGCTAACCGTTCTCGGCGAGCACGCTGCCCGCGAGATAGAGCGAACCGCAGATCAGCATGCGCGCGCCGGCCTGCATTTCCGCCGACGGCGTGAATCACGATCGACCGATTTCGGAGTCCCTACTCGATTCGGGCCAATGTCGTCGCGCTCTCGGAATCGCTCACGCTCCTTTAGGCGTTACGCAATGGCTAGAGCATCCGCTTGATGTCGGAATACTCGCCTTCGGCACGCAAGGTAATGGTCACGTCTTTCTTGCCGCGATTGCGCCAAAACCAACCATGCTGACCGTCGAACTTGGCTTCGACCACACCGTCATCCTTCTCGACGCTTCGTCCCTTTTTGTAGCTTATCTCGGCACCGCCGCCGTCGCCATGCAGATCGAAATTGACCGTGCCGCCCTCAGACGCCCAGTTGAACTTCGCCTTCGCGCCTTTTTTCATCGCGAGCTTGATTTCGGCGCCTTCACCGGGTTTGAGCGTTAGCGTCATCTCGTCCTTACGCCCTGCCGGCGCTTGCGCATGCGCCGGGGAAATGAAAAGCATCGCGACAGCCCGGCCGATCAGGCTCGATTGATCTTCGCGACCCTTTTTCTTATCGCCAGCACGGTCGCGTTCGGCTTCCTCGGCGAGCTGCATTTTGATCTCGCCCATTTCGGAGAGGCCGAGAAATCGGCCAATTCCCGTCGGATCGATCGCATATTCGGACGGCAGTACGACCGTCACCAGGATCGCGACCGCCGCCACGATCGCAATGATTGTCGAGCGGATCAATTGGGGCGTGGTGGGCAATTCGTCTCGGGTTGGCTTGTCCGTATTGTACATTTGAATTTTCTTTCCCAGAACTAGGCAACCATGAGGCCGGTGAGGTGATAACCGATCAGAACGAATCCGGCCGTCATGACGACGACATTTGCCGTATAGGCATGCTGCCAGAAGCTGTCGGTCCGGCGCCAATAACCCATGACTATCAAGATGGCACTCAAGGCAAGCAATTGACCGATTTCGACGCCGACATTGAAGGCCAGAAGGTTGGGGACGAGCCCATCGGGCGAAATGTCATAGTCAATGACCTTGCTGGCAAGGCCGAATCCGTGGAACAGGCCGAAGATCAATGTGGCTGCCTTGGTATTCGGCTGAAAACCGAACCAACGTTGAAAGGCGCCAAGATTGTCGAGCGACTTATAGACCACGGATAGGCCGATAATGGCGTCAATGATGTAACTGTTGATGCCGAAATTGAAATAGACGCCGAGTAACATCGTCGTCGAATGGCCGAGCGCGAACAGGCTGACGTAAAGGGCAATATGGTTCAAACGATAGAGGAAGAAGATCACGCCCAACAGGAACAAGATGTGATCGTACCCCGTCATCATATGCTTGGCGCCGAGATACAGAAACGGGATCAGATGAACGCCCGCGATCTCTTGGATGTAGCCCTTATCGCCTTCGGCGACCGCATGGGCTGAGGCGGGACTTCCCCACAGCAGCAATCCGAACAAAGTGCAAACGGCGAGGAACCCATATCGGGCTGTCTCGCGTCGGCGGAATGACAAAGGCAGCAAAAGTCCCTCTTTCGATAAGGTTGGGCGGTCCTTGACCCTATCCCCCCCCGGGGGGATAGGGTCAATACATGACCGAAGAGCATATCCATCAAACTCACCCCGACATCATCAAGCGTTTGAAGCGTGCCGACGGGCATCTGCGCAGCATCATCGAGATGATCGAATCCGGCAGATCGTGTCTCGATATCGCCCAGCAGCTGCATGCGGTGGAGAAAGCTATCGATCAAGCCAAGAAGACATTGATCCAGGATCATATCGATCACTGCCTTGAAGAGGCGATCGGATCGAAGCCGAAGGACCAACGTCGCTCGCTCGACGAATTCAAAGAAATCACAAAATATCTGTGAGTAATCATGCCTTCGTTCGCCGACCTGATCGCGAGGAGTTCGGCGCATGCATGGTTGTTCGTGCCAAGCGCCGTTCTTCTTGGTGCTCTTCACGGCTTGGAACCGGGCCATTCCAAGACCATGATGGCGGCGTTCATCGTCGCCATACGCGGCACCGTATCGCAGGCGATTATCCTCGTTCTCGCGGCGACGTTTCGCAAACCGCTGTCGTTTGGGCGGTAGCGGTCGGCGGAATCTACATTTGGCAGGGCATCGATGCCAAATCCATCGAACCATATTTCCAATTGGTTTCGGCAATCGTGATTATCGGCATCGCAGCTTGGATGATCCGGCGCACGTGGCTGGATCAACAACGGGCCAAGGCGGCGGCCGGCGAACATCATTACAGGCATCAATTCACCGGCCGCAAGGTAACGAATTGGCAGATCGCGCTTTTCGGCCTAACGGACGGCCTCATTCCATGCCCCGCCGCCATAACCGTCTTGCTGCTGTGCCTCCAGCTCAAGGAAGTCACACTCGGTTTTGCGCTGGTCCTATGCTTTTCAATCGGTCTCGCAATCACCTTGCTCGCGGGCGGCGCCGTCGCGGCAATCAGTGTCAACGAGGTTACAAGCCGCTTTCCATGGTTCGGCACGCTCGCCCGGCGCGCACCCTATGTATCGAGCATGCTGATCATAGCAGTCGGCATTTATGTTGGTGTACAAGGATGGGCGGACCTATCGCATCACGCGGCCGCCGCGCCGATAACAACGCGGGTCACCAATGGTTGACTCCTACGGAATGGAACCGGATGCCCGATTTCACGGTTTATGCCGGATTGTTTCTCGTATCGTTTGGCGCGGCATCGCTGCTCCCCATACAGTCCGAGGCGTTTTTGATCGCGCTGCTCTCGACAGAGAGCTATCCGGCATGGCTGCTCGTGACGGTCGCGAGTTGGGGCAATGTCCTGGGGGCGGTTTTGAATTGGCTCTTCGGCCGCTGGATCGAAAGGTTCCGCGACCGAAGATGGTTTCCCGCGAGCGAGGTGGACCTACAACGCGCACAGCGTTGGTATCGGCGCTATGGAAAATGGTCGCTGCTATTAAGCTGGGTTCCCATTATCGGCGATCCTTTGACGATCATCGCGGGCGTATTGCGGGAATCGCTCGCAAGCTTTCTCGTGCTTGTCACGATCGCCAAGGTCGGGCGATATCTCGGTCTCGTTTGGCTGGCGCAGCCGCTGATAGGCGCATCGTGATCCAGCCCTTCAACGCCCAAGAGCGCCGCTTATGACCGACTGCCCCTGCGGGTCGGGCATCTCCTTCGAGACTTGTTGCGAGCCCTTGTTGAAGGGGGCGCAAGCCGCCAGCGCCGAAAAGCTGATGCGTTCGCGCTATACGGCCTATGTTCTCGGAAATCTCGATTACATCGAAAACACCCATGCCTCCGAGATCAAAAAGGAGTTTAACCGCTCGGCCGCCGCGAGCACGGCCGATGCCGTCCAGTGGATCAGCCTGGAGATACGCGAGGTCACGCAAGGCGGCGCCGAAGACGACTGCGGCCTTGTAGAATTTAACGCACGCTTCAAACAGCATGGCGAGACGCGGATCCATCACGAGCTTTCGACCTTCCGCCGCGAAGACGGTCGCTGGGTCTACGTGTCGGGAACGATGAACCCGAAATCCAAGCCGCGCCAAGTCACCAAGGTCGGACGCAACGATCCTTGCCCGTGCGGGTCGGGGTTCAAATTCAAGAAGTGCTGCGGCACCTGAATGGAACGGCATTTCCGCTGCACCGCATGCGGCAAGTGTTGTTGCGGCCTTCTGCCTTTGACAATCGAAGATACGATTGCGAATGCGGAGCGGGCCGTTTTCCGCTGGCGGTTCTGTGGACGCCGGTCCGCCAGGTAAGCAAGTCCTTCGCCTTGACCGGACGCCTCAGGACCGTCATCCCTATCGCAAAACATAAGGCGTTGGCGGTTCGTATCGCGCCGACGGCCTATATCCCAGCATCCTTGCCGTGCCCCATGCTTCAGCCCGACGGCCGGTACGGCATTAATGACGCGATGCCACGCCATGCCGTTCTCGGCCTATCGGGAAGAAGCGGACCAGGAAATCGTCGTCGAGAGCGGCAGCGAACTGGCGACGATCGAAGCGGTCCTCGCGACCTTCCGCGCGCAGCGGCTGTCCAAATTCATCGAGCTTGGAACTCTCGAACCCGCGAGCTAACCGTTTTCCGCAAGCACGCTGCCCGCGAGATAGAGCGAACCGCACATCAGGATGCGCGCCGGACCTCGTTCGCCGGTCAGTTGCTTGACCGCATCACCGACCGAACCCACCTCGACCGCATCGATGCCGTGACGACGCGCGACGGCAGCCGCTTCGTCGCCGCCGATGGAGGCTTCTTCCTCGGGGATCGTCAGAGCCGCCAATTTGGCGACGTGCGGTGCAAGCGGAGCGATGAAGCCGTCGGGGTCCTTCGAGTTCAAGATGCCGAACACCATGTAAAGCGGCTTTTCGCTCCATCGGCGCATCTGCTCGGCGACCACCAATCCGGCACCCGGATTGTGCCCGCCATCGAGCCAAAGCTCCCAACCGGGCGGCAACATACGAGCCAGCGGTCCTTGGGTGAGACGCTGCATGCGCGCCGGCCATTCGGCCGAGGTGATGCCGCGCGCCACGATGTCGGACGCAATCAGGGGGCCTGAGCGTGCATCGAGCGTGGAGATCGCCTGTGCCGCATTGCCGATCTGATGCGCGCCCAGAAGATTGGGCAAAGGCAGATCCAGTGTGCGACGTGACGTGACGACGCGCATGCCGTCGCCGTGCCGCGCGACCGACCAATCCTGATCCTGCACCAGCAGCGGAGCGCCAAGTGCGCGCGCGCGCGCCGCGATCACCGCCATGGATTCATTTTCTTGCGCCGCCAGCACGCAGGGCACATCGCGTTTTAGGATGCCGGCTTTTTCGCCCGCGATCTTGGCGAGCGTGTCGCCGAGAAAGGCCACGTGATCGATGGAGATCGAGGTGATGGCTGTCGCCGCCGGTCGCTCGATGACATTGGTGGCATCGAGCCGGCCGCCGAGACCGGTCTCCAGAAGCGTGATATCGGCCGCATTGCTCGCGAAAGCCTTGAAGGCAAGCGCGGTCGTGATCTCGAAGAAGGTGATGGAATCGCCTTGGTTTGCCGCCTCGCAGGCATCGATCAATTCCATCAGATAGGCATCGGAAATGATCTCGCCGGCGACACGGATGCGCTCGTTGAAGCGCACAAGATGCGGCGAGGTATAGGCGTGGACGCGCTGGCCGTCCGCTTCGGCAATCGCCCGCATGAAGGCGACGGTCGAGCCCTTGCCGTTGGTACCCGCGACATGGACGACCGGAGGAATATGCCGCTCGGGATGACCGAGTTTGGCCAGCAGCGTTTCGATGCGCCTCAACGACAGATCGATCACCCGCGGATGCAGGCGGTTGAGTCGCTCGACGATGGAGGCAGTATCGACGGGTTGCGACATCACTTCGCGACGGATCGCACGCCCTGGGCCAGATCGCGCGCGAAGCTCAGCACCGCATCGGCGCAAGCCGGGGTCGCACGTCCCGCTGCATCGAGATTGTCGCGCACCTTATCGACCAGTGCCGAGCCGACGACGACCGCATCGGCCGATTGCGCGACCTCGGCCGCACTCTGCGGTGTCTTGATGCCGAAGCCGACCGCGATTGGCAGTTTGGTGAAGCGGCGCAGGCGCGTCAGCGCGGCGGCGACATCCGTGGCATCGACCGAGCGCGTGCCGGTGATGCCGGTCACCGAGACGTAATAGAGAAAGCCGCTGGCCTTTTCGACGATGCGCGGCAGGCGCGCGGCGTCGCTGGTCGGCGTCGCGAGGAAAATGAAATCGAGACCGGCGGCAGCGGCGGGCGCACGCAATTCGTCCTCTTCGGGCGGCAGATCGACGACGATCAGACCGTCCACGCCGGCGGCGACCGCGTCGGTCACGAATTTCTCGGTGCCATATGCATAGATGGGATTGAAATAACCCATCAGCACGATCGGCGTCTCGTTATCCGTCTTGCGGAATGCACGCACCATCGCGAGCGTCGCTTTCATATTGGCGCCGGATTGAAGGGCGCGTAAGGACGAGGCCTGGACCGCCGGGCCGTCGGCCATCGGATCGGAAAATGGCATGCCAAGCTCGATCACATCGGCGCCGGCGACGGCGAGGCCCGCCAGGATCTGGGCCGAGGTCGCGGCATCCGGATCGCCGGCCGTCACGAAGGTGACGAACCCGGCGCGCTTTTCCGCCTTCAATTTACGAAAGCGTGCCTCGATGCGGCTCATGACCCTTGCCCCGCGAGCCAGCGTCCGACCGAATCCAGATCCTTGTCGCCACGCCCGCTCATATTCACGACCATCAGATGGTCCTTGGGCAGGATTCCCGCGATCTTCACCGCATGGGCCACCGCATGGGCAGATTCGAGCGCGGGGATGATTCCTTCGGTCCGCGTGCAGAGCTGATAGGCGGCCACCGCCTCGGCATCGGTGACGGAGACATATTCAACACGGCCGATATCGTGCAGCCAGGAATGTTCCGGCCCGATGCCGGGATAGTCGAGACCGGCCGAAATCGAATGGGCCTCGGTGATCTGACCGTCCGCATCTTGCAACAGATAGGTTCGGTTTCCGTGCAGCACGCCAGGTGCGCCCGCGCTGAGGCTGGCCGCATGTTTCCCCGTCTCGATCCCTTCGCCCGCTGCTTCGGTCGCGATCAGTCGCACGGTGGCATCGTCGAGGAAGGGATGGAAGATACCCATGGCGTTGGAGCCGCCGCCGATGCAGGCAACGATGCTGTCGGGCAAGCGCCCTTCGAGCCTGAGCATTTGTGCGCGGGTTTCCTCGCCGATGACGGATTGGAAATCGCGCAC
>CAMDWJ010000006.1 GCA_945877815.1 Caenispirillum bisanense
AGGCAGCGGAGCCCAGGCGAACATGGTCGAGTTCGGCGCCGGAATATGCCACCCGGCCTGATCCATGCTTTCGATCAGCGCGTCACGACGTCCCTTGTAAAGCTCGCGTATCTCGTCGACGCAGTCTTGCGGGCCGTTGAGCGCGGTGGTGGCCGCGACCTGGATCGGCGTGAAGGCGCCGTAATCGAGATAGGACTTGATGCGCGTCAGTGCCGAGATCAGATGCTTGTTACCGGCGGCGAAGCCGATGCGCCAGCCCGGCATCGAATAGGTTTTGCTCATCGACGAGAATTCGACGGCGATTTCGCGCGCACGCGGAATTTGCAGAATCGACGGCGGCGGAACGCCGTCGAAATACAGCTCCGAATAGGCGATGTCGGACAGAATATAAATCTCGTGATGGCGGCAGAAATCGACAGCCTGCGCATAGAAATCGAGTGAGCAAGTCAGCGCCGTCGGATTGTTCGGATAATTAAGCACCAGCGCCTTCGGCTTCGGCACGCTGTGCATGACCGCAGTTTCAAGCGCCTTGAAGAAATCGCCGTCCGGAACGACCGGCACGTTGCGCACCGCGCCGTCGGCGATGATGAAACCAAATTGATGGATCGGATAACTCGGATTCGGAACCAGGATCACGTCGCCCGGCGAGGTGATCGCCGAGGCCAAGTTCGCTAAGCCTTCTTTTGAGCCGAGTGTGGCGATCACTTCGCTGTTCGGATCGAGGCTGACATTGAAGCGGCGCTGATAATAATTGGCGAGCGCTTTGCGCAGCCCCGGGATGCCGCGTGAGGAGGAATAACGATGGGTGCGCGGGTCCGAGACTGTTTCGATCAGCTTGGCGACGATATGGGGCGGCGTTGGCTGATCGGGATTGCCCATTCCGAAATCGATGATGTCTTCACCGGCAGCTCGCGCTTTGGCCTTCATTTCGTTAACTTCGTTGAAGACGTAAGGCGGCAAGCGCTTTATGCGGTGAAATTCCTGCTCCATGACGGGTCCAGTCTGGTGTGTGGCGACGCTTCAAGTTGGCGTCCCGAAATGCCGGGATCATCGAGCGAAAACGCCATTCGGTTAAGCGCCCTCATTACTCCCGCGACACTTAAAAATCGATGAAAATCTCGGCTCGCCGGTTGCCGGCTTCGCCGGTCGGCATGAACTCGAAATATCTGGGATCGGCATCCGAGAATGCGCCCACATACATCTGATCCGCCCGCACGCCGAGACGAACCAATTCATGCGCCACGGCTTCGGCGCGTTCGGCCGAGACTTTCATATTGACGTCGCGATGGCGCTCGACATTGTTTGCGCCCGTCCGGCTCGATGCATGACCGACGATCCGCAACGTTCCGCCGACCTTACGATGCTCCGCCGATACGCCGCGCAACACGGCACGATCACGATCAGACAGCTTCGCAGAACCATCGCCGAATTGGATCGCGGCCACCTGATAGGAACCACGCGCATTCGCGGCGCTGAATGACGAAAGAGGACGTGTGCCCGGAACCTCGGCCGCGACCGAAGATGCCGACGGTAGGCTGCGGAAACTCGCGGGCGTCGCCCGCCCGCCTCCGCTGGAACCCGAGCCGCCGATATAAACAGTTTCTTGTTGATCCATGCCGGCCGGCGACACATATGGTGTTACGGGCTTCATCTGAGGCGCCTGCGGGTTTTCGCGCGGGACGACGATGTTCGACGGCTGGATCGGCTGCGCTGAGCCTGGCGAAATATTAGACGCAGTGACCTCACGCATCTGCGGCGGCGTACGCGCCGCGCCCGGAGGCGCTGCACGCGGCGCTTCGGCCGCTGCCACCGGTGGCGCGGCGGGTCGCGCCGCTGGAACTACTTGGGTGGCCGTTGGCGGCGGCGGCGGCACCGCAGCCTGTACCTGAGCCGCCGACGGAGCGGCGGCGCTGCTAGGCGCTGCGGCACGCGGTGGAGCCGACGACTGTTGCTGCGCGGTTGGCGCCGCGTTCGGACGTGGCGGCGGCGGTGGTTGCGGCAGATCGCCCTGGCGCGGAATCACGTCGCTTGAATAGCGACGCGCGCCTTGCTGATCGGCGATCAGGCTCGAAGCAACATTTGCGCGATCTGCGCTGGTGGACGTCCTCGGGCGTTCCGGCACGGACGAGAGATTGGGAATGGCGCCATCGGCGCCGGGAGGCGCCTCGGCATGCTCGCCGACCGGCTCATCCTTACCCATGATGGCGTCACGGGTGCCTTTGTACCATTCGACGGGGTTGACGGCGTCAGGGACGCTCGAGCAGCCCGCGAGCGACGCCAGAACCAGCGCGCCGGCGATCGTGCGCCAAACCGTAGTCGCGATCGGAGTGCGGGGTCGTTTCCCTCGTCTCTCCATATTTCCGTCTTCCCCCAAATGCGTCGTCTATGAAATTCGACTATAAAATGATTCTGAGTCGGTTAAACAATGATTTATGAGCGCTTTAGTCGTTCGGCCTCGCCGATGTATTCCTGCCCGAGATCGACATAGTGCTGCACATGAGGTACCCAGTGTTCGCGTTCCTGCGGCGTTACCGCACGCCAGAACTTGGCTGGCCGCCCGGCCCAAAGCTCGCCTGACGGAACCCGTTTGCCCGGCGTGAGCAAGGCGCCGGCGGCAAGCATCGCACCCGTTTCGACCACCGCCCCGTCGAGCAAAACCGAATCCATGCCGACAAAGCACCAATCGTGCAATGTGCAGCCATGCAGCAGAACGCGATGACCGATGACAATGTTCGCACCGATCAGGGTATCGGCCTCGCCCTCGGTCACATGGACGACCGAACCGTCCTGCAAATTCGTATTGGCGCCGACCGTTATCTGCCCAACATCGCCGCGCAGGACGCAATTGTACCAAATACTAGCCTTAGGCGCGACCGCGACGTTGCCGATCAGCACCGCGTTCTGAGCGATAAATGCATCTTTTGCAATCGTGGGAAGCACACCCCGAAAGGGCAAAATAAGGCTGCTCATCTTCACTCCAGGCTTACGAACCGGCGGCGACCGTATCCGACGCGCAGGCCCGCCGCAATTGACATTCCGCCCAGATTTGCCTATGTGAGCGGCAGTTTTAATGCTGCGGAAAAAGCCCCGCCCTGGATGCGCTCTATTGCGAAGCGCCCAGCTTGGAAAGAATAATGAATGAGTTTTAATGACCTCGGTCTAAGCGACGAGGTGCTGCGGGCTGTCACAGACGCCGGCTACACGGAGCCCACTCCGGTCCAAAAACAAGCGATACCGTACGTTTTGATGGGGCGTGATATTTTGGGATGTGCCCAGACGGGCACCGGCAAGACCGCCTCTTTCACGCTGCCCATGATCGACATTCTGGCCAACGGCCGCGCCCGCGCGCGCATGCCCAGAACGCTGATTCTCGAACCGACCCGCGAACTCGCGGCACAGGTCGCCGAGAATTTCGAAATTTATGGCAAATACAACAATCTCACGATGGCCAAGATCATCGGCGGCGAGTCCATGGCGGACCAGTCACGTGTCCTCGATCGCGGCGTCGATGTGCTGATAGCCACGCCCGGCCGCCTGATCGACATTTTCGAGCGCGGCGGCTTGCTGCTGAGCGACGTGAAGATACTGGTGATCGACGAAGCGGACCGCATGCTCGATATGGGCTTCATCCCGGACGTCGAACGTATCGTGGCATTGCTGCCGCGTATCCGCCAGACGCTGTTTTTTTCGGCCACCATGCCCCCGGAAATCAAGCGTTTGGCCGATGCTTTCCTGATGAACCCAAAGGAAATCACGGTTTCGCGCCCGGCAACAGTGGGCGAAAATATCGTCCAGTTCCTGGTGCCGATCGCACACCAAAACAAGCGCGACCATGAGGGTCTCGCGAAGAAGAAGCGCGAAACCCTGCGCAAGCTGATTGCCGACGAAAACCCCAAGGACGCGCTCATTTTTTGCAATCGCAAGCGCGACGTCGACATCCTGTTCAAAAGCCTGCGCAGCCACGGTTTCAACACGTCACAGTTGCACGGTGACATGGTGCAATCGGCCCGAACCGAGACCATGGAACGGTTCAAAGCCGGTGAGGTGCGTTTCCTCGTCTGTTCCGACGTCGCTGCGCGCGGCCTCGATATCGACGATCTGTCGCATGTCTTCAATTTCGACGTGCCGATGCATGCAGAAGACTATGTGCACCGGATCGGCCGGACGGGACGCGCAGGACGTTCGGGAAGAGCCTTTACGCTCTATGCACCCGAGGACCAGAAATTCCTCGATTCCATCGAAAAACTGATCGGCAATCCGATCCCCCGATTCAATGTTGGCGGCGTTGCCGAGAGCGTGGAATCCCACGAGGCCGGATCCGACGTCGCGGAAGTAAAACCACGCGAACGTGCACCCCGCTCGCGTCAGCGCCAACCGCGACGCGAAAAATCAGCAGATAGCAGCCCGGTTCGAGCTGAACCGCGCGAACAGACGGTTGAGGAAGCTCAGCCGTTGGACCTTGCCCCCAGCCAGCCCGTCGTGGAGGTCGAAGCCGAAGCCCCCGCTCTGCGCCAGCACCGCGAGCCTCGCGAACATCGCGAGCCCCGTCCTCCGCGCGAACCGCGTGAGCATCGCGAATCCCGCGCGCCGCGCGAACAGCGCGACCGCCGTCCCGAGAACGAGCCGACCACCGTGGGTATGGGCGATCACGTTCCGGCCTTCCTGCTCCAGACCTTCAAGGTTTAAGCGCTTCCGGCTTTAGGCTAAGGTTTCTCCAAACGGAGGAACCTGTGCGCACCATTTTCGTTCAAGTTAAATGTGAACTCGGCCAGGCCTACAAGGTCGCCGAGGAAGCCGTCGAAGGCGTGAAACAAATATCAGAAATTCATTCAATATCAGGTCAGTATGACCTTATATTAAAGTGTTATCTCGATGACGATGCCGATGTCGGCCACTTTGTGACCGAGCAAATCCAGACCTTGCCCGGCATCAAGGACACCTTCACCATGATCGCCTACAAGGCCTTCGCGTGAGGCCAGAAACGAGCGCCGCCTCCGCTCCATGAACGTCGTCATCGATTTCAACGGCGATCTGCCGAACGATACACGCCCAGTCGGCATCGATGTCGCAACGCGCGAATTCCTGCGCGCTTTCTTCCGATTTGCCGATCAATCGACCTTCGCCACCCTGGCGCCCAATAGCTCGGCCTTCGCGACCTTCCGCGACCTCGCCACTGAAGAGAATATCGCAGCCCAGCGCTGCACCGCGATTGCCGGGATCGACGATCCGGCTCTGGCCGAAGCCGGGCTACTGATGCGCTATGATCCCGCGATCTCGCAATATGCCTGGCGCCGGCGCCGGCACGGCCAGAAACGCTTCTCCCTCGTCGGGCTCGCCCATGCCAGCGCCAGCAACGCCGTGCGCGAAGCCATCGGCGCGCTGGCGACCGCACCGCTGCAAAGCTGGGATGCCCTGATCTGTCCCTCGCACTCCATCAAGCAAGCAATCGGCACGATCCTGGAAGGTTGGCAAAACTATTTCGAAGAACGGTTCGGCCAAGCAGCCCCCTCGCCGCTTCAATTGCCGATCATTCCACTCGGTGTCGATACGGTCCGCTTCGACAAGATCACCGCACCCGAACGACGGATCGAGAGCCGCGCGCGGCTCGGTCTTGCCGACAACGCCATCGCGATCCTCTATGTCGGCCGCCTCAACTACATCGCCAAGGCCAATCCAATGCCGCTGTTACTGGCCGTCGAGGATGTCGCCAACCGAAGCGCCGTCCCCATCCATCTGCTGTTCAACGGCTATTTCAACGACGAGGATAACGAGCAGGCTTTCGCCGCAGCCGGCGCGGCGCTGTGTACAAAGGCCAAAGTCGCGGTTATCCGCCATGGCGATGCCTCCTTCCCGCATGGTTTGTGGGCCGCCGCCGATATTTTCTGCTCGCCGACCGACAATATTCAGGAAAGCTTCGGATTGACGCCAATAGAGGCCATGGCGGCGGGACTTCCGTCAGTGGTCAGCGATTGGGACGGCTACCGCGAAACGGTGCGCGACCGGGTCGATGGCTTCGTCATCCCCACCTTGGCGCCGGCGCCCGGAAGCGGCGCCCAGCTCGCCTACGATTACTTCGCCGGACGCGCGAGCTATGGCGACTATCTCGGCGCCACATCGCAATCCACCGCGATCGATACGGAAGCCTTGAGCCGCGCCCTGTTCACCTTGGTCACCAACGCCGACCTACGGCGCGACATGGGCATGGCGGCGCGACGCCGCGCGCGCGACTCATTCGAATGGTCGCGCGTCATCCGCAGCTACACCGCACTCTGGGCGGATCTATCCGAACGCCGTGCGAGCGCGGCCGAATTGGCTCCGCTTCGCGACGGAGCCGCCTTCCATCCGTCCCATCCCGATCCTTTCACCATGTTCGCGAGTTTCGCTACCCTGCCTATCGATCCGGACGGGCTAGTCGAATTGACCGGCCTCGGTTGGGACCAAGCTCTGCGTCGCATCCGTCTCAAGATCGGGCTCATCGTTCCACAGACCCTGATTGAACTCGAGGAACTGCCCCTCGTCATCGGCCAGCTCGAATCCGTCAAGAACGCGAGTGTTCGGGAATTGGCGCAAATGCTCGGAATTGCCGACGGATCGAAGCTCACCCGAACGGTGGGTTGGCTGGTGAAACTTGGGATTTGCCGCTATCGCGCGCCGCCATCGCCGGAATAAAGTGTGTCCAAGCGTTGTTATCTTGATGTCGGAATCGGCACATAAAAATTAGACACTTCAAAACTTCGGAGGCCTTCATGAATAGGACGTCGATCGCGTCCCCCATCCGCTTCGCGATAGGTATCGCGTCGCTCGCAGCCGTTTCCATCCTCGTCGCAACCGGCGCCTGGGCTCAAGGGGCGCCCAAGGGGCCGGCGGGCAAACCGACGGTCGCCGCCGGCGACATCGTTTCCTTCGATGGACCCAAAATGGTTGTCCGCCTGAAGGACGGCTCGACGATCAACCTCACCGTTCCGGAAGCGGCCAACGTCACCGCGCTCAAGGCCATTCCATTCGCTGAATTGAAGAAAGGCGACTATATCGCCACAGCCGCCATCAAGCAGCCGGATGGTACCTTGCGCGCGCGCGAAGTCCGCATCTTTCCCGATGAAGCGCGCGGCCGCGGCGAAGGTCACAATCCTTCCTATCCCGGCGAGGGCGGCCCCAATGCCAGCATGACCAACGCGACGGTCGATGCAGTCACCTCGATGGATGCAAAGAAGCGCAGCTTCAAGGTGAAATACAAAGACGGCGAACAGACCATCGTCATCCCTGAGAACGTGCCGCTGATGCGCATGATCCCTGCCGACCGCACGCTGCTGAAGCCGGGCGCCGGCATCACCGTCTTCGCCAACGAGAATGAAAACGGCCTGACCGCCGTGCGCTTCGGCGTCGGTCTCGACGGCCTCAAACCGCCGGTTTAAAGCTCAACTCGGGTACCCGGCCGGCTTAAACCGGTCGGGTGCCCAATTGTTGTTTCAATGCTGTGATCGGCGCAGTCAGATGAGCCTGCGTTCGTCCGTCCGTCGCCGCCAGCGGATCGGCTATTTTTCCTTGCCGCCGTCTTCTCGTGAATTTGCAGCCGTTGAGGCAGAGGATCGGTCGTCGATTCATACGACAGATATCCAGGATCGACGCCCGCACCGAGGCATCGGTCGATTTCGTTTAACGAGCCGATTACAAATTTTGCACCCGGTTTGGCGAGCGTCGCAATTGTCGGAGTCATCGTGCGCTCCATGACAGCGCCATATGGCGGGTTAATGTGTTAGCGCCGCCGGACTGCCGACCGAAATTGTCGATAGGAGTAAATAGCCTTGAAAAAAATAAGGAATTCGGGTTTCGGTGGAAAAAAAATCGTTTGCGGCCTACATTAAGTTCAACCTAGTCATATTGCCGGCCTCAGCAGGGCCATGAAGGATTTCGAGATCATGTTCATCCAGACCGAAGCGATGCCCGACCCAACCCGCATGAAGTTCTATCCGGGCGAAACGGTCCTGCCCTCCGGCACCGCCGAGTTCCCGGATGAGGAATCCGCCGAGCGCTCGCCGCTGGCCCATCGCCTGTTCGAGATCGACGGCGTCGAGGCGGTCATGCTGTACGACACCTTCCTGACCGTGACGCGCGAAGACGGCTACGATTGGCAGGTTCTGAAACCGATGATCCTTGGCGCCATCATGGATCACTACACTTCGGGCGCGCCGATCCTGCGCGATTTCGGCTCAGCCGATGAAACTTTCGAGGACGTCCCGCTCGTCTATCCTTACGAGGACGATGCCAAGGACGCGAACATCATCGAACAGATCCATGAGGTGATGGAAAGCCGCATCCGCCCGGCCGCCCAGCAGATGGGCGGCGACGTGATCTACAAGGGATTCCGTGAAGGCATTTATTATGCACAGTTCGTAGGCCCCACCACCGCGCTTCTGGGCGGCATGGGCAACCTGTTTGCTCATTTCGTACCCGAGGTTACCGGCGTACGCGACTGGCGCGACGCCATCTCCAAGCCCGGACTTGAAACCGAGGAAGGGCGTGCGGTGCTTCATATCCTCGAAGAGCGCATCAATCCGGCCGTCGCCGGCCATGGCGGACGCATCCAATTGATCGACGTGCGCGACCATACCGCCTATCTGCGCCTCGAAGGCGGCTGCCAAGGCTGCGGCTCAGCCGACGTAACGCTCAAGCAGGGCGTCGAGACTCAAATCATGTCTGAAGTACCGTCGATCGTGCGCGTCCTCGACGTGACCGATCACGCCGCAGGGATGAACCCCTACTACGCAGGTTGATATAACAACCCCTCTCGGCCCCCGAAGGTGGAGAGGGAGAATTATAGTTAGTGCGTCTGCTTGATAATCCGCACGAAAGTCTCCGCCGCCTCGATGACGCCTGCCCGCTCAACATCCAAATGCGTAACCGCGCGCATCAGGGTCGGTCCGATCACGCTCACGCGGATGCCGTCCTCAAGCAATCGACGGGCAAGATCTGGGCCCGTCCAGCCCGTCTCGGCAACATCGAAGACGACGATGTTCGTTTCCACCGCGTCGGCATCGACGATAACGCTCTGGACTTGCGCGGCGATGCGCGCGAAATCGCGCGCATTGGCGTGATCCTCGGCCAGTCGCGCAACATTGTTGTCGAGCGCATAGATTCCGGCCGCCGCCAACATGCCTGATTGCCGCATGGCGCCGCCAAGACGCTGCTTGATGCGCGCAGCCTCTGAAATGAACTGGGCCGATCCCGCCATCACCGCGCCCACCGGACAACCGAGCCCTTTCGACAGGTCGATCCATACAGAGTCGAACGGCGCCGCATACGACGACGCCGCGATACCGCTTTCGACCGCCGCGTTAAGCAATCGCGCGCCGTCCATGTGCAACGCCATGCCGGCGGCACGCGCAACCTCCGCCACCTCGCTGACGATCGACAAAGGCCAGATCGTGCCGCCGGCCAAGTTCGCCGTTTGCTCGATTGAGACCAAACGCTGCAAGGGCGAGATGCGCGCGGGCATGCGCAGCGCCGCTTGCAATTGTTCGGCGGTAAATACGCCGCGCACGCCGTCGATAGTGCGCGCCTGCGCGCCCGCGATCGCGGCCATTCCACCCGCTTCGGAATTGACGATATGGGCCGTCTTATCGGCAATGACCTCCTCGCCCGGCCGGCAATGGACAGCGAGTGCGATCTGATTGCACATTGTTCCGGACGGGGTGAACAGCGCCGCCTCCTTGCCGAGCAGTTTCGCCACGCGCTCCTGCAACAGGTTCGTCGTCGGATCTTCGTCGACCTGTTCGTCCCCGACTTCGGCCATCGCCATGGCTTGGCGCATCGCCGCACTCGGCCGTGTTTTGGTATCGCTAAATAGATCGATGCGGATATTCGTCGTCATTCCACCAGCAACCCTTCCCGCTTCATCCCGTAATAATGCCAAAGCAGCCGCGCGGCGACGCTACGCCACGGCCGCAGAGCCTCGCCCGCCGCCATCAGTTGTGCCTTAGCGATCGGCGGCGGCAGCTTCTTGAGCGCGGCATAGCCGAGCATGACACCGAGATCGTCGACCGGCCACAAATCCGGCCGCCGCAGCGCGAACAGTAAATAGATTTCGGCGCTCCAACGCCCGATGCCTTTGAGCTTCACCATCTCCGCGATGGCGGCTTCGTCGTCCATGCGCGCCACGGAGCGAAAACTGAAGGTGCCGTCGAGCACGGCGCGCGCGATGGATCGGCCGTAATTCGCCTTCTGGCCGCTGAAACCGACGGCGCGCAATTCGGCATCGGTCAGCTTGATGAAAATCTCGGGCGTCATCGGCTTGGCGATGGCATCCAGGCGCCGCGCCATGGCCTGCGCGGAATAGGTTGAAACCTGCTGCGCCGAGATGATCTTCAGTACCGTGCCGAAACCCGGCGGGCGCGTACGCAATCCCGGCAGGCCACAGGTTTTCACCAAACGCCTAAAATCGGGATCGATGCGCCCCAAAGCCTTGGCGCCGTCCTGCATCGTTTTGAGAGTTATCGTGCCGTTCATAATCCGTTGGTTATCCGGTTCCCGATACGCGCTGCGTGACGCAGGCTGCCTGCGCGTTATAATCGTCCGATCGCCGCAACGAAAGCGCCAGGAAGGAAGAGCCTCATGCTCGTCGAACAGATCTGGACCGAAAACAACTACCGCAATTTCAATTATCTGGTCGCGTGCCCCGAGACCGGCGAGGCGCTGGCCATCGACCCGTTGGAATACGGACTGTGTCTCGCGCGCGCCAAGCAAAAAGGCTGGAACATCACGCAGGTGCTGAACACGCACCATCATCGCGATCATACTGGCGGCAATGCCGGCGTGGTTGCCGCGACCGGCGCCAAGGTCATCGCCCATGCCAAGGCCAAGGCGGAGATTCCCGAGATGGATATCGGCCTGACCGCAGGCGACGTCGTCAAAGTGGGTCGCACCGTCGAGCTAGAAGCGCTCGATACGCCCGGCCACACCATGAGCCATATCTGCATGCTGTCGCACACCGACACACAAGCTTTGTTCTGCGGCGATACGATGTTCAATGCCGGAGTCGGCCATTGCAAAGGCGGCGGCCATCCGGACTCGCTCTACGCGAGCTTCGCCGGGCAACTCTTCAAGCTCAACGACGGCACGTTGATCTATCCCGGCCATGATTACATCGTGAACAATCTCAACTTCACGCTCGACCGCGAGCCCGACAATGCCGCTGCCAAGCAATTGAAGGCGAAGGTCGAACACCAGAGCACACACAATGCATTCGTCACCACACTCGGTCTCGAACGCCAGATCAATACCTTCTTCCGGCTACAGAACCCGAGCGTGATCGCCAAGCTGCGCGAAAAATTCTCCGACCTGCAGGAACGTCCGGACGAAAAGTCGGTGTTCTTGAAGCTGCGCGAACTCAGGAACGACTGGTAGCGCCCTCCTCCGCCGTCCTTATTCCGCAGGCTGAGGTTCGGCCGCCATATTGGCGGCGATCGAGCGCCGCGCGACCGCCGAGGCCGCCAGCGCCACGCCGATGGTCAGGATCATCATGCCCGCCGAGACGAAAAAGACGAGCTGCGGAAGGTGCAGATCCATCATCGTGCCGAAGAACAACGGCCCGATGACGCCGCCGACGCCGAAGCCCGACGAGACATAACCGAAGGCCTTGCCGATGCCGCCCGCAGGTGCAACCGCGCGCACGGCGAGATCGCGCGCCGGCATGATCGCGCCAATCATGAAGCCCGCGAAGAACAGCGCGATCAGGACACTGAAGAACGGCAAGATGGCTAGTCCGATGAGACAGAGCATCGCGGAAGCCACGAGATAGCCGAGCGACGCGGCGAAATCGAAGCGCTTCATGCGGTCGGCGACGATGCCGCCCGCGAGCACGCCGATGGTATTGCCCCATAGGTAGATGGCGAGCGCGGAATTGGCCTCGACGATATCGATCTTGTAGATCTCGATCAGCGCCGAATTGGAGAAGGTTTGGATGCCGTTGCCGGACAAAGTGGCGAAGACATAAAACAGGAACATCATGAGCAATGGCGGGGCCAACAGGAACTTGAGCAAACTGCCGCCACCCTTGGCAGCGCCCGGCTGGCTTACCGGGGCGTAGGTCACGCCTTCGAACAGCTTGTGGCAGACAAGCAGCAAGATCGCAGTGGCACCAGCCGCCAATGCGACCACCGAGATTGCATCGCGCCAACTGCCGCCGGCGAGCAGGAAGCTCATGGCCGTGGGCGCCGCTGCAAAACCGAGAAAGCCCGCAAAGGTATGGATTGCATATGCGCGCCCGAGCCAGGGTGCGCGCACTTTGGCGGTGAGGATGGTGTAGTCGGCGGGATGGAACACGCTGTCGGCAATGCCGATGATCGCGGCGATACCGATCATGACGATGACGGCTGGGGCAAGCGACTGGCAGAACATAGCCACAGACATGATGCCGAGCCCACCGATCATGAACCAAGAGGCGCCGTAGCGGTCCGATACGATCCCGGCCGGGAACTGCCATGCCGCGGACATCAGGCCGTAGGCCGCGATCACCATGCCGAGCACAACATTGCTGACGCCGAACTCGGCGCGGATCAACGGCAGCGACGACGGGATCACGAGGACGAAGAAATGGCTCCAGAAATGCGCCGCCGAAACCAGGGCCACGATGGACAGTTCGCGTACCTTTTCGCGGCGTTCGGCAACCATGAAGCTCTCCGGATTCTCTTGCGGAATCGATGGGAAAACTAACCGATCGCGCGCGCCTGGGCAAACCGCAGGAATGCTGCAAATTCCGCTAGGGCCGCATCCTCGTCCCATAAGGCCAGAGAGGCCGCACGCACCCGCGCCTCGGCATCCCTGCGGTAGTCCGCATCCAGGCCGAGCTTCAGGGCCACAGCCGCAATCCCGTCGACACTGTCGCACACGAATTCGTCGCCGAATCCCATCGTCCGATATTGACCGAGCGTCACGCGTCCGCGCATGAATTCCCCCGCATGGGCGACCACTGGCTTGCCCAAGGCGAATGCTTCGTAAGAGGTATTGCCGCCGGAAAAATGCGGTGCGTCGAACACTACGTCGGCGGCATCCGTCAAAGCGATGAAATCATCCGGGCTGAGCCTAGGCACGAAGCGCACACGCGGGGCGACATCGGGAATGGTCTGGGCCAAACGTTCGCGGACCTGATCCGCCCAATTGCGGACCGTGCCTTCCAGCAAGACGACCTCGGCCCTCTCGTCGCCGCGCAGAATGGATGCGATCACGCGGTCGAGATCGGGATGATGCTTGATAATGCTTTGCTGGCACAGATACAGACGTTTCGCCGGATCGAATCCGAAACTTTCCCGCGCACATGGCGTCGCCGGCAACTCGGGCCGCGCATAACGTGTCGGCAAGGTCTTCAGGCGATGGAGCTTCTCGCTGTAGTGAGCCTCCGCCCCGGTCCCCTCGATCAACTCGCTGGAGACGAACCAATCGAGATTGGGAATCCCGGTCGTATCGGGATGTCCCCACATGACCGCCTGCACGGGCGCCAAACGAGCGAATGCCAGGAAGTAAGTCCGCACATCCATGCCGATTTCGGGATAGATCAGCACATCGCATTGGGCAGCGGCGATGGCGTCGCGCGCCGGCGCCAAGCCGTCCGGCAATTTGACCAAAATGTCCGCCGCCGCCTCGATGCGCTGCGCGATGGCATCGCGTGGGCCGGGTTGCGTCGCGACGACCACTTCGAATTCGTCCTTCGGCAATCCTGCGATCAGCCCGTCCATCAGGCGGCCGACCGAGTGACGGCGGAAAAAGGCCGAGACGAAACCGACCCTGATCTTGGCGCTCACTGTGTTCGGGCCTTCGCGGCCGATATGAGGTGCCACGAACGCCAGATCGGGACAGGATTTGAGATGCACTTGCGCAGTGAGTTCCTGCAGCTCCCGGTCGCCCACCCCGTGATAGGCGAGAAAGAAATTGGTGCTCGATGTTTCCAGAAACGGATCGGTGACGCTGAGATCGGCGCCAATCAATTCGCGCAAATTAGCCGTGAGCCCGGCCCGGATTGCGGCGATATGTTCCCACGAGCGCGCGATCACCGGCGTCACAGTTGCGCGCTTGATGCGCAGGCCCGCATGATCGCGGCGCGCGAGAACGCGATCGTAGGTGGCGACGGCACGCAGGTTGTCGCCGATGCGGCGGTACGTATTACCGAGATTGATCAGCGCGCGCGCGCCGCGCGGCGCCTCCGGCCCCGCAACCTCGAAGGCGGCTTCGAAGGCTTCAGCTGCCTGATCGAGACTGCCCGCATCGTAGAAGACGTTGCCCATATTGATGAGGGCATCGACATGGGTGGGATCGAGCGAACGCGCCTGCGCGTAGGCCAGGACCGCCGCTTCGGGCAGGTCCATCTGCTTCAGCAGATTGCCGAGATTGTAATAGGCGGCGACCGATTTGCCGTCGGCGGCGATCGCACGCTCGAACGCGGCTTTGGATTGCTCGTAGTGGCCAAGCTCCATCCAAACGACGCCGAGATTGCAGAAATAGGGTGCTCGGTCGGGCCGCAGTTGCGTCGCCTTGCGCAGAAAATAAATCGCCTGCTCGAGATGGCCGCGCTGCGCCAGCACGGTGCCGAGCAGATGCAGCGCATCGGCATGACGTTCGTCGCGGCCGACGATGGCGGCGTAGATCTCCTGCGCCTGGCGTAGGCGTCCGGCATGGTGATGGGCTTGAGCTTCGGCGAAGAGCCGCGCGATCGCGGAAGCGGGCGTGTCGGTCAAATCAGTCCGGCAAGCGGCGAGGATGGATCGGCGTACATCTTGCGCTTCATCCGCCCCGCCTGATAGGCGAGCCGGCCCGCCTCGACGGCGAGCTTCATGGCGCGCGCCATCTTGATGGGATCCTTCGCCTCGGCGATCGCCGTATTCATCAGCACGCCGTCGCAGCCGAGTTCCATCGCCACCGTCGCATCGGACGCGGTGCCGACGCCGGCATCGACGATGACCGGCACATGGGATTGCTCGATGATCAGACGGATACCGACCGGGTTCTGCACACCAAGGCCCGAACCGATGGGTGCTGCCAGCGGCATGATCGCGCAGCAGCCAAGATCTTCGAGACGCTTGGCCATGATCGGATCGTCGCTGCAATAGACCATGACCTGGAATTTTTCCTTGATCAGGATTTCGGCGGCCGCGAGCGTTTCGATCATGTTCGGATAGAGCGTCTTCTGATCGCCCAGCACTTCGAGCTTCACAAGATCCCAGCCGCCAGCTTCGCGCGCCAGTCGCAACGTGCGCAGCGCATCGTCGGCGGTGAAGCAGCCGGCCGTGTTCGGCAGGTAGATGTATTTCTTCGGATCGACGAAATCGACCAGCATCGGCTTGGTCGGATCGGAGACGTTCACGCGGCGCACGGCGACCGTCACCATATCGGCGCCCGACGCTTCGAGAGCCCGCGCGGTCTCCTCGAAATCCTTGTATTTGCCGGTGCCGACAATCAGGCGCGATTTGAGTACGTGCCCGGCCACCGTGAAGGTATCGTCGGCAACCGGCCCCTCGGGCGCGCCGCCGCCGATGAAATGCACGATCTCGAGCTTATCGCCGTCAGCCAGGTCCACCCGCTCGTATGTCGATTTTGGCACGATCTCGCGATTGCGTTCGATCGCGACCTTGCGCCCGTCGAGCCCCAGCTCGCCCAACAACTGCTGGAGCGTGATCGGGGCCGGAACGTCGCGACGTTCGCCGTTGATGGTCACATTCATGGACCGAAGTATGTTCAAAGGGGCTCTCCGATGCAACACGGTTACCGGTCCGATTTGGGGTTCGCCGCCCGGACGCCAGCGTATATGATGCGCCACTTTTATGACGCTGCTGCAGCCGGACGACGCCATGAGCAAAACGATCTTTATCCTGAATGGGCCGAACCTTAACCTTCTGGGGACGCGGGAACCCGACATCTACGGCGCCGAGACCCTGGCCGATATCGAAACGGCGTCGCACGCGCGCGCCCTGGAACTGGGGATCGTTATCGAATTCCGCCAAACGAATCTCGAAGGCGATCTGGTCAACTGGATCCAGGAGGCGCGCAGCAAGGCCGACGCGCTGATCCTGAATGCCGGCGCCTATACCCATACCTCCATCGCCATCCTCGATGCGCTGCGCGCTTTCGACAAGCCAGTGATCGAGGTGCATCTTTCGAACATCTTCCGGCGCGAGGATTACCGGAAACATTCCTATGTCTCGGAGGCCGCGACCGGAATCATTTCCGGCTTCGGATCGCACGGCTATATGCTCGGCATCGATGCGGCGGCAAAACTGATCGCAAGAAACTGATCGCAATTAAAATTGGGGAGGACACATGCTCGTCGATCTTTTGACCCTCAAGACCGCCGACGGCGTGAGCCTCGACGGGGTGCTCCGCCTTCCCGAGGTCGAAACCGATCTCACCCTGCCGGTCGATGTCGTCATCATGCATCACGGCGTCGGCGGGAATTTTTATCGCGACTCCTTCCAAGACCTGATCGCTACAAAATTATTGGAGCGCGGCTGCGCCGTCCTGCGCGTCAACAACCGCGGCCACGACCTCGCCTACAACGCCCCGCCACCGCATCGCCGTATCGGTGCTGCGTTCGAGAACGTCGACGAATGCCGCCAGGATTGGAAAACCTGGATCGATTACGCCGAGCATCGCGGTTTTTCCAATATCTGCGTCTGGGGCCACAGCCTCGGCGCAGTCAAAAACATCTATTATCTCGCCACCGAAAACGACCCGCGTATCGCGCGCGCCATCGCGACCTCGCCGCCGCGTTTTTCCTACAGCGCCTATATCGCCCATGCCGACGGGCATCTGTTCGCCGCATCCGCGAAGGAAGGCCAAGCGCTGATCGATGCCGGGAGGCCGGATGCGATCTTCGCCATCGAGATTCCGACCTCGGCGATCATGACGCCCAAGACCTTCTTCGATAAATACGGGCCCGAGGAACGCTACGACATTCTCAAACTGCTCCCCCAAATCATCAATGTGGCCAAGACGCCGCTGCTGGTCACCATCGGCAGCCTGGAAGGACGGCCGAAAAATCCGGACCGTTTCGCCTTCCAGGGTCTGGGCGACAAGGTCTCGGCTTTGGCCAAGGGCAACCTCACCTACCGCCTAGTGGAAAGCGCCGATCATTCCTATACAGGTGTGACGGACAAATTGTGGCAGGCGATCGAGGGATGGTTGGGCGAATTGTGATAGATTTCCATCTATGATGACGATCCGAAATCGTTCTAGCATCGCGTCATGAGCGGTACCAACGACCGATCACAAGATTCTGTTCTCACACCTGAAATCCTGCTGCGCGCCTATGCGGCCGGCATTTTTCCAATGGCCGAGAACAAAAATTCCGAAGAATTGTTCTGGGTCGATCCCGAATATCGCGGCGTCATCCCTCTCGCCGATTTTCATGTGCCGCGCAAATTGAAAAAACTGATCAGCGCGAAGCCCTTCGAGATCCGCCTCGATACGCAGTTCGATTCCGTCATGCGCGCCTGCGCCGCCGAGAGCGACGATCGCCGCGATACCTGGATCAATGACGAGATCGTGCGTCTTTACACAGGCCTGTTCGAGACCGGCCACGCGCACAGTGTCGAATGCTGGCTTGAAGGCGATCTCGTCGGCGGACTTTACGGCGTATCGCTGCGCGGCGCGTTTTTCGGCGAGAGCATGTTCAGCCGCGTGCGCGATGCGAGCAAGGTCGCCCTCGTCTATCTCGTCGCCCTGCTCCGGCATGGCGGATACAGCCTGCTCGATACGCAGTTCGTGACCGATCACTTACGGCAGTTCGGCGCCTTCGAGATGCCGCGCGCGCGTTACCATACCTTTCTCGATAAGGCGTTGGTACACGAAGCGAACTTTCACTCTTCCTCGTCGTCGTTCGAATCCGCCGGCGGCTTGGATTCGCTCGTGATGGGATTTTTGCAATCGCGGACCCACACGTCATAGACCGGATGCTCCATCGCCGACAGCGCCGGCGATGAGGCGAACATCCAGCCGCGAAAAACGCCATACACCGGCTCGCCGGGTCGGGTTTCCCAAATATCGAGGAATGCCGCGCTTTCCGGCGTTTCCTCGGGCGGCCGCTTGTCGCAACTGCGGGTGATGATTTCCAGCGTGTTGAAGCGCACCGTCTCGCCGAGCGGCGCCTCGATCGTGGTGATGCGCGTCGTGACCTTGTCGAGCGCCTGCAAAACCGCGACCCCATAGGGATCGGCCTTAGCCGGGGATATGAGCGCGACGGCAACGGCGAGAGCGACGAATAGGCGACGTTTCATTTCGGTCTCACCGCGCAAAACCGCAAGCGCACATAATCGACGGACCAAACCCCATCGGGGGCCCTGAGCGTTGGCGCTACCTCGGCCGCAATTTCGGCCTTGGCCGCGACCCGTTCGGCTTCGGAAAGCGGTAACAAGAAACTTTGCGCAAAAGTTCCGAGCCAATCGGACAATTCTCCCGGCAAGGTCGTCGGCCGCTCGAATAGGGAAATTTCGACGACGCGAAAGCCATGATGTTCGAGACGGGCGCGGTAGTCCTCGGGCGATGGGAAATACCATGGATCGAGAGCGGCGCCGTCGATACCGCGTCGCGCCAGCGCCGCCAGAGCCGCCGCGCGCACCTGGGCGACATTTCCGGCCCCGCCGAATTCGCCGACGAACCGCCCGCCCGGTTTGAGTGAGCGATGGACTCCGGCCAACATCGCATCCTGTCCCCGAATCCAGTGAATGGCCGCATTGGAGAAAACCGCGTCGTATTCCGACACGAATGGCAAATCCTCGCCGGCCATGAGGCGCACATCTAGCCCTAGCGCTTTGGCCGCCGCGATGAACTCGGCGCTCGGATCGATCCCGACGACGCAGGCACCCGTTGCGGCAAGGCGCTGCGTCAGCGCGCCGTCGCCGCAACCGAGATCGAGGATGCGTTCGCCGACACGCGGCGCAAGTAGCCGCAGAACAGGCTCGCCTAGGTCGGATACGAAACGCGCTGTGCGGCCGTAATCGGCCGGGTCCCAGTGCGTTTCGAACGGAACTATAGTCGCGGGATTATTTGAAGCCAGACTCACTGCCGCCGCTTCCCCCGCCGGTTGCGAGGAAGATGATTTCGCCGACCTGATCTTCGAGGGTTTTGAAATCCTCGGATTTTTCGAGTGCTTCGCCACTGGCGATGTAGGTCTCCGAACGACCCGGCTTGATGCGAACGTAATTGCCGCCGATCAGCCCATTCGATGCGATGGTCGCAACCGAATCCTTAGGCAGCTTTATGTCGGTTTTAAGGTTGAACGTGAGAATTGCCAAGAATGTCTTCGGATCGAGACGAACCTCAGAAACCGCGCCGACATTGATCCCGCTGACCCGCACGTCGCTGCCGACAAGTACGCCGCCCACCTTGCTGAAGGTCGCATTGACGCGGTAGCCGTCGACCGATTTCATCTGAGCGGTATTCACGAAAAAATAGAGAAACGCGCCTGCGACCACGAGAACGACGGCGCCCATGACAGTTTCGGCAAGATTGCGTCTCATGGATTGGTTCCTTTGTCCGCGGGATCGCCCAGCAAGGGCGCCAGAAGTCCGCCCGGCGCGGTCGGGCTCGACGTCTCGCTCGGTGTCTCGCTGCCGGGAGCAATTTTTTGCGGGGCGGCTTGTTCGGCCGCCGCCTTCTCGCGTTTGGCCGCGTTGGATTTCGCCTCGCCGATGATCAGGTCCAGCAGATCGGTGACAACGACCGAATCCTGCGTGAGATCGATTTTCCCACCCGCTTTGAGCACGGCATCGTCGGCACCCGGCACGAGCACCACATGTTTCGAGCCGAACAATCCGTCGGTATGAATGGCTGCGGAGGTATCGGTCGGCAGTTCGATCGGCGAATCGATCCGCAGGTCGACGATTGCGGCGAAGTTGTCGCCAAGTCGCATGCGCGCGACCTCGCCGATCTTGATGCCGCTCATCCGCACTTCGTCGCCGGTATTAAGGCCGTCGATCCGGCCGAAACTGGCTTGGATGGTATAACCCGTTGCGGCAGCGCCGATCGATTTACCGCCGAAGGTCAGCGATCCGAGCATGAACAGGGCGATCAGCGTTATAACGCCGACCAGGATATTTCTGCCGTCTTCACTCATGTGATCGATCTAGCACCGGGGCCCTATTCAGGGCTCCAGGCCTCGTAGTCGCCGGTCGCCGGGGCACGCCGCCCGCCCGACAGCACGTGCCCCTGAGGCCGGTAGGCAAACCGGGTGCCTGTCAGATTGGGCAAATGAGATTTCTGCCAAGGGCGCGGCCGCGCGGCCCGTTCGGTCAGGGGCTCGTCGGTCGTGTGATGCAGCCAGGCATGCCATTCAGGCGGCACCTTCGAGGCTTCCGCGATGCCGTTATAGACAACCCAACGCCGCTCGCGTCGGTTCAGCTTGCGCCCGCGGCCTTTGTAATAACGATTGCCGAACTCGTCCTGACCGACCAAGTCTCCGTTCAGCAGCGTATATATCCATGTCCCGATGCTCATGGCAGGGTTATCGCACTTGGCGACGATGAAATCCAGCGGGCGAAATCCGCAAACGCACATTGCCCGGTCGATGGTATAGTCGTCACCGCATGGTACCCCCGTCCGAATCAGTCCCCGTCGATGAACTCGTCCGACGAACGCCGGCGCTGCGCAACAGCCAGGGGCGGCAATTCGAGGCAGCCGGTCGCATCGATCAGGCAATGGCGGCCTACCGCCAGGCGCTCGATTTCGATCCGGTTTATCCGCCCGCCGCTGCCAATTTTGCCCGCCTGCTGGTCGCCAGCGGCAGGCCGGCCGAGGCTGCGGCCTTTCTGGAACCGGTCGCGGCAGCCGCCCCGTACGACATGCCGCTGGCCGTCAATTACGCGAATGCACTCCTCGGCGTCGGACGAGCCCTGGAGGCCGAACAACGCCTGCGCGGCGTGATTGCAGGGGGTGGCGCACCGGCGCAGGCCTATAACTCGCTGGGAATCGCCCGTTACGTGCAACGTGACTTTCCGGGTGCTGTCGATTCGTTCGAACAGGCTGTCGCCACCGCACCGGATTTTGCCGAAGCCCACGAAAATCTCGCCCTGGCCCTGCTGCATCAACGGCGCTTTGGCGAAGCCTGGCCCGAATACGAGTGGCGATGGCGCAACACGTCCAATGCGATCACCAAACGGGCCTTCGCCGAACCGATCTGGGACGGGCAACCGCTCAATGGGCGGACCCTTCTGCTCCACGGCGAGCAAGGTCTCGGCGATACCATTCAATTTGTGCGCTACGCAGGCATGATAGAAAAGACCGACGGGCGAATCGTTCTCCTGTGCCATCCGCGCCTCACCGGCTGTCTCGCCGGCGTAACTGGGGTCGATCGGGTTCTGGCCTATGGCGAATCTCCGCCCGCCTTCGACTGCCACGTTCCGATGATGAGCCTGCCGCGCCTTCTCGCAACGACCTTCGACACTATTCCCGACCCCTCGCCCTATATACGCGCCGAGCCCGATCCGTCGATTCCACGCACCGACGGCATCGTGCGAATCGGCATCAATTGGGTCGGACGCCCGCTCCACGTCGAGGATCCCCACCGCAATCGATCCTGTCCGATGCGGTATTTCGCGGACCTCGCGGCGATCCCGAACGTTCAACTCTACAGCTTGCATTTCGGCCCTTTCGAATGCGAATCGGCGAACATTCCACTGGTCGATTGCGCTCACCTGCACGCCGATTTCGCCGATTCGGCCCGACTCGTCGCGGCGATGGATTTGGTCATCACAGTCGACACAGCTCTTGCCCATCTGGCCGGAGCCATGGCAAAGCCGTGCTGGGTGCTGCTACCCTATGCCGCCGATTGGCGTTGGACGCCGAAACGCGACGGCACACAGCCCTGGTATCGATCGATACGGGTATTTCGACAAGAATACCCAGGTGAATGGCCTAGCTTGGCCGAAGCCGTCCAAAAAGCGTTGAAGAACCGCTGAAATTCATGGTCTCACTAAAATGTGACCCCACATTTCGTTGCGATTTTATCCACAACCCCAAAATATTGTTGCCCAAAAAACGGCTCCTAGCTATATTTGCTGTTCGTTGGTGCGCGAGCCACTAAATCTAGACTGGGATCTGGAATTAAGAGCTGCGCGGCGTACAAGTGCCGGCCTGGGAGACAACGACGCAACCTCGACCACGAGGACCGCCGTGTCGGTTGCCGGAGGACAAGTCGGGGGATCAAGTCACATGCGTATTCAGCGTTATTTCACCACCGCCGAGGCGGGGGCTTACGGCGCCATCGCGTTTCGCACGGCCACGAGCGAGATTCGTAATCCCGACGGTTCCGTCGTGTTTTCCCATAGCGAGATCGAGGTTCCGGCCGCATGGTCGCAGGTCGCCTGCGACGTTCTGGCGCAGAAGTATTTCCGCAAGGCGGGCGTGCCCGTCCATGCGAAGAAATTCGAAGAAAACGACGTTCCGGCTTGGCTCTGGCGCTCCATTCCCGATGACACGAAGCTCGAAAAACTGCCGAAGAAAGAGCGCTTTGTCGGCGAAATCTCGGCCAAGCAGGTGTTTCACCGCCTCGCCGGGACCTGGACCTACTGGGGCTGGAAAGGCGGCTATTTCGACGCCGAGGACGATGCGCGCGCCTATTACGACGAAATGTGCCACATGCTGTGCATCCAGGCCTGCGCGCCCAACTCGCCGCAATGGTTCAATACCGGCCTACATTGGGCCTATGGCATCGACGGCCCCTCGCAGGGCCACCATTACGTCGATTTCAAAACCGGCAAGCTGACCCGTTCCGAATCGGCCTACGAACATCCGCAGCCCCACGCCTGCTTTATCCAACCATGCAGCGACGACCTCGTGAACGAGGGCGGCATCATGGATTTATGGGTGCGCGAGGCACGCCTATTCAAATACGGCTCGGGAACGGGGTCCAACTTCTCGGCGCTGCGTGGCGAGGACGAACCCCTGTCGGGCGGCGGCAAATCGTCCGGCGTGATGAGTTTTCTGAAGATCGGCGATCGCGCCGCGGGCGCCATCAAATCGGGCGGCACCACGCGCCGCGCCGCCAAGATGGTCATCCTTAATGCCGATCATCCAGACATCGAAGCCTTTGTGAACTGGAAGGTACGTGAGGAGCAAAAGGTCGCCTCATTGGTGGCGGGCTCCAAGCTGCTCGAACGCCACGTCAATCTTGTCATCACCGCGGCCCACCAGGGCGAAGGCGCCAAAGGCAATCTCGACAAGTTCGACGCGAAGAAGAATCCGATCCTCAAAAAGGCTGTCGTCGCGGCGCGACGCGCCATGCTGCCTGAAAGCGCGATCCAGAAAGCGATCGATTTCGCGCGCCAGGGCTATACCTCGATGATGATCGAGACCTACGACACCGATTGGGACTCGGAGGCCTATCTCACGGTCTCGGGACAGAACTCGAACAATTCGGTCCGCGTTACAGACGATTTCTTGCGCGCGGTCGAAGAAGACAGCGAGTGGAACCTGACCCGCCGCACCGACGGCAGTGTGCACAAGACGATGAAGGCACGCGATCTGTGGGACCAGATCAGCCAGGCCGCTTGGTCCTGCGCCGATCCCGGCATCCAGTTCGACACCACCATCAACGATTGGCACACCTGCACGGGGGCTGGCCGGATCAACGGCTCCAACCCCTGCTCCGAATATCTGTTCCTCGACAACACAGCCTGCAACCTTGCCTCGCTCAATCTGCGCGTATTCGAACGCCCTGACGGCACCTTCGACGTCTCGGCCTTCGAGAATGCGGTGCGTTTGTGGACCGTCACCCTCGAGATCGCAGTGATGATGGCGCAATTCCCCTCGGCCGAAATCGCCGAATTGTCCTACGTTTACCGCACCCTCGGCCTCGGCTTCGCCAATATCGGCGGCTTGCTGATGGCACAGGGCCACGGCTACGACAGCGATGCCGGCCGCTCCGTCTGCGCCGCCATCACCGCATTGATGACCGGCGTCGCCTATCGCACCTCGGCCGAAATGGCCGAGGAACTCGGCACCTTCCCCGATTACGACCGTAACCGCGACAGCATGCTGCGGGTGATCCGCAACCATCGCCGCGCCGCGCATGGCGAGACCAAGAACTACGAGCAGCTCTCCGTGCTGCCCGTGCCGCTGCAAGACTCCTCCGACGCTATCGCCGCCGAGATCATCGTAGCCGCGCGCAAATCATGGGACGATGCCTTGGCGCTCGGCACCGAGCATGGCTATCGCAATGCCCAGGTTTCGGTGATCGCGCCGACCGGCACGATCGGCCTTGTCATGGATTGCGACACGACGGGCGTCGAGCCCGACTTCGCGATGGTGAAGTTCAAGAAACTCGCCGGCGGCGGCTATTTCAAGATCATCAACCACACGGTTCCGGTTGCGCTGCGCCGTATGGGCTACAGCGAAGCCCAGATCGAGGAGATGATCAAATATGCCGTCGGCCACGGCACGCTCGACGGATCGCCGGCGCTGAACCACGCGACCCTCGCCGCGCGCGGATTCGACGCCGCCACGATCAAGAAGATCGAAAACGCGCTCGGCGACGCCTTCGACATCAAGTTTGTCTTCAACAAATGGACGCTCGGTACCGAATTCTGCACCAAGGTGCTCGGCATCGGCGCCGAACAGCTCGACGATATCTCGTTCGACATGCTGACGGCGCTCGGCTTCTCCAAGGACGATGTGCGCGCCGCCAACAATTATGTCTGTGGCGCCATGACCCTCGAAGGTGCCCCGCACCTCAAGGCCGAGCATTATTCGGTGTTCGATTGCGCCAATCCGTGTGGACGCGAAGGCAAACGTTGCCTGTCCGCCGAAAGCCACATCCGCATGGTCGCGGCGGCGCAGCCCTTCATCTCGGGCGGCATCTCCAAGACCATCAACATGGCCAATTCGGCGAGTGTGGAGGATTGCAAGGACGCCTACATGCTGTCCTGGAAACTCGCGATCAAGGCCAATGCGCTCTATCGCGACGGTTCCAAACTGTCGCAGCCGTTGAACTCACAGATACTCGACGACGAGGACTTTGAAGAAACCCTCGAGGAACGCGTTGCCGAGGCGCCCAACGCAGTCCGCGCCCAGGTGATCGCCGAACGGATCGTCGAGCGCATCATCGCCAAGCGCACGCGCCTGCCCGAACGCCGCAAGGGTTACACCCAAAAGGCGACGGTCGGCGGGCACAAGGTTTACCTGCGCACCGGCGAATACGAAGACGGCCGCGTCGCCGAAATCTTCATCGACATGCACAAGGAAGGCTCCGCCTTCCGTAGCCTGATGAATAATTTCGCGATCGCGATCTCGATCGCGCTGCAATACGGCGTACCGCTCGAAGAATTCGTCGAGGCCTTTACCTTCACCCGATTCGAACCGGCGGGCATGGTCGAGGGCAATGATTCGATCAAGATGGCGACCTCGCTGCTCGACTACATCTTCCGCGAACTGGCGGTCTCCTATCTCGGGCGCGCCGATCTCGCCCATGTGCAGCAGGACGATCTCGCACCCGACTCGGTCGGCCGCGGTGCGGGAGAACCGGCGGCATTGCATCCGATCGAACGCGCGGCCGTCGCCGGCTACATGCGCAAGAACCTTCTCGTGCTCAAAGGCGGACGCGGCAACGGCTATGCCGGAGCCATGGCGGCCCTTGCGACCGCTGCAAGTGAATCAGTTCCCAGCCTACACGCTCATTTGCACACGCAAGAAACGGTTCAACTCAGCGCCACAATAATGACGCGCGCCGACTCGCGGATGGACGATATCCGCGAAGCGCGCATGAAGGGTTACGAAGGCGACGCATGCGGCGAATGCGGAAACTTCACGCTGGTGCGCAACGGCACCTGCATGAAGTGCGTCACTTGCGGATCAACGAGCGGCTGCTCCTAAAAGCCAGCCGCCACAATGGGGTGTTCGAACATATCGCTGTGTCTGTTTTCCCCGCCGCGTATCGCGGGGAGACATTTCAGTTTACGAGTTCCTCCCTGGTGAACTTGGGGGGAGCGGCGCGGTAAGGGCCTGCCAGCCTATCCAAACCGATACGCACCCCACTTTTTTGGCGGATCTCTGTACCTTCGCCATTTCGATTCGACCCATCTTGATTTGTTTTGTGGTCGAACCCTTATCCCAATCCCATTTGCGTCGCCCGGGAAAGCTGGGCATCCTGCCGCCCTTACCGCCTAGGAGCGATCATGGCCGGAAAAATCGACACCAAGCTCTCGGAACTCGCCATCCAATTGCCGCAAGCCGCGACCCCGGTCGGCAATTATGTCGCCTATACCGTCACCGGCAATCTCGTCTTCGTATCGGGGCAATTGCCGCTGGTCGACGGCGAGTTGAAATATAAGGGCAAGCTCGGCGAGAACGTCTCGCTCGAAGACGGCCAGCTGGCCGCGCGGGCCTGCGCACTCAACCTCGTCGCGCAAGTGCGTGCCGCGTGCGGTGGCGATCTGGACCGCGTGCGGCGCGTCGTGAAGCTCGGCGGATTTGTCGCCTCAAGCGGCGATTTCACCCAACAGGCCGCTGTCGTCAACGGCGCCTCCGACCTGATGGTTCAGATATTCGGCGATGCCGGCAAACACGCACGTGCGGCTGTGTCCTGCCCGACCCTACCCTTAGGCGCCGCGGTCGAGATCGACGCCGTCTTCGAGATCGCGTGCTAGGCGGGAGCGCATCATGGCCAAGTTCCACCGCATCGATCATGTCGCACTGCACGTGAAAGACGTCGACGTTTCGGTGCGCTTCTACGAAAGCCATTTCGGATTCACGACTTATTTCCGAAGCCCAACGCCGAGCGGGATCGATATCGCCTATCTCAAGCTTGGCGACACGGTGCTGGAACTCACCGGGCATGCGGACGTGACAACCGGCGGATTTCATTTCTGCTTGGAGACGGACGATTTCGACGGCGCGGTCGCGGACTTGAAAGCCGCGGGCGTTGCGGTGGCGACCCCGCCGCATAAAACCGCGCCGCGCGAGGCCCGCGAGGCCACTTGGCGCCGCGTCGTTTTCTCAGGCCCCGACGGCGAGCCAGTAGAGTTGCGAGGCTAAAACCGAGCGTCAGACGCCAACCCCGCCCGCGCCACCGTCTCCGGCGGGAAGGACCAGCCGCACTTATTTGTCCTTGAACTCAGCTGCCGTGCCGGCCCCCTGCGCGGTGTTGTAATATTGCTTCCAATAGCGCGCGAGGCCGTCGATATCGCCCGGATCGGGTAACTTTTCCCGCACGCGACGATAGTGCGCACGGCACATGGCCGTGGCGTAGGCGAGATTCCAGGCGAGCTGATCGTGTCGATCCTGGCCCGGAACCAAGAACGCCTCCACGCGTTCGCGGAAATTACCCTGATAGGCGAAATAATTCGTCCAGATATCGTCGTGGGTATTCGGCTCCATCTGAAACAACCCGCGCGCCGGCCCCTCGTTCAATTGCCGCAGATAGCAGAGATTGCTCTCCTGCACTGCAGTGCCTACCAGAAGATCTTCGGCCTGCGTGCTATGCGCGCCCAAGGCCAAGAGAACCGGACGGACGATGTTGGTGCGGAATTGAAGGATATCGAGCATGATTCTCCCCAATGTTCGAATGGTCACCCATCCATATTAGGCGAATTCGCGGTTCGACACCCCCCCTTGTCGCCTTCGCGTAACCGCCCTACCCTTCGCACATGCCCGACGGACGCGAAGAATTAAGGGTCGAGGTCATCACCCGCATCAATGAGGTGCCGGCCGCCGAGTGGAACGCCTGCGCCGGCGCTACCAATCCCTTCGTCAGCCACGCCTTCCTCAATGCGATGGAGGAATCGCGCTCGGTCTCCGAACGTTCGGGATGGGTGCCGCAGCATTTGGTGGTCCGCAGGCTCGGCGGGCGCATCGATGCCTGCATGCCGCTGTACCTGAAGAACAATTCCTACGGCGAATATGTCTTCGATTGGGGCTGGGCCGATGCTTATGAGAGCGCCGGTGGCAGCTATTACCCGAAGCTGCAATGCGCGGTGCCCTTCACGCCCGCGACCGGGCCGCGCCTATTGATTCGCGACGGAGCCCCCCCGCACAGCTTCGAGGTCTTGATCGCGGCCGCGATCCAGCTCGCAGAAGAACACAAGGTTTCCTCGCTGCACATCACCTTTCCCACGCACGCGGAATGGCGACGCCTGGGTGCGGCCGGATTCCTCATGCGCGAGGGCAAGCAATACCACTGGGAAAACCGCGGCTACGCGACCTTCGACGATTTCCTGGGCGAGATGAGTTCGCGCAAGCGCAAGGCGATCCGCAAGGAGCGCCGCGAGGTCGCCGATGCCGGCGTGACCCTCAAGCGCCTGTCCGGCGCCGACATCACCGAGGCGCATTGGGATGCCTTCTACAAATATTACCGCTCCACCATCGATCAGCGCAGTTGGGGCCGCGCCTATCTCAATCGCGAATTCTTTTCGCGCCTCGGCGCAGGCATGGCGGATATGGCGCTGCTCGTCTTCGCCTATGCAGGCGAGGAACATATCGGCGGCGCGCTCAATCTGATCGGCGAAGACACCCTGTTCGGGCGCAACTGGGGCTGCTCGCGCGACGTCAAATTCCTGCATTTCGAGGCCTGCTACTATCAAGCGATCGAATACGCGATCGAGCGTAAGCTGAACTGGGTCGAGGCCGGCGCCCAGGGCGAACACAAAATCCAACGCGGCTATCTTCCGCGCGCTACCTATTCCGCCCATTGGATCGCAGACAGCCGTTTCCGCGAGGCGGTCGCTCGCTTCGTGGACCAAGAGCGCCGCCAGACCGAACACGAGATCGAGGCGCTGATGGAATACTCGCCGTATCGGAAGACGGGCGAAGAATAGAGTTCCGCCCATTCCATCCTTCGACAGGCTCAGGATGAGGGCTTCAAACTAAACCTCATGCTGAGCTTGTCGAAGCATGACCACGAAAAAAGGCCGGTCGTGAGACCGGCCTTTTCCATTTCAAATAATCTATCGTCGATCAGACGAGTTCCTTCTCGGCTTTCTTGCCGCCGCCGCTATCGTCGTCATCGTCATCATCGTCGTAATTTTCTTCCTGCTTGCCGATGCGCGGAACATCGACCTTGGGGAATTCGAATTTCAGCTTGTTGTCGTCGTCCACCGTGACGAGGACGCTTCCGCCCTTGGCGAGCGCGCCGAACAGCAATTCTTCCGACAGCGGCTTTTTAATGTGTTCCTGGATAATCCGGGCCAGCGGACGCGCGCCGAAGCGCCGATCGTACCCCTTCTTGGCCAGCCATTCGCGAGCTTCGTCGCTGAGCGTGATGACAACATCGCGGTCGGTGAGCTGAACCTCCAGCTCCATCACGAACTTGTCGACGACGCGGCTCATGATATCCGGCGTGAGGTTCCCGAACGGAATGATCGCATCGAGACGATTGCGGAATTCCGGCGAGAACATCTTCTCGATGGCTTCCTCGTCGTCGCCCGAGCGCTCTTCGCGCTCAAAGCCCATGGCATGCTTGGCAAGCTCGGAGGCGCCCGCGTTCGTGGTCATGATGAGCACGACATTGCGGAAATCGACGCCCTTGCCGTTATGGTCGGTCAGTTTGCCGTGATCCATCACCTGCAGCAGGATGTTGAACAGGTCGGGATGCGCCTTTTCGATTTCGTCGAGCAGCAGCACCGAATGGGGATGCTGATCAATGGCGTCGGTCAATAGGCCGCCTTGATCGAATCCGACATAACCCGGGGGCGCACCGATGAGGCGCGACACCGTGTGTCGTTCCATATATTCCGACATGTCGAAGCGGATCAGTTCGATCCCCATGGAGCGTGCGAGCTGGCGCGCGACTTCGGTTTTGCCCACGCCCGTGGGGCCGGAGAACAGGTACGAGCCGATCGGCTTTTCGCCGTCGCGCAGGCCGGCGCGCGCCAGCTTGATCGCGGAGGCCAACGCATCGATCGCCTTGTCCTGGCCGAACACCATCGTTTTCAGATCGCGTTCGAGCGACTGCAGCAGCTTCTTGTCGTCGCGTGACACCGATTTCGGCGGAATGCGCGCGATCATGGCGACCACGGCCTCGACATCCTTTACCGTGATGGTCTTGCGGCGTTTGTTCGCCGGCAAAAGCATGCGCGATGCGCCCACCTCGTCAATAATGTCGATCGCCTTGTCGGGTAGCTTGCGGTCGTTGATGTATTTGGCCGATAGCTCGACCGCCGAACGGATGGCTTCGGTCGTGTAGCGCACGCGGTGATGTTTTTCGTAATAAGGCTTCAGCCCGCGCAGAATTTTCACCGTATCCTCGACCGACGGCTCGTTGACGTCGATCTTCTGGAAACGGCGCACGAGGGCGCGATCCTTTTCAAAGTAGCTGCGATATTCCTTGTAGGTGGTCGAGCCCATGCAGCGCAGAGCACCCGACTGCAACGACGGCTTCAACAGGTTGGACGCATCGAGAGAACCGCCCGAGGTCGCACCCGCGCCGATTACCGTGTGGATCTCGTCGATGAATAGGATAGCGTCTTCATGCTCCTCCAATTCGGTGAGCACGGCCTTCAGCCGTTCCTCGAAATCGCCGCGATAGCGCGTACCCGCGAGCAAGGCGCCCATATCGAGCGAAAAGATGGTGGCCCCATCAAGGACCTCGGGCACGTCATGATCGACGATGCGGCGCGCCAGGCCCTCCGCGATCGCGGTCTTGCCCACGCCGGGATCCCCCACATAGAGCGGATTGTTCTTGGTGCGCCGGCAAAGGACTTGAATCGTTCGCTCGATTTCGGTCTCGCGTCCGATCAGCGGATCGATCTTGCCGTCCTTCGCCTTCTTGTTCAGGTTGACGCAATAGGTATCCAACGCGTCAGACCCCTTACGCACCACCTTGTCCTCCTGCGCATCCTGATCGACGCCGTCCGCAGCGCGCGTTTGCGAATAGCCCGGCACCTTGGCGATGCCGTGCGAAATGTAGTTCACGGCATCGAGCCGCGACATATCGTGCATCTGCAGGAAATAGACCGCGTGCGCCTCGCGCTCGGAGAAGATCGCGACGAGCACGTTAGCGCCTGTCACTTCCTCGCGGCCGGAAGATTGCACGTGGATGGCCGCGCGCTGAACCACGCGCTGGAAGCTTGCGGTCGGTTTGGGTTCGGTCATGCGCGGCGTGATCAGGTTCTGCAGTTCGACATCGACGAACTCGGTCAGATCTTTTTTCAGCTGATCGACCTGAACACCGCAGGCCCGCATCACCGCGATCGAGTCTTGATCGTCGGTCAACGCCAGCAGGAGGTGCTCAAGCGTCGCATATTCGTGATTGCGTTCCGTGGCGAGCGTCAGCGCGCGATGGAGCGATTGTTCGAGATTACGAGAGAGCATGATGTACCGGTTCTCTTTCTCTTCAATCTTTTTCAATGGTGCATTGCAACGGATGTTGGTGCTGTTGCGCAAGGTCCATTGTTTGGTTGACCTTGGTTTCAGCAACCTCATAGGTATAAACCCCGCAGATGCCGACGCCCTTCTGATGGACGTGCAGCATGATTTGGGTCGCTTCGTCATGACTCTTGGAGAAAAACTGCTCGAGCACGTGCACCACGAATTCCATCGGGGTGTAATCATCGTTCAGCATCAGGACCTTATACATAGACGGCTTTTTCGCCTTGGTCCGGCTTTTGACAGCGACGCCATGGTCGAGATTGTCGCGACCACCGCCATTCTTTTTGTCGTCGTTGCGTTTCATCGCTGTGGAGTTCCTGTGGCAGACACGATCGATGCTGCTCCTATACCCCGTGCTATCGCTGGTCGACGGGAAAGATTAACACTTCCGTGAGTCCGCGAAAATGTCAAATTCGGCGCGGTTTTCCGCAGGGTTCGGCTCAAGACTGATCAAATCGCAATTTGAAATAATTTGCATAGCGCTGCTCGTAGACCTGAGAGGCACCGTAAACCGACACTTCATCCGTTTTGCGTGGCGGATTGATGGCAATACCGGTCATGTCCCAGGCGAACAGCAGTTTCGGAAAGGCCGCCTGATCGAAGTCGCTATTCGGCCAAATCCAGGCATTGAGGTGGAATTGCCCATCGATGCAGGCCGAAACCGCCCAATAAAACTCAATCGAGCTGACGGACCGGCTCGGAGCCGGCCTGGTCGCCAATCCGTCCCCCAGAACCGCCCGTTTGAGCCGATCGACTTCAATCTTCGGCAGATCGCTCTGCGCCTTGCTTGCGCGCCAAGGGGACAAAAGGTCGGGCTGGGCCGGATCGATCAAAATCGTCGTCAAATCCGCCTTGTTGGTCACCCGGGCCGTCATCCGCATATGACCGGGCACGGGCGATGTCTCGATATCGTAGGTCCGCACCTGCTCAACATAGACGGCGTTATAGACGAATCGATAGGCGTCCGACGCCCCCGGAACGCAGCGCTCCCGCATATCCTCGCCCTTAATATAGGAAAACCAGGTCAGTTTGCGGGCCGCCGGGTTGTCCTGGATGCCCTGGCCGCCGGCCACGCAGCCGGCCAGCACCATCGCGAACGCCAGAGCCACCGCGAATCGCTCCCGTCGACGATCGAGTCTTGTGATCATTAGTGCACCCCGCGTGACAAATTTAAGGTATTGTCCAATCGAATTAACCAATTATTCACAAGGGCACTCTTATAGAAGGTTAATATCAGTCTCATAAGCCCTTGATTCCGGCCCAACTATCAATGACTTTTATCAAGTCGGGCGAATCGAAGACATTCGTCAGACACTCCAGACGGGGATCCGCTTAAGGATGGCAAAGTTAATCGCCGGACGAAACGCAAAGTTTGCACGCCACCTATCACTTTTCGTAGTCGCATGTGCATTTCTGGCGCTCGCCGCACCGCATAGCGCGGACGCCAAATACGCCTCTATCGTCATCGATGCCGGCACCGGCCAAGTGCAACACGAAGCCAATGCAGACGATCGCAATTATCCCGCCTCGCTTACGAAATTAATGACTCTCTATTTGTTGTTCGAGGCCGTCGAAAACAAGAGGCTCACCTGGAACTCGCACCTCACCGCCTCCAAGCACGCGTCGAACCAATCGCCGACACATCTGGCACTGGCGCCCGGCGAAAAAATCAGCGTCCACGACGCGACCATGGCGCTTATCATCCATTCGGCCAATGACGTCGCCGTTGTCGTTGCTGAGGAACTCGGCGGGACCGAAGAAAAATTCGCGCTCCTGATGACCGCCAAGGCGCGCAATCTGGGCATGAACCGCACGACCTTCCGCAATGCCTCGGGCTTGCCCCATACCGGCCAGCAATCGACGGCGCGCGACATGGCGATACTTGCACAGGCGGTCATCGATCGCTTCCCGCGCTATTATCCGATGTTCGCGGAGACAAGCTTCACCTTCAAGAACCGGGTCTATAAGACGCATAACCGGGTTACCCTCAATTATCCCGGCGCGGATGGTCTGAAGACCGGCTTCACTCATGCATCCGGCTTCAACCTCATCACCTCGGCCACGCGCAACGGACGCCGACTGATCGGCGTCGTCTTCGGCGGAAATACCTCGCGCTCGCGCGACCAGCAGATGGAAGCGCTGCTCGACGAAGCCTTCAGTGCCGGACACCGTGGCGGGCCGCTGATCGCGCAAAATACGCAGCCTGCGCCGCAAAAATCTAAAGTGAAGGCCGCCGCCCGGCAGAGCGGCGAAGGCGATACCGACGCCGTTTCTTCGGTCGCTCCCCGTGCGAACGACAAGAGCGATTGGGGAATTCAGGTCGGCGCCTTCTACGACAAGAAGCCGGCCCAGACCACGGCACAGGACGTCTCGAAGAAATATGCCAAGCTTCTGAACGGCGGGCAGATTTCGGTCCTGCCGCTGTCGAACACGAAGGGGCGCACACTCTATCGCGCGCGTATCGTCCGGATCGACAGGGAAGCCGCCTACGAGGCCTGCAAACAGCTCAAGCGCGCACAGCAGCCGTGTATGGAACTGCGCGGCGGCGATCAGGACATCGCCGGGCGTTAGGCTTGGACGGGCGTCGTACGCTCGAACTCTTTCGTCCAGCGATCGAGGGTCATCAGGAACGGCCGGCGATGTTGCCGGCACCAATCCTCAAAATCCCAATCTTCATCGGTGAGTTTCATCGCCGGTCCGGCCATGAATACGAGCGCGCGGGTCTTGATGCCGCCCGGCCCCCGCACCCACTCCCATTTCAGAATGTAGGTCTTTTCCTCGTAGGCAGCGATGCGGCGCTGTGCCTCTTCGGGTGCATTGCGAAACAGCCGGCCCTCAACGCGATTGTCCACGAGCGGCGTGATTGCCGGATAGGTCTGATCGACGACGCGGCCCCGCCGGTACCCCTCCAGGGTCGCGGTACGCAGCCGGGCGGCGGTCACAGCCATGCCGGTGACGCGCGAGGCGACCGCCGGGTCCATTAACGTGCCATAGAAGAAATAAGTAACGCGCTCCATCGGCGCGCCGCTGCCTAGACCAACTCAGCGGGCAATGCGACGCCGGATGCGCGCAGTTCCTCGGCCAGCGCTGCGACCGAACGCGCTAGCCCGTCCTTGGTTTCGGATTCGCAACGGGCGACCAGCACGGCTTGCGTGTTGGACGCGCGCAGCAGCCACCAGCCATCGGGAGTATCGACGCGCACGCCGTCGATATCGTGGACCTTGATGCCGGATTTCTTGGACAGGCGTGCCTTCACTTCCTCGACGACCTTGAACTTGCGCTCCTCGGCGCAATCGAAGCGGATTTCCGGCGTGTTGAACATCTGCGGCAGGCCGTCGCGCATCTCGGTCAGGGTTTCCTTGGTCATCTCAAGAATGGCGAGCAGGCGCACGCCGGCATAAAGCGCGTCGTCATAACCGTAATAGCCGTCGGCGAAGAAGATATGCCCGCTCATCTCGCCCGCGATCGGCGCGTTGATCTCCTTCATCTTGGTCTTTATGAGGGAATGACCGGTCTTCCACATCACCGGCTTGCCGCCGGCGCGCGCCACTTCGTCAAACAGAACGCGGCTCGCCTTCACATCGGCGACGATGGGCAGGCCGGGTCGCCGCGACAATATCTCGCGCGCCAAGACGACCAGGATCTGGTCGCCCCACAGGACACGGCCCTTCGAATCGACCACGCCGATGCGGTCGCCATCGCCATCGAAGGCGATGCCGAGGTCGCATTTTTCCTTGGCGACCAATTCCTTGAGCTGTTCGAGATTTTCCTCGACCGTCGGATCGGGGTGATGGGCCGGAAAGGTGCCGTCGATCTCGCCGTTGATCACAACATGGCGGCCCGGCAGTTTCTCGACCACCAGGCGCAAAGCTTCGCCTGCCGCGCCGTTACCCGGATCCCAAGCGACGCTCAGTTTTTTGCCGCGCCTGGCGTCGGCCAGCACGCGCGCGACATATCGGTCGAGCACGACCTCGTCGCGCACCGTGCCGGTGCCGCTCAGGAATTTACCCTCGGCCACCCGGCGGCCGAGCGCCTGGATATCCGCGCCGAAGAACGAGTTTCCCTGCATGACCATCTTCAGACCGTTCTGGTCGGCCGGATTATGCGAACCGGTCACCATCACCCCGGCGTCCGACACGATCTCGTGGGTCGCGTAATAGAGCATGGGTGTCGGACCGAGGCCGATGCGCACCACATCGGCGCCCGCCGCCATCAACCCCTTGACCACGGCCGCTTCGAGTTCAGGCGAGGACAGTCGCCCGTCGCGGCCGACGCAGATCGTCGGCACCTTCCCCATGCGCTCGCGCGCTTCGGACGCGAAACCGCGACCGATAGCCTCGAAATCCGCCGCGTTAAGGGTTTTGTCGACGATACCGCGAATGTCGTATTCGCGCAGGATGCTTGGGTGGAGATTACGTTGATTCATGTCAGATTAATCCCGGACGCCGAAGAATATTCAATTCTTCACGTCATTTAGATGACCGCGGCCGATTCCCGTATATTGGAATCCTGCGCGTAAAACTTCGTCCGGGCGGTAGATGTTCCGCAAATCCACCAAAATAGGTTGTTTCATGCGCGACTTGATCCGCGCGAGATCGAGGGCGCGGAACTCATTCCACTCGGTCACAATGGACAGCACATCTGCATCGGCGGCCGCATCATAGGCGCTGTTGCACCACACCACGCCGGCGAATTCGGGCATACGCCGCGCTTCCTTCATGCCTTGCGGATCGAACACCTTTACGACGGCGCCACGCGCAACCAGCGCCGGCACGATGTCGAGCGAGGGTGAATCACGCATATCGTCGGTATTCGGCTTGAAGGTGAGACCCAGAATGGCAACGGTCCGGCCGCGAATATCGCCGCCGATGGCATTGGCAATCTTGTCCGCCATCTTCTTCTTGCGATCGTCGTTGACCGAAACCACGGTTTCTACGATGCGGATGGGGCTGCCCGAATCCTGCGCCGTGCGCACCAGGGCAAGCGTATCCTTGGGGAAACACGAGCCGCCGTAACCGGGCCCGGGGTGCAGGAATTTCGAGCCGATGCGGCCGTCGAGGCCAATGCCCTTGGCGACATCCTGGACGTCGGCGCCGAGGATTTCACACAGATCCGCGATCTCGTTGATGAAGGTGATCTTCACTGCGAGAAAGGTATTGGCAGCGTATTTGATAAGCTCGGCAGTGCGCCGCGCAGTGAACAAGATCGGAGTCTCATTGAGATTGAGCGGGCGGTAGAGCTGCCCCATCAATTTGCGCGCGGCCTCGCTGTGCACGCCGATCACGACGCGGTCGGGGCGCATGAAATCGCTGATCGCGGCCCCTTCGCGCAGGAATTCCGGATTGGAGACGACATCGAACTCGGCGTCCGGACGCTCGGTGCGCACGATCTTCTCGACCTCATCGCCGGTGCCGACCGGAACGGTCGATTTGGTCACGATGACCGTATAACCGTCGAGGGCGGCCGCCACTTCGCGCGCGGCACCATAGACGTAGGACAGATCGGCATGCCCGTCGCCACGCCGCGACGGCGTGCCGACCGCGATGAAGACCAGATCGGCAGCGCGCACCGCTTCGCGCAATTCGGTGGTGAAACTCAGTCGGCCGTCGGCGACGTTGCGTGCGACCAAATCGTCGAGTCCGGGTTCGTAGATCGGGATTTCGCCGGCGCGTAGACGTTCGATCTTGGAGACGTCCTTGTCGACGCAGACCACGTTCCAGCCGAATTCGGAAAAGCACGCGCCGGACACCAATCCCACATAACCCGTGCCGATCATTGCAATGCGCATGGGACTCTCGCTCTAGACGTATTTCGTCAACATCGCGCGCACCCGCTCCTGCATGTCGGGTCGGTCGAGCGCAAACGCAATCGAGGCTTCAAGGAAGCCCGCGCGATTGCCGCAATCGTAACGCTTGCCGTCGAAACGCAGGCCGTGGAACGCAATCCGTGGGATCGTGCGCGCCATCGCATCGGTCAACTGGATCTCGCCGCCGGCGCCGGGCTTGGCGCGGTTCAACTCGTCGAACACGTCTGGCTGCAGAATATAGCGCCCGATGATCGACAGCGTGGAGGGTGCATCGGCGGGTTTCGGCTTTTCGACCAGTCCCTTGGCGCCGGCGATCCGCCCGTCGTCCGTGGTGACGTCGAGGATGCCGTAACGGTCTGTCTGTTCGCGCGGCACGTCTTCGACAGCGACGAGGTTGCCGCCGATCTCGGCATGGACCTCGATCATCTGCTTCAGGCAGCCGGGACGCGCGAGAATAAGATCGTCGGCCAGCAGGATCGCGAAAGGTTCATTGCCCACCTGATGACGGGCGCACCACACGGCATGGCCGAGGCCTAGTGGAGACTGCTGGCGCGTGTAGGTGATCTGACCAGGTTCTAGCACGATGTCGCGGATCGCCTTCAGCGCTTCGGCATTGCCCTTCTCATTCAGCGATCGTTCCAGCTCGAACGAACGGTCGAAATGGTCCTCAATGGCGCTCTTGTTGCGTCCGGTCACAAAGATGAATTCCTCGATCCCCGCCTCGCGCGCCTCGTCGACTGCGTATTGGATCAGCGGCCGGTCGACGATCGGCAGCATCTCCTTCGGCAAGGCCTTGGTGGCGGGCAGAAAACGTGTGCCTTGTCCGGCGACGGGAAAAACCGCCTTGCGAACCCGTTTGATCATCTTTTCACGACACTAATCATAGGCTGGCGCGGACCGGGAGTGGCGGCGCGGGCCATGGTTCTGCCATGGATCGATAATGGCCGCAAGCCGCCGAAGGCGTAAGCCACGGCCCGGTCACACGGAGGCGTTTTCCGCCCCAAATCGGTCACTTTTTCGTGGTTCCCTTACCCTTGGCGAGGTCTTCCTGCCAGCGCACAATCTGGCGCTGGGCCTCGGGACAGAGCTTCAAGTAACCCGACGATTCCATCGTTTCCGGCAGCCCACCGACGACCTTGATCGAGGCGATTTCGTTCTCGGTCGCCTCGCATTCGAAAGCCATGTCCTGGACCCGCCCGGCGGCCGTCTCGATGCCCTGGTACCAGCGTTTGGGATAGTCCATCAATTGGCCGATCTTCTGTTCAACGGAACGGGCCTCGGCCGAGCCGGCAGGGAGCTTGCCCAGCTGTGCCTTCAGCTTTTCGACATCGACCAGGGTCTGGAAGGCCTTCTGGTCCTGCAACGCGTGCGTGCCCTCGTGCACCAGGGTCTGCATCAGATACAACGGCGAGGAATAGAGCATGTCGCGGCGCGCGAAAATGATGCGGTGTCCGTTCTCGCTCAACGATTTGTTGTAGTAGGCGCCCTGGGCATCGATCGTGCCCTCGGCTTTGTAGTGTTTCGACAGCGGGCCGTAATGGATCTCGTTGACGACATCGACATAACGCCGCAGTTCCGGCGGCAATTTTTCGACCATGTCGAAGGCCTGCCGCATGAGGCGAAAATAGGTCCCATTGTTGATGTCGGGATAGACCGATCCATAAACCTTCATGCCGTGCATGACGCGCATCAGTGGATCGGCGAAGGGGGAGTCGGGCAGACTGTCGTAAACCTTGCGCTTGGCTTCGAGCAGAATCGCCTTCGCCGCATATTGCAGCGAGTCGTCGTTGGCGACATTGGTAGCGATGCGGAGCATCCCCGGCTTCTTCGGATGCCAGCCGATGAAGCGATGGTATTGCCCACCCGTATGGAACTCGAAGGTTTCTATGGCCGATAAGTAAACGCGCGCAGAAGGTTCCTGATTCAATGCGAGCTGGACGATCTCGGGTAGGATGCGTCGCGCGGTTGCGGTGTCGTCGTCGTTGACGCGACGCTGGAACTCGATCGTAAATTCAAGCGGTGCATCGGCCGCTTTGGGATCCACGTTGGTCCGCGCGCCGTTGCAGACCAATCCACCGGCTCGCCACACGCCGAGACGCTGGTCGAGCGCGCCGCGGCCCGCCACGTCGAGATCGGCGCGGTAGGCCGTCGTCAGCTTACGCGCCGTCGCATCGCCCGAGCGAAATCCAAGCTCGGCCCAAAAGGCCGCGTCGACCGGCGATTTCGTGACACCTTTGCCTTGTGCGTACATCAAGGCGATTTCGCGTTGCGCCGGCCCGAGCCCGGCATCGGCGAGCGGACTAAAGGAAACCAACGCGCGGGCATAGTCGCCGCCGGAGGCATATCCCAGACCCTGCTTGTAGGTCGCGACGATCTGGGCCAGCGAGCAGCGCTCGTTCGCGGTGGCGGCACGCGAGAAGACGGCGGCCGCGATCGCGGCGCAGACGATCAATGTCACGACACTGAGGCGATGACGTTTCATGAACCGAGCAACACGTCCTTCGCTTGATTGATCTTGGCCGCGAGATAGGTCGAGCCGCCCAGGTCGGGATGTATCTTGCTCATCAAGCGATGATGGGCCGCCTTGATCGCCGCCTCGTCGGCATCGTTCGCCAGACCGAGAATCTCGAAGGCTTCGTCGCGCGACATTCCAGTACCGCGCGCCGCGCGCGCGCTCTCTCCGCCGGGATTTCCGGCCGAAGCCTGCGCACGCCAGGCATCGTCGTGATAGCGGTCGAGATAGGCGCTCAAGACCTGCACCGATTCCGGATCGTCGCGCGCCTCATCCAACAGTGCGACAAGCTCGGCGAGCAACAGGTTGCGCAACGCCTTGCCGGCGAAATGTCCGCTCAGCACGTCGCCGTTCATCTCGCCCGTATCGTGATCGAGCACCATGCGCACGAAGCGGGTGCGGACCTCCGAGGTCTGGCCGGGACTGCCGATGCCGTCGGACCCGCTGCCTGCGAAAGGCGCGCCGGTGCGAAACCATTGGCGCAGGCGATTGACCAGCGGGAAAATCACGGGTGCGGCGAACAGCGCCCAGCCGAGCCGTCCGGTCAGCGCGAGGTACCCGCCCACAAATCCGACGACGCTGATGGAGCCCCATTTGAAGAGCTGGAACAGGGTCGCAGGGCTCGTACTCACATACCAACGCGCGCCAAGCATCAGCACGCCGACGACAAGAAGACCGAGGACGACATAGACCATCGCGATCAGCCGCGCTTCATGGCATGGGCGATCTGCAGTACGGCGCCGCTGCGACCGCGCGCGAAATCTTCGAGCGCCTTGCGCCCGCCCGCAGCATAGACCGCGACCGCGCTCAGCAATTCGCGCAGCATCTTGGCGCTGTCCGCGTCGAAGCGGCAATGAACGCCGCCGGTCAGACGCGCGATCTGCGCGAAGGCAAATTCGGCGAGCACGTTGTTACCTTCTTGGAACAGGAAAACTGGCACGCCCAGCAATCCCAATTCGCCGGCCACCGCGCCCAACCGGTCGACATCCTCTTCCATGCTATCGCCGACGAAGACGACTGCATTGACCCGCTTCTTCTTAGTTTCCTCAACCGCGTGGCGCAGCACCTTTTCGATCTGGGTTTCGCCGGCCAGGCAATAAACCCCGGACATCCCCTTGAGCAGGGATTCCGAACTTGTGGTCCAATCGCCCGCCTGGAAATCGCCGAAGCCGCGAAAATAGGCGAGTTGGATTTCCAATCCGCCAAGTGTGCCGGTTTCGCGGAACATCTCGCCCTGAAGCTGGCATGCCTGATCCCACGACGGCTGTCGGCTCGCCGTCGCGTCGAGGGCAAAGATCAGGCGGCCGCGCTCGCCGGCACGGGTCCGCACGGGAGTAGCGGCAACCCGCTTCAGGAAATCCTGCAGCTCGGTCGCCGAAGAGTGTGTGCTCGGAAGCTTGTCGTCGCGTGCCATCACGCCGTCATTTGGCAGGAAGCCTTCGAAAGTGTACCGCCGAGCCGGAAGCGAAACAACGGCATAACCATATGAGGTGTGCCCCTGGAATCTGGCAAAACCGTGGCGATTGCTGGACGCGGCGCCTGCAATCTGGAAAAACGAAGCGATTGCGGACGGAGAATACCTTGGACAGAATCGACTGTGCCGTAATCGGAGCCGGGGTTGTCGGGCTTGCCATCGCCCGCGCACTTGCCATGGCTGGCCGCGAGGTCGTGATCCTCGAATCCGCGGATGCGATCGGCACCGGCACCAGTTCGCGCAACAGCGAGGTCATCCATGCCGGCATCTATTATCCGCAGGGCAGCCTAAAGGCTCAATTCTGCGTCGCCGGTAAAACCAAGCTCTACGATTTCTGCGCCGAACACGGGGTGCCGCATCGCCGCGCGGGCAAGTTGATCGTCGCCTGTACCGAGGCGCAGATACCGACCCTGCACGATTTGCGGGCCAAGGCCGCCGAAAACGGCGTCGATCTCGAATTCCTCGACGGCCCGGCTGCGCGTGCGCTCGAACCCAATCTCACCGCCGTCGCCGCCCTATTGTCACCCAGCACCGGCCTGATCGACAGCCATGCCTTGATGCTCGCCTATGTCGGCGATGCCGAGCAGCATGGTGCCACGCTGGCCCTGAACGCGCCGGTCACCGGCGGTGAAATCACCGAGACCGGCATCGTGCTTGAGATCGGTGGCCCCGTCCCCACCACATTGCTGTGCGACAGCGTCGTCAATTCCGCCGGCCTGTTCGCGCAAAAGGTTGCCTCCTCAATCCGCGGTTTGGCATCCGATCACGTGCCGCCCTGCCGCTATGCCAAGGGCAGCTATTTCGTTCTAGCCGGCCGCTCGCCCTTCACGCATCTCGTCTATCCCTGTCCCGAGGAAGGAGGGCTTGGGGTCCATTTAACCCTCGATCTCGCCGGCCGGGCACGCTTCGGCCCGGACGTCGAATGGGTCGATGACATCGACTACCGGGTCGATCCCCGGCGCGGCGACAAATTCTACGCGGCGATTCGGACCTATTGGCCGGCACTCAAGGACGATGCGCTCTCGCCCGGCTATAGTGGCATCCGCCCCAAGCTCGGCGGTCCAGGGACTGCGGGCGCCAATCCCGATTTCCTGATCAACGGTCCGGCGCAGCATGGTATAAAAGGTCTGATTAATCTTTTCGCCATAGAATCCCCGGGATTGACCGCCTCGCTGGCGATTGCCGATGCCGTCCTGTCCAGATTGTCCGAATGAGATCGAATATGCAGGAGCGTGATTTTCATCCGGCACGCGCGGCCCGTATCTTCGGCTCGGGCGCGATCGCGATTGCCGTGTTCTTCGTGGCGCTCGTGATTGTCGTCCCAGGCGACGCCTTAGCCCAAGCGAAAAAGGGTGCGGCCGCGCCGGCCCAGCCAGGTGCCGGCGTTCGCCAGCAAGGGCAGAACGTCCCTCTTGGCCCCAATGCGCAGCCGGGCGTCCCCGGCGCCGGGGAGCCGGACGAACTGACCGATCCTCGCCAGCATATGCGCAATTTCGTCAGCAGCATCAGCGCCTATGCGCGTTCGGCCAATCCCGGTTTTATCGTCCTCACCATGGGCGGGCTCGAGCTATTGGAGCGCGTCGATCCCGTCGACCCGACCAAACGCGCGGCGGCGGCGACCTATATCCGCAACATCGACGGCGTCATTGCGCGCGAGATCAATTTCCATCCGCCGGACGAACGCAACGAAATCAAAACCGACGAGAGAATCCGCGCCGACCGTCTGCGCCTCGCCGATATCGGCCAGAAGCGCGATCTGCGGATATGGTCGATCGACTATGCCAAGGATATGGCGATGGCGCAGGAATCGATCCGCTTCGCGCTCAGCAAATCATACCTGCCGTTCCCCTCGCTGGATGCGAATTATCGCTTCAATGCACTGCCGCGTTTCGCGAGCCGTCCGCTCAACGAAAATCCGAACGCGGTCACGGGCATCAACCACGTCAAAAATTTCCTGATGCTGACCGATTCCTCGCGCTGGGATACCCAGGAGGAATTCGTCCTGGCGCTCGCCGACACCAATTACGACGCAATCGTCATCGATGTCTTCCATCGCGGCCGGTTTCCCATGACCGCACGTACAGTCGAGGGTCTCAAATACAAGAAACTGGGAACCCGCAGGCTTGTGCTCGCCTACGCCAATATCGGCGAAGCGGAATCCCATCGCTATTACTGGAAACCCGGCTGGAAAGAAGGATCGCCGAAATTCATCGGCGCACCGGCGGCCGACAATCCCGACAAATATGCTGTCGAATATTGGAATCCAGCATGGCGCGAACTCATGACGGGAAACAACAGCTCTTACATCTATGGCATCGTCGCCCAAGGTTTCGACGGCATCGTGCTCGATGGTGTTGAGGCCTACCGCGCGTTCGAATCAACGCAGTGACCGGGCTTTACAAGCCTAACGACGTCACGCCGCGATGCGCACCGGCGTCAGATCGGCGATAACGAAACCCTGATCGGGCGGGTAACGTTCGGCGAAGAAGGCACGGGCTTCCGAGCCTGTCTCCGCAATAACGCTGAAATATTGTGTATTCGCCCAATGATCGCCGAGGACCGCGTGAGAGCGATTGTCCTTGAGCGCCGAACGCACCTCACGGTTATAGATGGCGGCTTCGAACTGCATCTGCCGCGGACTGCCGATATGACCCATTTCTCCGCCCTTCATTGTCGTGACGGACAAGGATAGACGGCAAATTATTAACGGAAGATTGAACCCGGCTCAGGCCGGCTTGACGGTCCGCTTAGCGATGACCTGTTCCAGACCGCTCAGGAAGGCCTTGCCGATGGGGCCGCCGTCGCCCTTAAGCTTTTGTGCCATAACCGCCTGCAATGCATTTACATGGAGTTCGATCACCTCGATCGCCATATTGTCGGCGTTGCCGTTCAGGTTCTCGATGAAGCGGCACAGCTGATTGCCGACAATCGTCATCAATTGATAATCAAAGCTGCCGCCCTGCCCCTTGATGTCGTGCGAAACGGAAAATATCGCTTCAAGTTGGGCCGCCGTGTCGCCACCGCCCTGCGCGCCTTTGAGGACGGCGAAAGCCTTTGCGAGGCGCGCAAGATCGTCCTTGGCCCACTTGAGGTAATCCTCGGACATATTCTGGATGACCTGCTCGGCGCGTTCGAGCGTCTCCTCGTCCACGGCGCCCGGCCCTCCAACGGTAACTTTGGAGTTCAGGGTCAGGTTCGGACGAATGATACGGGCGCTATCGCTCATCTCGGCAATCCTAAGCAGAACATGGATAATGTTGTATGGGGCGCCATCGAACAATGCAACTTTCGCAGAATACTAACAAAAATAGTGACTTAGGCCATGCTAGCAGGACGGACTAGTCGTTCAACAGCGCCTTGATCTCCGCATCGCTCAAGGCCGCCGTCGGCACATCCTTGCGCCGTTCCTCGCCGGCGAATTTGACCTGACGGCGCCGCCGGTCGGGGCCGAAATAGGTCTCCGTTTGGACGAAGTTACGCGGGTTTCGGATGATCTCGCGGATCTTTGCATACAGCGATTTGGCCGAAATCGGTTTGACGGCGAATTCATTGATGCCGCAATCGCGCGCTTCGGTGACTCGATTCATTTCGGAATGGGCCGTGAGCATGATGATCGGAATATGCGGATTGGGGCTAGTTTTCCCTGTCCGGATCGCCCGCACGAAATCGAGCCCGTTGACGGGTTCCATCTGCCAGTCGCAGATCACGATATCGATCGGGAACGCACCGAGAATGACATATGCCGACTTGGCATCTTCGGCGTCCCTGACGGATTGCGCACCCAGCGCGCTAAGGATCGAACGCACCAAGAGACGCATATGGGCGTTATCCTCGACGATGAGAAAATTGATTTTCTCGATATTGTATCCCTGGCCAGCCATCTAGCCCTGCGCCAATGCCTGTGACTTTATATCACAACCGTCAAATAAGGCCCAGCGACCGCAACTCGTCGGCCATATCCGGCGGAAGCGCCTCGGCATCGACATCACTGGACCCCAGATCGGGCGGCGCATCCTCGACGCGCAGATAGCGCCAACCCTGGAACGCCTTATAACCACGCGGTTCGACCAGAACCAATTCCGGATCGATGCGGATCAGACAATGGGCTTTGCCCTCGTCATCCACCTCGCGTGCGACGGCAAGAATGCGCTGGCGCACGCGCACATGTTTTTTGATCACCCAATAGATCGAGCCGCCGTCGGTCAATTCGTCGGCGCGCTTCGGCACGTTGCGTGTAAAGGTTTGCAAAACGCCGCGCTTGCCGCTGAAATTTTTATACTGGCGCAATCGTTCGGCTTGGCGTTCGCGCAGGCCGGCGACCGTCACGAGCCCCGCCGCCATGCGAATGAGATGGACCGTCACCCGCCCGGATACCAGCTTGCCGTCCGTTTGCCGAGAAATGCCGCCACACCTTCGATGGCCTCGTCCGTTCCGCGCCCGGCCGCACTGATCCCGGCGAGCTTCTCGGCCAGCGCATCGTCAAACGGACCCTGCGCCGCCTCGCCGATCAGTCGCTTGGTATCGCGTATTGCGTTCGGCCCGCCGCGCAGAAGCGCATCGACAATGGGGGCCGCCGCCGCATCCAATCCGCCGACCGGGCAGGCGAGTTGCACCAGACCGATGCGCATCGCTTCGGCCACATCGAAGGTTTCCGCCGTCAGCGCATAGCGACGTGTATTGTGCAGGCCGATACTGTCGATCAATTGGCGCAGGATCGGCGCCGGCGTGATGCCGATACGCACCTCGGTCACGGCGAAGCGCGCATCTTGGGAGGCCACCACGATGTCACAGGCTGCAGCATAGCCGGCACCGCCGCCGAAGCAGGCATTCTGGACCAACGCGATAGTTGGCTTGGCGAGGGTCGCGAGCTTGCGCATGGCGCCGGTCGACATCCGCGCGGCCTTCAAGCGCTCGTAGTCGGTGGCGACCGCCAGTTCCTTGAACCAATTGACGTCCGCCCCAGCCGAGAAATGCTTCCCCGCGCCGCGCAGCAGGACCACACGCACGGCCGCGTCGGATTCGAGCGCCACCAGCGTTTCGGCCAGCCCGGTCAGTAAGGCCGCGTTATAGCTGTTGAAGACCTCCGGCCGGTTGAGCGTCACGGTCGCCACACCGCGCGCATCCACCTCGCTCAACACGACTTTATTCGACGAATTGCTCGCCATCTGACTGTGATTCCTTGTATGGACGATAACCGTAGGGATGTGAAACTTTGCCCAGGCGGGCCGCGAAAACAAGGACATGATCTCCCATATGGCCACCGCCCACCAAATCGATGGATCGATCTCCGCCGCGCGGCCGAGCTGGCGCAGAGCACCCTTGTTCCGCGTATTGCTGACCCAAGCGGTCGGTGCATTATTCGCCTTCACGGGCGCCTTCGCGGGCGCGATCTGGCTGGGCCAGACCGCCCCCCTGTTTGTCGTGCTGGCCGTTCAGGGGATCATCGCGGCCCGTCTCGGCGAACGCCTGTTCCGGCTGCCACGTTGGTGGATCCCAATCCAGATGGCTATGCCACCGGCAGCCGCCCTGGCCTCGTCGCTCGCGGTTCCGGCCTGGATATATCTCGCCGCCTTCGCCATCCTCACCCTCGTCTTTTGGAATGCCGCGCGCTCGCGTGTCCCGTTGTATCTCACCAACGACACTACCGTGATGGCGCTGGCGGCACTTCTGCCGCTGAGGCCCGGAGCCCGCTTCGTCGATCTCGGCCATGGTTTCGGCGGCACCGTCATCGATCTCGCGCGGGTGCGACCCGACATGCGAATCGAGGGAATCGAAAGCGCGCCCCTGCCGTTTCTGGTGTCCTGGGCGCGCCGCCTGCTGACTGGGCCCGTCAATGCGCACATGATCTATGGCGATTTCTGGAACCGCTCTCTCGCGCCCTACGACGTCGTCTATGCGTTCCTGTCGCCCGCCCCGATGTCGGCGCTGCGTGACAAGGCGCGCCGGGAGATGACGCCGGGCAGTCTGCTGATCAGCAATTCGTTTCAGATCGAGGATCGCGCGGCCTACGAGGTTAAGACACTCGACGATGGACGGCGCACGCGCCTCTATCTCTACAAGATGTGACCGCTAAAGCAGGATCAGTGTCGCCAGGCCAAGAAAGACGAAGAATCCGAAGATATCGGTGATAGCGGTCGCGAATGCGCTCGACGCCACAGCCGGATCGACGCCGATGCGCAGCAGCAGCACCGGCATGGTACTTCCGTAGAGGCCGGCGACCACGAGATTGAGGACGATGGCGAGGCCGATCACGCCGCCGAGCGCCCAATCGGCGAACCAGAGTCCGACAACCGCGCCGACCAATATAGCGAACACCACGCCATTGATGAAGGCGACGCCCAATTCCTTGCCGATATTTCGCAACGCGTTCGCCGAGGTCAGTTCCTTCATCGCAATGGCACGGACGGCCACCGTCAAGGTTTGCACGCTCGCCGTACCACCCATCGCGGCCACGATCGGCATGAGGATGGCCAGCGCCACCATCTCGTTGATCGAACCCTGAAACATTCGGATGACCGTTGCCGCCGCGAAGGCGCACACGACATAGGTCAGCAGCCAGAAGAAGCGCGCACGGATCGTATCGAGCACGGCGGTGAACAGATTGTCGCCCTCGCCGACGCCGGCCAGACGCATGATGTCTTCTTCGTGCTCCTCATCGATGACGTCGACGATATCGTCGATGGTGATCGCGCCCACAAGCCGACCATCCTCGTCGACGACCGGCGCCGAAATGAGATCGCGCTGACGGAACAGGAAAGCGACCTCTTCCCGGTCCATCTCTACCGGGATGGTTTTCATATCCTTGGCGGCGAGCGTATTGAGCGGCACCGGGCGACCCGCTGCGAGCAGACGAGACAAATGCACCGTCGCCACCGGATGATGGCGCGGATCAACTAGGATCACGTCGTAGAAATCGAGCGGCAGGTCGGAGCTTCCGCGCAAAAAGTCGATGGATTCGCCAACGGTCCATTGTTCGGGAATCGCGACCACCTCGCGCTGCATGAGGCGGCCGGCACTGCGTTCGGGATAGGCGAGGCCCTCGCGGATCAACGAGCGTTCGTCGGCCGGAAGCGCAGCCAGAACCTCGTCCTGCTCGTGCGGCTCCATCTCGCCAAGCACGAACAGCGCATCGTCCGACTCCATGTCGGCGACCGCTTCGGCAACATGGCGCATGCCGAGATGTTCGATGACCTGCTCGCGCACCGTATCGTCGAGCTCGGTGAGAACGACCGGATCGAAATTATCGCGTATCAGATCGATCAACTTGCCGCGCTGCTCGAAATCGAGCGCCTCGATCAGATCGGCGAGTTCGGAATAATGCAACGGCTGCGACAGCAGCCTAACAACGCCGACATCGTCGCGGTCCAGGGCTTCGGCGAAGGTCTCGATAAAATCCGGCGACAGACCGTGTCCCTTAGCCGCTTCGATTTCCTCCTCGCGCGCAGCGGCCTCGACGGACGTCTCGCTCACGCTGACCGATCCGGCTCGCTTTCGATGGACGCCGTTTGCGCCTCGACGACGGCGAGCGCGGTCATGTCCGTGATGCCGCGCGCATTGATGGTCTCCTGCACCACGTGGCAGGGCAGGCGCACGCCGAGCAACATCGGGCCGATGGCAAATCCGTCGGCAAGAACCTTGAGAAGATTGTAGGCGATATTGGCCGCTTCGAGCGACGGCATGATGAGCAAATTCGCGGCCCCCTTCAGCGGCCCTTCGCCGATCAGCGGTTCACGCAAGGATTCGGCCAAGGCCGCATCGGCATGCATTTCGCCGTCGACCTGAAGGTTGGGCGCACGCGCGCGGATCAAGGTGACCGCTTCGCGCATGATCCGCGCACTCTCGGTTTGCGAGGAGCCGAAATTGGAATGCGACAGCAACGCCGCGCGCGGCTCGATGCCGAAGCGGCGTATGGTTTCGGCCGCGAGCACCGTATAGCCCGCGATCTGTTCGGGCGTCGGAGACGCATTCACGAAAGGATCGCAGATGAAGATGGTGCCCTTGGGTAGGATCATCATGCCCAACGCCGCGCCGCGATCGACACCCGGCCGCAGCCCGATGATTTGGAAAATCGGCGACAGATGCTCGACATAACGGCCACGCGCGCCGCAGATCATGGCGTCGGCTTCGCCCCGGCGGACCATCAGCGCACCGATGACGGTGGTGTTGGTGCGCACTACGACCCGCGCCTCGTTTCGCGATACGCCGCGCCGGCGCATGATGTGGTGATACTGCATCCAATATTCGCGGTAGCGGTCGTCGCGCTCGGGATCGACGAGCTGGCAATCCTCTTCGAGGCGCATGCGCAGGCTCAAACGCTCGATGCGCGTCTCGACCACGCTGCGCCGCCCGATCAGGATCGGCTTCACGATGCCTTCGTCGAGCGCGGCTTGCACCGCGCGCAACACGCGATAGCTTTCGCCCTCGGCATAGACGACGCGTTTCGGGTCGGACTTGGCGCGATCGAAGACCGGCTTCATCACTGAGCCCGAGCGGAAGACGAATTCGTTGAGATGGCGGCGATATTCCTCGAAATCCTTGATCGGGCGCGTCGCCACACCCGTTTCCATCGCTGCGCGCGCGACCGCCGGAGCGAGTTCGACAAGCAGGCGCGGATCGAATGGTTTGGGGATCAGGTAGTCCGGCCCGAAAATCAGATCCTGCGGCCCATAGGCCTGGATCACGGCTTCGTCGGATCCTTCCTCGACCAAGCGCGCCAGCGCATGCACGCACGCCATCTTCATCTCGTCGTTGATCGCCGTGGCCCCGACATCGAGGGCACCGCGGAACAGATAGGGGAAGCACAAGACGTTGTTGACTTGGTTCGGATAGTCGGTGCGCCCGGTGGCCAGGATCGCATCGGGCCGCACCGCCAGCGCATCCTCCGGCGTGATCTCGGGATTGGGATTGGCGAGCGCGAAGATCAGCGGATGATCGCCCATCTTCTTGACCATCTCGGGCTTGAGCACACCGGGTGCCGAAAGACCCAGGAAGATATCGGCGCCCGCGATCACGTCGTCCATCGTGCGCGCGTCGGTTTTGCGGGCGTAACGCACATTGTGCTGGTTGGTATGCTCGACGCGGCCTTCGTAGATCACGCCGCCGATGTCGCACACGAAGATATTTTCTTTTTGCAGGCCGAGCTTGCACAACAGATCGAGGCAAGAAAGTGCGGCCGCACCCGCGCCGGAACAGACAAGCTTCAGCTTGTTCATGTCCTTCTTGACGATCTTGAGCGCATTAACGACCGCTGCGCCGACGATGATCGCGGTTCCATGCTGGTCGTCGTGCATGACCGGGATCTTCATGCGCTCCTTGAGCTTAGTCTCGATCTCGAAACATTCGGGCGACTTGATGTCTTCGAGGTTGATACCGCCGAAGGTCGGTTCCAGCGATGCGACGATATCGATAAATTTTTGCGGATCGGTTTCGTTGATCTCGATATCGAACACGTCGATGCCGGCGAATTTCTTGAACAGGTTCGCCTTGCCCTCCATCACCGGCTTGGCGGCGAGCGGGCCGATATTGCCGAGCCCGAGCACGGCGGTGCCGTTGGTGATGACGGCAACGAGATTGCCGCGCGCAGTCAGCTCCGAGGCGGTTTTGGGATCGCGCGCGATTTCCAGGCTGGCGGCGGCCACGCCCGGCGAATAGGCGAGCGACAGATCGTGCTGGTTGGCGAGGGGTTTGGTCGCAACAACTGCGAGCTTACCGGGGGTCGGGCTGCGGTGATATTCGAGGGCTTCTTCGTTCAGCAGCTTGTCGGCCATGCCGGCCTCCGCGGCCGTCGATCGGCCCTAGGTCAATTATTCAGCTTTCCCGGTTGCCGGATGCCGGCCGCAACTGGCTGAAGCGGCGCGACATCCTGCATAGAACATCTTCATGCTCTAAAATTTTGGTGCGGTCGAGAGGACTCGAACCTCCACGGGTTGCCCCACTACCACCTCAAGGTAGCGCGTCTGCCAGTTCCGCCACGACCGCAAGTGGGGCGTTCATTAGCAGGACGGTCGGACGGCGACAAGCCGCTCCTTTACGAATAAACTGCCCGGATGGACACGATCCCCGCACCTCCGCCAATACCCAAGCCAGGAACCACGTGTGTCGATGTCGAGTGGCGCATCGCCGAGGCACCCGTCGGTTATGCGGATGCGCTGCTCCAGATGGAGGCGCGCGTGACAGCGATCCACGACGGGAGCGCAGGCGAACTGGTCTGGCTGCTCGAACACCCGCCGATCTATACGGCGGGCGTGAGTGCGGCGCCCGACGAGTTGCTGGCACCCGCCCGCTTTCCGGTCCATCGCACCGGGCGCGGCGGGCGCTATACCTATCATGGGCCGGGCCAGCGGGTCGGCTATGCCATGATGGATCTGCGTCGGCGCGGCCAGGATGTGCGCGCCTACGTCCATGGGTTGGAGGATTGGGTAATCGGGGCGTTGGGCGAGTTCGGGGTGACCGGCGAGCGCAGGACCGGACGAATCGGCATCTGGGTCGTACTACCCAACGGTGAGGAAGCCAAGATCGCGGCCATCGGTGTGCGGGTGCGGCGCTGGATCGCCTTCCACGGCATAGCCCTCAATGTCGCCCCGGACCTCAGCCATTTTGAGGGCATCGTGCCCTGCGGGCTGGCGGGCTACGGGGTCACCTCGCTCGAAGCACTCGGCGTCGCGGCCTCGATGGACGCGGTCGATGCCGCCCTCAAGCGCGCCTTCGAGTGCGTTTTCGCCCAGACTATCAGATAGGGGATTCAGATATTTTCTCCGCCCGTCACACTCTGTATGGTCGCGCACGGGGAGTAACGCATGTCTGATGACTTCAAGACGCCGGAAATGTATCGCCGCGAACTGTCGCGGATGGAAGCGGCCATGAGCGCCCAGATGGCCTGGCTCAAGGATTGGCACATCGCCGTCCTGGCTCCAGACCCTAACGTTCCGCCCCCGTCCATCGGTCCGTCGCCCTTCCGCGGCTGGTATTACGGCCTGCCGTCCGATCTCTATGCCGAAAGCATGGCCTTTGCCGCCTTGGGCCTGAACCTGGAAACCATGCAAAGCCTGGCCGAACAATTGGCCAATGCCGTGCGAGCGGGCGGCAAATTACCGGCGGCCGATTACGCCGCCTTCATGGAGTCGGTCGTCAAGTTTAACGACCTCGTCTTCAAATTGATCCGCGAAGCGGTCAGCGAGATCGCCTTCATCGACGATCTCACCGGTGTGGGCAACGAAAGCGGCATGAAGCTCCAGATCGCCGCCGAGCTGGAGCGCGTGCGCCGCACCGACCAGCGCATCTGCGTGGCACTGGTTGAGATTTCCGAATTCCGCCTGGCCGGCGACGACGAAGGCGATGCCGGCTATCATCTGAATCCAGCCGAAGTGATGAGCCAGTTCGCGGCTCTGCTGAACAGCAAGCTGCGTCCCTACGACCAGCTGTTCCGCACCGGCGAGGATCTGTTCATGCTCTCGCTGCCCTATACCGAGACCGATGTCGCCGAAGCGGTGCTCAAGCGTCTAAGCGCCAGCCTCACCGGCGGCAAGCTCATGCTCATCGACGAAACCGAGGTCGATCTCACCATCCGCTTCGGCATCGCCTCCATCGAACCCGACGACAAGGTCGAGACGGTGGTCGAACACGCCCACGCAGCCTTGGCCGCGACGAAGGAGCCGCGCGCCGGAAACATCGCGACCTATCGGCGGTATTAGGCGGCACGCAACACGGGGGCGCCGTCCGAAAACGAAAAACCGTCATGGCCCGACTCGTTCGGGCCATCCACGGACGAAAGCGCGATAGCGCGAAAAGACTCATGGATGGCCGTAACAAATGCGGCCATGACGAAGAAGAAAACGGAAAACCAACAGGAGGCCCACAAAATGAAACTCGCCCTCACCGCCCTCGCTTTGCTGCTCGGTGCCTGTGCATCGAATCCGCCGCCGCTATCGCAAACACAAATCCAGGCCGTAATAGCGAGCCCGGACCGCACTGCCGCCGACCGCACCACCGACCAGCGCCGCAAGCCCGATCAGATGATCGCCTTTTTCGGTGTGCGCCCCGGCATGACCGGGCTCGATATCAGCGCTGCCGGCGGCTATACGACCGAGTTGCTGGCGCGCGCCATCGGGCCGACCGGCACGGTGTACGGTCAAAGTGCGCCGCCCGATCCCAACCGCAAGCCGCCCGCCCAGGCCGAGGGCAACGCCAATCCAACGGCGATGCCCGCCGCACCGGCGGCAGCACCGCCGCCACCTCCCGTGCGCCGCACCTCGGCCGAGTCGCTTACCTTGCGCGCCGAGACCATGCGCGCCGCCGGCACCAAGGCCGCCGCCATCGTTCCGGTGCTGCAGAAATTCGACTCTCCCGTTCCCGCCGATCTCGCCGCGGCGAAATTGGATATCGTCACCTTGATCTTCAATTATCACGATCTCGGCCATATGGGTGTGGATCGCGCTGCGATGAACCGCGCGGTCTTCGCGGCGCTGAAGCCCGGCGGAGTTTACGTGATCGCCGACCATGCGGGCCGTCCCGGCACTGGCATCTCCGAAGCCGGCACCCTGCACCGCATCGAAGAAGCGTTCTTGAAAAACGAAGTCGAAGCGGCCGGTTTCAAGCTCGCCGCCGTCGGCGATTTCCTGCGCAACCCGAACGATCCGAAGGATCGCAACACGCCCGAGCCCGCGCAGCCCAAGGATCAGTTCGTCGTCAAGTTCGTGAAGCCGTAGCGCGGTTAGCGCCGTCATGGCCCGATTTATTCAGGCCATCCATGACGGAAGGCGCGTCGGCGCGAAAAGACTCGTGGATGGCCGCAACGAGTACGGCCAAGACGAGAAAAAAGAAACGAAAACGGGAGGCTTATGATGAAATACAATTTTGTTGCCGGGCTTCTGGCATTGCTCACGCTCTCCACCCCAGCACTCGCCCAGGAAGAGACCTTCTTCAAGGGCAAGGACATCACGCTCAGCGTCGGCGTCGGGCCGGGCGGCGGGTACGACACTTATGCAAGGCTGTTCGCGCGCCATCTCGGTCGCCACGTCCCGGGCAACCCCAACGTCGTGGTCAAAAATGAGCCGGGCGCGGGCAGCCTGCGACTCGCCGTGCGCCTGTATAACGCGGCGCGCAAGGACGGCACGGAACTCGCTTTGATCCCCTCCTCGGTGGCGCTCGAGCCGCTGTTCGGCAATTCGGACGCGCAGTTCGAGACCGGCAAATTCCTCTGGGTCGGCAATCTCGATTCCGACGTCTCCAGCTGCGGCGTGTGGAAACATGCCAACGTCAAAAGCTGGGAGGATCTGAAGACGCGCGAGATCGTCTTCGGCGCGACCGGCCCGTCCGCCATCACCGCGATCCATCCGAACGTGATGGCCGCCCTGGTCGGGATCAAGATCAAGGTCATCGCCGGCTATGCCGGCACGCGCGACATCAATATCGCCATGCAACGCGGCGAGGTCGATGCGACCTGCGGGATGTATATGAGCACCATCCGCTCGCAATATAAGCCGAACGTGGAGAACGGCGAGCTGTCCATCCTGATGACCTTCGGCAAGCAGCGCACCCCGGATTTCCCCAACGTTCCGAGCCTTTTCGAATTGGTGAAGCCGGGCGAAGACCGCCAGCTCGCCGATCTGATCTTCGGCGCCGACGCCATCGGCCGCCCGATCACAGCACCGCCCGGCCTGGCGCCCGAGCGCGTCGCCACGCTGAGGAAGGCCTTCGATGCCACGGTCGCCGATCCGGACTATCTGGCCGAGGCGGCGAAGATCGGTCTCAGCGTCACCTCGATGAACGGCGCCGAGTTGCAGAAGACCTTCGCCGCGTTCTACGAAACGCCGAAACCGGTGGTGGAAAAGGCACAGAAGGCGATGGGGAGGTAAACGGGGCGGTTTTGGCTCGCCCCCAGAGAACACACTAACTTCAAACCGAGGACATTTCAGGGGGGCAGGTCATACGGAACATCCCCATCTCGGCACCCGGTGCCGCGAGTCGGAAGTGCTGACGCGCAAGCGCCCCCCTCACAGTGCCGATGCTGCGCAGCCTCGCAGCACTCCTGCACATCCCGCCCCATATGCTGGTGCAGCCCTACGCCACCAAGCGCACGGCTTAGCCAGCCCGCTCGCGACCGGACGAACTTTCGGGTAGGATTGTCGGGCTGAAACGAAAGGTTTCGCCGATGGTCAAAATTCGGAAAACGTCCTCCGACCGGCCTCCGCGCCGCCAGCGCCCGGATCGGGTCCACGACGAAAATAACGTGCCCCAAGTCGGCGCCTTAATCCCGCCCAGCGATTTCAAGAAACTGCTGCTCGCCCCACACCCTATCGTCGACGATTGGGGGATCGAACGCCCGCGCGATTTCGGGCGCGACATCGATCTTTAGGTTTTGCGGTTCCGACCGCTCGTAAGGTGGATGTATCAGCCGGAATTGGAATTATTTTCTTGACAGGGCCAATCGCTTTCGGATATGTTTCTGTTTTGTTCTTTCCAAATGCCGCGTGAGGATGAGTCTCCTCGCCGGAACAAAGGATCATGCGCCACCATCAACCCAAACCGCGATGCACAGAACATACACACAAAATGCACAGTAAATGCCTAGACGATGCGAAGATGATGCCTAGATCATGCCTAGACGATGCACATATGGCTCCGGCCGATTTGGCCGATTTCCAACCTTCCCCAACGACGATGCCTAGAAATGCACATAAATTTTCGCGATATGGGCATCCGTCCTTCGACAAGCTCAGGACGAGGCTTCGACAAGCTCAGGACGAGGCTCCGACACCCTATTCGCTCATTGGGCAACTCAAGACCGGGCAGGTAAAGCGCGTGCCGAGCGGACGGTGCGGATGGGCCGTGGTTTCGGGCGGTGCGAAATCGTGGAACAGCCGGCATTCCTTCTCAAACGCGCGCCGCGTCGACACATAGGTGCGGTATTTGAAAGCATCGTAGCGACCGACAAAGGCTACAAGCTGACGGGCGAGATCGCGGTCGTCGCGCCCGATCTTGCGAATGAAAAAGCGCCCTGCCCGCAGGTTGCCCAAGGCGTAGGTCCCGATCGACAGCGGCTCGATCGCCTGCGCGATCGCCTCGGCGGTCAAGGGAACGGGACCGAGCAATCCGGATTTAGCGGACATGTTCGGCCCCGGTTTTGTTCGATGCGACGCGGGACGCGACGGACCGTGTCAGCGCCCTGTGGTGGCCTGGGCGAGACGCTGGGCGTTGTCCTTGGTGTCGTAGATGTTCACCGCTTCCTTGCCCTCGGCGGCCTTGGCCATGCGCTCGCGGATCTCGGGCGCCATCTTGTCGTTGCGCTGCACCGCAGGGCGCGCGGCCATCGCCTTGAACCAGCGGTGGAAGTTCGGGTACTCGGCCTCGGTGATGCCGCGATCCTTGTAGCCCTTGCACCAGCCGTAGGTCGCCATGTCGGCGATGGTATATTCGTCGCAGCCGAGCCACGCACTGTCCTTCAAGCGGTTGTCGAGCACGCGATAGAGGCGGATGGATTCGTTGTTATAGCGATCCTTGGCGTATTGGATGTTTTCCTTGGTGTAGGTGTTGAAGTGGTTGGCCTGGCCGAACATCGGGCCGATATGCGCCATTTGGAAAATCACCCATTGCAGCGTGTCGTAGCGCTGCCTCGCGTCCTTGGGCAAAAACTTGCCGAATTTCTCGGCCAGATAAATCAGAATCGCGCCCGATTCCATCATCGTATAAGGCTTGCCGCCCGGACCGTCGGGATCGACGAGGGTCGGGATCTTGTTGTTGGGCGACAGCTTCAGATATTCGGGTTTGAACTGATCCCCGAGGCGGATATTGACGTCGATATGTTTCCATTCGACTCCCAATTCCTCGAGCATGATCATGACCTTTTGGCCGTTCGGCGTCGGTGACGAATGAAGTTCGATCATTTGCGGCTCCTCCTTGCGCCGCCGCCCCTGCCTTACGCGGGCCGGCTTCTGGTGCCGAGGTTGGCGGCGCCCCATCTGGGGGTTAAACTGGGGCGAAACGTTCCCCGATGCGCAGGAGTGTGATCGTCGTGACCGATAAGATCAAGAAATCCGAGACCGAATGGCGCAGCCAACTTTCGGCCGAACAATTCTACGTGACCCGCCAGAAAGGCACAGAACCCGCCTTCACCGGCGAATATTACAACGCCAAAACGCCCGGCATCTATAAGTGCGTGTGCTGCGGCGAAGAGCTGTTTGCCTCCGACGACAAGTTCGACTCGGGCACCGGCTGGCCATCCTATACCAAACCCGCAGCCGAAGGCGTGGTCGAGGAAGAGCGCGACGTCAGCCACCTCATGGTGCGCACCGAGGTCCACTGCAAAAAGTGCGGCGCCCATCTCGGCCACCTTTTCCCGGACGGCCCAGCGCCGACCGGTCTGCGCTATTGCATCAATTCGGCGTCGCTGAAGCTGGAACCGAAGAAGTAACTGCGGCTTCGCCTCGCGTCTCGCATGATAATGCGCGATCGTCCCATCGCGCCGGTGACACGCGGCATCCTTTATATGATCATGGCCTCGGCGCTGATCTCGGCCAACGATGCCGGGATTAAATATTTGATCAATAACGGCGGCTTTCATTCGCTGGAGGTCGTCTTCTTCCGCAACCTGTTCGGCGTGCTCGCCTTCGCGCCCTTTTATTGGCGGATCGAGCTGTCGTCGCTGCGCACCGAGCGGTTCGGCTTCCATCTGTTCAAGAACGTCCTGCAGACATCGAGCATCGCGGCCTATTTTTGGGCGCTCGGCCTGATCCCGCTGGCCGACGCGGCGGCGCTGGGCTTCATGTCGCCGATCTTCGCCTCGATCGGCGCGATTGTTTTCATGGGCGAACGCTCGCGCATGATGCGTTGGGTGTGCATCTGCATCGGCTTCGTCGGCATGATCATCCTGCTCGGACCGGGCCTCACCGGCGAAATCAATTTCGGCGTGTTGCTGGTGCTGGCGGCGACCATCGTCGGCGCCGTCGTGCGGCTGATGACCAAGTCGATGATCCGTACCGATTCGGCCTCCACCATCGTGATCTATCTCAGTGTCACGGTGACGGTGCTGACCTTTATCCCCTCGCTTTTCGTATGGGTCTGGCCGAGCCTCGGCCAATGGCTGCTGTTCATCGCTATTGGGGCCTCGGGCAGCGCCTGCCACTGGCTCATGACCGAGGCGCTGAAACATGGCGACGTGACGGCCATCGAACCGATGAATTATACCCGCCTCGTTTGGGCCGCCTTTTTCGGGATCGTGTTCTTTGGGCAGGTGCCCGGACTGGCGACTTGGGCGGGCGGCGCCATCATCATCACCGGCGCGGTCCTGCTGCTACGCATCGAAACACGCGAAAAACGCCAGGTTTCCGCGCTCAAATAACGTGTATTCGATTGACGTGGCTGCGGTTTTTAGGTTCGATGGCGCATCGAATTCAGGGAGATAACACCACATGGCACAGATCACGTATGGCGTCGGCACTTCGCATGGCCCCTTGTTGAACCTGCCCCCGGTGGAATGGGAGGTACGGGCCGCGTTCGACCGCGCCCAAACCGATCTGGCACTTCGCGACGGCACCTATAATTTCGAACAGCTGCACGCCCATCGCGGCGGGCCGCATTTCGCCAAATTGGCGACCCTGGAGGAGCGCGTGGCGCGCCATACGCGCTGCCAGGTAGGCCTCGACCAGCTCGGCGAAAAACTGCTCGCCGCCGCCCCCGACGTCCTGGTCGTCGTCGGCGACGATCAGCACGAATGGTTCATGGAGGATAAGCAGCCATCCTTCTCCGTGTTCTGCGGCGACGAGATCCAGAACCTGACGCTGACCGACGAAGAGAAAGAGCACAAAATCAAAACGGGCCGCGGCAGCGACATGTATTCCTATCGCCCGCTGGCCGATCAGATCTATCCGGTCGCCAAGGATCTGGCGTTGCACATCCATGCCCAAGCGATCGAGGACGAGTTCGATGTCGCCGCCTGCATGACCCAGCCGACCGATCCCGACGGGACGGTGCGCAGTGTCGGCCATGCCATCGGCTTTATCTATCGCCGCCTTCTGCGCGACAAACCCGTGCCCGTGGTTCCCGTCTTGCTCAACACCTTCTATCCGCCCAACCAGCCGACGCCAAAGCGTTGCTACGAATTCGGCAAATCGATGGGGCGCGCGATTCGCAAATGGCAGTCCGACGCCCGCGTCGCGGTCGTGGCCTCGGGCGGCATCAGCCATTTCGTCGTCGACGAGGAATGGGATCATAAGATGCTGGGCGCCTTCCTCAAAGGCGACGTCGAAACCCTGATCAACGAACCCAATATCATGTTCCGCTCGGGCTCGTCTGAGACCAAGAACTGGATCGCCGCAGCCGGCATTTTGGACGGCAGCGGACTCAAGATGGACTTGCTCGATTATGTGCCGTGCTATCGTACCGATGCCGGCACTGGTTCGGGCATGGCCTTTGCCACTTGGTCCTAGTACGACGAAGCCAGGGAACATAACGGGCGAGACTAGCCGTCGGGGAACAGCGCCGCGGGCATTTGCCCTGGCGTATCGCAAGTCGGGAGCGGCATAGGCGCCATGCGCGCGATTGGTACAATCGCCTCGCCAGAGGGCGAGAGTCGTTGGGCAACCGAGCAGCCCCGACTTCGTATGCTGTTCGACTATTTGCCGGCGGCGATTGCCGCGATCGGCATCATTTTCCTCGGCATTGTCGCAGAAAATCTGAACACACAATCATTCCAGCAGACTATTCGCGCAAAGGTCGCAGATGAGGTCGGGATCGTACGTGCCCGCCTCGAAGGCATCATCACCGCGAACGCGCATCTGATCCGCGGCATGACGGCCGTGATCGCGACCGAGCCGGATCTATCGCGTGAAGATTTCGACCGGCTGGCGGCCCAAATCATGCTCGGCAAGTCGGAGATCCGGAACATCGTCGGCGCCCCCGACCTGGTGATCCGCTACGTCTATCCCTACGCCGGCAACGAAGCGGCGCTAGGGCTCGACTACAACACGATACCGGCCCAGCGTGCCGCCGCCAATCGCGCCCGCGAACTCAACGAACTGGTGTTAGCCGGCCCGGTCGATCTCGTTCAAGGCGGACGCGGTTTCATCGCGCGGATCCCAGTCACGACGTCCGAAGCGCCGGGACGTCCCGGTCGGTTCTGGGGATTGGTATCGACCGTGCTCGATCTCGATCGCGTCTACGGGGCGAGCGGGCTGATCGATCCCAAGATAAGTGTCGAAATCGCCATTCGCGGCAAGGACGCGATGGGGCCGGACGGCGAAATTTTCTTTGGGCGGCCGGAGGTATTCGAGGCCACGCCGGTGCTCGCCGACGTCGTATTGCCCTACGGTTCGTGGCAGATGGCGGCCGTGCCCAAGAATGGCTGGCCGACGATTCCCGCGAACCAACGCCTCTTGCAGACCGCCTTCTGGATCGCCGGCATTCTGATCGTCATGCCACTGATCGCGGTCGGTACCCTACTCGGTCAAAGGCGGCGCGCCGAAACCAGCCTAGTTCAGGCGATGGGGGATCTACAGGAAAAGACCCGTGCCGCCGAGGTTTCCGAAGCCAAATTCGCCGCCGCATTTGAGCATTCGCCGCTGGTTGCCACCATTGCGCGTCTCGATACCGGTGCGATCGTCGACGTCAACAATGCCTTCCTACGGACGACGGGCCTTGAGCGTTACGAAGTGATTGGGAAAAACAGCTCCGAGCTTGGCATATTGGATCCGGACCGCCGCGCCGAATTTCGCAATCGTATGATAGAACAGGGACAAATCGTCGGCGTGGAAACCCGTGCCTTCTTGAAGAACAACAAGGTCATAGATGCGCTGATCTACAGTCAGATATTCGCGATCGATGACACGCGCTATATCCTGACGCTTGTCGAGGACATCACCCAACGCAAGGGAGCCGAACGGCGCAGCAAGGATGCGCAGGATCGCGCCGACGCGGCGCAGGAGCGGCTAAAGAACGCCATAGAAACCGTTAACGACGGTTTTGTGCTGTTCGACGCGAACGATCGGCTGGTGACCGCGAACAGCAACTACTACCGCTTCTACAAGGGGGTCGGCGCGACTCTGGTCCCAGGCAAGACTACCTACGAAGAAATTATCCGCACTGCCTCCGAGGCGGGCCTGTACCGCGCGGCGATCGGACGCATTCCGGCCTATGTTGCCGAGCGGCTTGCCTCTTACCGAACCGGAAACCAAACCCAGGAACAGGAACTGGTCAACGGCAGCTGGCTCCGCGTCACGGAGCGCCGAATGAGCGACGGAAGCACGGTCTGCTCCGGCGTAGATATCACCGAATTGAAACGCCGCGAGGTCGAACTCGAACACGCTCGGATGATGGCCGATGCCGCCAACCAAGCGAAATCCACGTTCCTGTCGTCCATGAGCCACGAGCTGCGTACGCCGATGAATGCGATCCTCGGGTTCGCGCAACTACTCGAACGTGGAGCGCGGCTGCCCGATCCGGACCGGCAACGGCAATATGCGCGTCACGTCCTCAACGCCGGCAATTATTTGCTCGAACTCATCGACCAGGTTCTCGAGCTGTCGAAAATCGAAGCGGGCAAGCTGTCGCTTGTCTACGAAAGCGTCGATCTCGCCGACGTGATCGCCCACAGCCTGTTCATGGTCGCCAGCCGCGCAAAAAAGGCCGGTGTCGCCATCGTCAACCGGACCGAAGGCGTCGAACTGTCCGCGTTGTGGGCCGATCGCAGCCGCGTGCGCCAGGTCCTGCTCAACTTTTTGTCGAACGCCATCAAATACAATCACAAGGGCGGCAGCGTGACCGTTTCAGCGGTGCAGATGGACGAGGACACAATCAGGATCATAGTCGAAGACACGGGAAGCGGCATCGCACCAGTCTACCAACCCCAGGTGTTCGAGCCCTTCAATCGCCTAGGGCGCGAGGCGGACGGCAGCGAGGGCTCCGGCATCGGGCTCGCCATTACCAAACAGATCGCCGAACTCATGGGCGGAAGCGTGGGATTCCGAAGCGAGGAAGGCATCGGCAGCACCTTCTGGGTCGAATTGCGGACTACCGTACCGGACAGCGCCTCCAAGGGCGACCAGCGCCCGATCGAACTCGCCGAATCCGCGCAGAGTTACGATGTTTCCGGCCGGCGACGCATCCTCTATGTCGAGGACAATGCATCGAACCAGCAACTGATGGAGGAACTGCTCGGCACCATCGGCAATTTCACGATGCTGATCGCCGCTAACGGCTATATCGCGCTCGACATGGCCGTCGAGCAAAAACCGGATTTGATCCTGCTCGACATCAACCTGCCCGAAATGGACGGTTTCGAAGTTCTGCGCCGCCTGCAGGCGATGCCCGGAACCCGCGATATCCCGGTCATTGCTGTAACGGCAGCAGCCATGCCTACCGAGGTCGAGCGCGGATTGCAGGCGGGGTTCAAGGAATACATCACCAAGCCGATCGATATCACGAACGTCCTGCGCGCGATCGACCGCCAGATCGGCTAATTATCCTCGTCGAAGAAAGCGATCGTACGGACCTCGATCGATTGGCGCGGAGGCGCATCGGCCGGCGTCGTCGGATCGACGAAGGCGGTGTGGGCCGTGAACCGGGCGCGGCCGTCTTTCTTGGACTCGTAGACCTTGAAGACGATCGCCTCGTTCTTAAGCATTTTCGGGAAATAGTACCACTCGTGGGCCGGGTTGTAGGCGATCTGGTACGTCTCGCCCACCCGATCCGGATAGCGCCGCTCGGCGGGGATTAGATCCTTCATGTCGAGCGAGCGCGCATCGGCGATCGCCAGCGGATCGGCCAACAGCGGTTTGTCGCTGACCGAACGCCAGACCTGGATGATCGCGAAGCGACGCTTGATCAGCGCCTCGGCCTCGTTCGGCAACAGATCGCGCACGCGCTGCGGACCCGACCATTCGGTGTAATCGTTATGAACCGACAAGACCGGCTCGCGCAGAAATTTCTCGGTGCGCTCGCCCTCGTCGCCCGAGCGCAGCGTATGGTCGAAGACATGGACGCGGACGGCGCCGGATACCTTTTTGATGAGGTCCACACATTCCTGGTAGTAAACCGTCTTGAGTTCTTCCGGATCGAGGAAGCTTTTGACCTTCGTATTTTGGTCAACGAATTCGAAGCCTTGCACCTCAAGATCGAGATCGCTGCGGATCGCTCGGCCATCATGGAGCACAACCGGACGTTCATCGCCCTTGCCGCTTACCCGGCGCGTCATATTGGCCGGACCGAAGGTCTCATTGACCGGCTTGACGCCCGTATTCAGATTGTAACGCAGGACTGCTTCGAGACCGTTGGCGGGAAGCGCAGTATCGGGCATGGCGGGGCACCTCTTGTCTTCCGATCCTTAACACTTACTCCCGCCGGATCGTGCGCGCAACCATACAGGGGCCCACGATTTGAGTCAGTGAACATTCAGGAAATGGACGCAATATTCTGTTTTAGAACGATTATTTGTTCAGGTGCTGCCTGAGCAGTCGCATTTCGCATGTGGGTCAATAAACCATGCGGATCGAAATCGCCTTGCCCTCCTCGGGCAACGAAAAGGCGGCATCCGAGAACGGCGGGGCACCTAAAAAAACCGGTGCGTCGTTGGAAAAGCCGTAACCTTCCTGCGGCAGGCCAAGCAGCCCCATATCCATCTTGCCGTTTGCGTTTTCGTCATGATGCAGAGCAATCGCATAGGTGCCTGTCGGCAGGGTATCCAAGAGGACGGTTACGGTGCCGGCCTGGACTGTGAAGTTGCGCTTCAAAATTTCCTGCCCGTTCGGGAAGTCGCGGGCATTGTCGAACAGCGCAATGCGCAACATGCCGTTGCCGCTGCGCAATCCGTTTACCGTCAGGGAAATATCGCCGGCCGTGGCAGTCTGCGCCACGAAGACAAGCGGGATGAACAGCCCGAGCTTCAACCGATGGAGTGTCAGTTCGATCCCCGACGCATCGCGACAGCCTCGACCAACGCCTCGGCGGCACGGACTTCATCCTTGGCCGCCGCGTTCGCTTCGGCCCCGGCGGCAGCCAAGCTCTCGCGCGCCTCGGCAAGACGCGCCTGTGCGTCCTGTGGCGTCACGTCGGCAACGGTCAGAACCGTTTCGGCCAACACCATGCACCGTTCCGGCGTCGCTTCCGCGAAGCCGCCGGTCACGAACAGGCTTTTGGTTATACGGCCGTCATTGTGGATATCGACCAGACCGGGACGCAGCGTGGTGATCAGCGGCGTATGGCCGGGCAATACGCCGATATCGCCCTCGCTCCCCGGGACGACGACCATGTCCACCTGCTCCGCGATCGCAAGCGCGGTCGGCGTGACCAGATCGAACGCGATCTTTTGCTGCCCGGCTTCAGCCATCGACTAAGCCGCCTGTGCCGCGAGCTTCTGGGCCTTGGCGACCGCTTCTTCGATGGTGCCGACCATGTAAAAGGCCGATTCCGGCAGATGATCGTAATCGCCCGCTACGATGCCCTTGAAGCCCTTGATGGTGTCTTCGAGGCTGACAAAAACACCCGGCGAGCCCGTGAAGACTTCGGCCACATGGAACGGCTGCGACAGGAAGCGTTGAATCTTACGCGCGCGCGACACGGTCAGTTTGTCTTCTTCCGACAATTCGTCCATGCCCAAGATCGCGATGATGTCCTGCAGAGACTTGTAGGTCTGCAAAATCTTCTGCACCGACCGGGCCGTGTTGTAGTGATCTTCGCCGACGATGTTGGCGCTCAGCACCCGAGAGGTCGAATCGAGCGGATCGACGGCGGGATAGATGCCGAGTTCCGCGATCTGGCGCGACAACACCGTCGTTGCGTCCAAATGCGCGAAGGACGCGGCCGGCGCCGGGTCGGTCAAGTCGTCGGCGGGCACGTAAATCGCCTGAACCGAGGTGATCGAACCCTTGTTGGTTGAGGTGATGCGTTCCTGCAACGCACCCATGTCCGTCGCCAGCGTCGGCTGATAACCGACGGCCGAGGGGATACGGCCGAGCAGAGCCGACACTTCCGAGCCGGCCTGAGTGAAACGGAAGATGTTGTCGACGAACAGAAGCACGTCCTGGCCTTCCTGGTCGCGGAAATATTCCGCCAGCGTCAGACCCGACAGGGCGACGCGCGCGCGGGCACCCGGCGGCTCGTTCATCTGACCGTACACGAGGGCGGCTTTGGAACCCGGCCCATCGAGCTTGATGACGCCCGACTCGATCATTTCGTGATAGAGATCGTTTCCTTCGCGCGTACGCTCACCGACGCCCGCGAAGACCGAGAAGCCGCCGTGCGCCTTCGCGATGTTGTTGATCAGTTCCATGATGATGACGGTCTTGCCGACGCCGGCGCCGCCAAACAGACCGACCTTACCGCCCTTCGAATAGGGCGCGATCAGATCGACGACCTTGATGCCGGTGACAAGAATTTCGGTTTCGGTCGATTGATCGACGAATTCCGGGGCCGAACGATGGATCGGCAGCTTCGTCTTGGTGGTGATCGGACCGCGTTCGTCCACCGGCTCGCCGATGACGTTGAGAATGCGTCCAAGGGTCTCGGGGCCGACCGGCATCATGATCGGCTCGCCCGTATCGGTCACCTTCGCGCCGCGGACCAGACCGTCGGTGGTGTCCATCGCAACCGTGCGGACCTGCGATTCGCCCAGATGCTGCGCCACTTCGAGGACCAGCCGCCGGCCGTGGTTGTCGCATTCGAGCGCGTTCAGGATCTCCGGCAATTCGCCTTCGAATTTGACGTCGACGACCGCACCCAAGATCTGGGAGACCGCACCCACATTGTTCTTCGCCATCTCGTACTCTCCTGGTCTCTAGAGCGCTTCCGCGCCCGAGATAATTTCGATCAGTTCCTTGGTGATCTGCGCCTGACGCTGACGGTTATACGTCATCGTCAATTTGCCGATCATATCGCCCGCATTGCGGGTCGCATTATCCATCGCGGTCATGCGCGCGCCATGTTCCGAAGCAGAGCTTTCCAGCAACGCGCGGAAGATTTGAATCCGAAGGTTGCCCGGCAATAGAGCTTCGAGAATTTCCTGCTCCGACGGTTCGTATTCGTAGACCGCGCGGGGCGTTCCATGCGCGCCATGGACATCGACCGGAGCCGCTTCGATCTTCGGCGCCGGCACCGGAACGATCTGCTGTGGCGTGACGATCTGCGAAATCGCCGAGGCGAAACGGTTGAAGATCACGGTCGCGACGTCGAATTCGCCGGCGGCGAACATCTCGAGCACGCGCTGCCCGATGTCGTGCGCATCGCTGAACTTGACGCCCGTGCGGCCAATATCTTCGGCGGTGCCGACGATTTTCGCGCCGTAATCGCGGCGCAGAGCGGCAGCGCCTTTGCGGCCGACGCAGAGCAACTTGACCGTCTTGCCCTGCCCTTCAAGCAGAGCAATGCGGCGGCGCGTTTCGCGGATGATGGTGGCATTGAAGCCGCCGGCAAGACCGCGATCCGATGTCACCGGGATCAGCAGCTGCACATTGTCCTTGCCGGTCCCGGCAAGCAGGCGTGGGCCGTTTTCCGCGATGCCCGGGCTCGCGAGCACCGAGGCAACCATGCGCTCCATGCGAACCGCATAGGGGCGTGCCGCTTCGGCGGCTTCCTGCGCGCGGCGCAGACGGCTCGCGGCCACCATTTTCATGGCGGACGTGATCTTCTGCGTCGAGCGGACGCTCTTGATCCGCGTCTTGAGAGTTTTGAGGCTGGCCATGCGCCGCTATTTCACTCAGTTATCAAGCGGTTACTGGAAAGCCTTGCCGAAATCGTCGAGGTACTGCTTCAGCTTTTCCTCGGTGGCCGGCTTGATTTCCTTGTCGGTGCGGATGGTGGCGAGGATGTCCTGGCCCTTATCGCGGATCGATGCCATCAGCGTGCGCTCGTAATCGACCACGCGATTGACCGGAATGCGATCGAGATAGCCCTTCACGCCGGCGAAAATCGCAACCACCTGTTCCTCCACCGGATAGGGCATGAACTGACCCTGTTTGAGGACTTCGGTGAGACGCGATCCTCTTGCGAGCAAGCGCTGGGTCGAGGCGTCGAGATCGGACGCGAACTGCGAGAAGGCTTCCATTTCGCGGTACTGGGCGAGTTCGAGCTTGATCGAGCCCGAGACCTGCTTCATCGCCTTGATCTGCGCGGCCGAACCGACGCGGCTGACCGAGAGCCCGACGTTCACCGCCGGGCGGATGCCCTTATAGAACAGATCGGTTTCCAAGAAGATCTGGCCGTCGGTAATGGAGATGACGTTGGTCGGAATATAGGCCGACACGTCGTTCGCCTGGGTTTCGATGACCGGCAGCGCCGTCAAGGAACCGAGACCGGCGGCCTCGCCCATTTTGGCGGCGCGTTCCAGCAGGCGTGAATGGAGATAAAAGACGTCGCCCGGATAGGCTTCGCGGCCGGGCGGACGGCGCAACAGCAGCGACATTTGGCGATAGGCCACGGCCTGCTTGGTCAAATCGTCGTAGAAGATGACTGCATGCATACCGTTGTCGCGGAAGTACTCGCCCATGGTGCAGCCCGTATAGGGAGCCAGGAACTGCAACGGCGCCGGCTCGGACGCGGTCGCGGCAACGATGGTCGTGTATTCCATCGCGCCGTATTCTTCGAGGATCTTCACGATCTGCGCGACCGACGAACGCTTCTGGCCGATCGACACATAGATGCAGTGAAGCTTCTCGGCGTCGGTCTTGGCAGCGTCGTTGATCTTCTTCTGATTGATGATGGTGTCGAGGATGATCGCGGTCTTGCCGGTCTGACGGTCGCCGATGATCAGCTCGCGCTGGCCACGGCCGACTGGGATCAGGCTGTCGATGGCCTTGAGGCCGGTTTGCATCGGCTCATGCACCGATTTGCGCGGGATGATGCCGGGCGCCTTGGTCTCGACCGGGACGCGCTTGGCCGCATTGAGCGGCCCCTTGCCGTCGATCGGCTCGCCGAGGCCGTCAACGACGCGGCCCAGCAATTCCTTGCCGACCGGGACTTCGACGATCGATCCGGTCCGTTTGACCGTGTCGCCTTCTTTGATCGTACGATCGTTGCCGAAAATGACGACGCCGACATTATCCTCTTCGAGGTTCAGGGCCATTCCCTTAATGCCGCCAGGGAACTCGACCATCTCGCCGGCCTGGACCTTTTCGAGGCCATAGACACGGGCGATACCGTCGCCGACCGACAGGACCTGACCGACTTCGGCAATCTCCGCCTCGGTGCCGAAGTTCTGAATCTGATTTTTGAGAATCGCGGAGATTTCCGCGGCGCGGATTTCCATTTAACCAATCCCTCTCATGGCGAGACGCATATGTTGTAACTTGGTGCGGAGCGACGAATCGATCATCCGCGAGCCGATCCGCACGACGAGCCCGCCCAGAAGGCCGGCATCGACACGCGGTTCCACCGAAATCTTGCCGCCGATCGACTTGCGCAGCGTTGCCTCGAGATCGGCAAGCTGACGCGGCGTGAGCGGCTGCGCGCTGGTTACCTGCGCGGTCACCTCGCCCCGCCGTCCGGCGAGGATATAGAGATAACCGTCGATAATGTCGGGCAGGACGAACAGACGGCGATTCGAGGCGAGGACGCCCGCGAATTTCCGGGTCAGTTCCGAAGCACCCGCCTGGGATAGAATTTCATTGAGAGCGGCACCTTGGGCGGCGCGGCTGATGACCGGAGAACGAATCATCCGTTTGAAATCGCTCGAAGCATCGATCATCCGCGCGAGGTTGCGCAGATCGTCGGCGACCTGATCGAGCGCTTTGGCATCGTCGGCCAGCTCATACAAAGCCGTAGCGTAACGCCCGGCTAAACCTGTGGCGCCTGTTGTGTCGGATGCCACCTGTACAGTCCCCGTAATTAACAAACCTAGGCGATGATTCCGCGTCCCAGCCCCGAAACCCGGAAAATACGCCTACAGCGCAAGTTTTTGGCTGAAGGCCGGGTTGTCTACCATACCGATACCGGCCGCGCAAGCGGGCCTCCCCGTCCCGCAAAGGAGGCGAATAGAAGTTGTTTTTTCAATAGTTTACTGAATGTTTTTGCATCACAAAAAACTATAGGGATCGATATCGAGTTGAACCTTCACGCGGCTCGGCAGGCGCGTGCGCGAAATCCAGTCCGCGAGACGCCGTTGGAGGTTCACACTGCGGTCGGCTTTGACCAGAAAACGCCGCCGGTGACGTCCCCGCAGCACCGCCATGGGCGCCGGTGCCGGCCCCAGGATTTCGACCCCCTTACCCCGCGGCGCGGTGCGATTCAGGCTCGCTGCGGCATCGTCGACGGCGCGTGCATCGGCGCTCGACAGAATCACCCCCGCCAGACGCCCGAACGGCGGCATGCCGTGCTCGCGACGCTCGTCGGCCTCGGCGGCTATGAACCCTTCGCGATTGCCGATAGCCAACGCCTGCATGACCTTGTTTTCCGGCATGAAGGTCTGGACCAGCACCCGTCCTGGGCGCTCGGCACGCCCTGCCCGCCCGGCGACTTGGTATAGGAGTTGGAAGGTTCGTTCGGCTGCGCGCAGATCGCCTCCCGACAGGCCGAGATCGGCATCGACCACGCCAACCAGCGTGAGATAGGGAAAATGATAGCCCTTGGCGACGATCTGGGTGCCGATGATCAAATCGACCTCGCGATCTTCGATTCGGCGCACCAACTCCTGCGCCTCGCTGGCTGAACGCACGGTGTCGCTCGCAGCCACCGTGAAGCGTATCTCGGGAAAACGTTGCGTGATCTCCTCGGCCAGCCGTTCGACGCCCGGCCCGCAAGCGAACAATTTGTCCTCGACCTTGCATTCCGGGCAGGCCTTCGGGCGTGCCATGGCGAATCCGCAATGATGGCACTGAAGCCGCTCGACCAGACGATGCTCGACCAGCCAGGCGCTGCAATTCGGGCATTGGAGCCGGTGACCGCAGGCACGGCACAAGGTCAGCGGCGCATAGCCACGTCGATTGAGATACAACAGCGCCTGTTCGCCGGCCGCGAAAGTTTCGGCCAGCGCCTTCACCAAACTCGGCGCCAACCAATTGCCGCTATCCATCTGCTGGGTGCGCATATCGATCACTTCGATACTCGGCAGCGCTGCCCCGCCATGGCGGTCGGCGAGAATGTGGCGCGTATAGCGGCCGGTCTCGACATTGTTCGATGTTTCCAGCGACGGCGTCGCCGAAACCAGCACAATGGGAATGTCGCCGAGATTGGCACGCACCACGGCCATATCGCGCGCGTTGTAGATGACACCCTCTTCCTGCTTGAAGGAGGCATCGTGTTCCTCGTCGATGACGATCACACCGAGCGCGGCGTAAGGCAGAAACAAGGCCGAGCGCGCGCCGACGACGATGCGGGCCTCGCCGGTCGCCACCGCGCGCCAGGTTGCCCGGCGCTGCGCCGGCGGCAATTCGGAATGCCAAACCGCCGGTGCCGCACCGAAGCGTTCGCGAAAGCGTTGGAGCCATTGCGCGCCGAGCGCGATTTCCGGCAACAGCACGAGCGCCTGCTTGCCCGCCGCCAGCGCCGCGCGCACGGCTTCGAGATAGACCTCGGTCTTGCCCGATCCGGGCACGCCTTCGAGCACCGTCACCGAGTAGCCGCCGGCCGCCGCCTTGGCCGCGATATCGTCGGCCGCGTTTTGTTGATCGAGGGATAATGTCGGCCCGGGCGCATCGATATCGGGTGCGGTGAAACCGGGCGGCGGCGGCAGATCGACTGTGGCGAGCGCCCCCGCCTCGGCCAGGCTTTTCACCACCGAGACGCCGACGCCGGCTTCGCGCGCAAGTTCGGTTGCCGCACGAGGCGGACCGTCCTTAAGAACCGCGAGCACACGCAGGCGCGCCGGCGTCATTTTGATGTCGACCGGTAGCTCGATCGCGGCGTAGGCGCGAATCGATGCAGGCGGCACAAGCGCTTCAGGAACACTCATCGCCATTTTGAGCACCGCGCCCCAACTCGCCATTGCGTAAGACGCGACCCATTCGACGAACCGGCGTGTAGCATCTTGCATGGGCGGGCAATCGAGCTTGCCGGCGATCGCTTTCAGCTTGTCGGCCGGGACCGATTCGGCTTCGCCGTCCCACACCACGCCCACGACCTTGCGGTTGCCGAGCGGCACCGAGACGAAGTCGCCCGGGGCCACCCGCAGCTCGGGCGGAACGAGATAGCTGTAGCCGCGCCCGAGCGGCAGCGGTAGCACCACGCGCACTAAATTTTGCGTCAGATTCTTCTGGCCGATCCCAAGCGAATCTGAGATCGGTGGGATGGTTTCGGTTGCGCGCATGGGCTACACTCTAGCCGCAACCGGGGGGTATGCAAATTATCGCTCTCCCCTGGTGCAGAGGGGGCGGTTACGACCCCCGACCACCACCAGGATCGATGTTCGGCTATCCGGCCGATGACGCGCACTTTGCGCGCGGCCGTTGCTATGTGACCGCTATGTGACCGCTATGTGACCGCTATGTGACCCATGTGAACCGCGACAAACGGAGGACGAGTCTCTCTCATGAAATTCTTTATCGACACCGCCGAGATCGACGAGATTCGGGCTCTCAGTAAAACCGGCATGGTCGACGGCGTGACCACCAACCCGACCCTGATCGCGAAATCGGGGCGCAAGTTCATGGATGTAATCGCCGAGATCTGCGACATCGTCCCCGGTCCGATCAGCGCCGAGGTCACTGCCACCGAAGCCGATGCGATGATCAAGGAAGGCCGCAAGCTCGCCAAGATCGCCAAGAACGTCGCGGTGAAGCTGCCGCTTACGGTGGACGGTTTGACCGCCTGCAAGACGCTGCGCAACGACGGCACGATGGTCAACGTCACCCTGTGCTTCTCGGCAGCCCAAGCTCTGCTCGCCGCCAAGGCGGGCGCCACCTTCATCTCGCCCTTCGTCGGACGGCTCGACGATATCGGCCAGGACGGCATGGAGCTGATCGCCGACATCTGCGAAATCTATGGCGAATATCCCGACTTTGCGACAGAGGTGCTCGTCGCCTCCGTCCGCCACCCCGTCCATGTCGTGCAGGCCGCGAAACTCGGCGCGCACGTTGCCACACTTCCTCCCAAAATCCTGCGCCAATTGTACGACCACCCGCTGACCGACAAGGGCCTCGCGGCCTTCCTCGCCGATTGGGCCAAGACCGGCCAATCGATTCTGTAACGCGACGCTGAGAAATCTGGAGAAAAGATGACGACCGAGCCCGCGCAGAATTCGGACGAGTTGGACGCGCCAACTTCCGATCAAGTGGAAACCTATCTGCGCGCCAATCCGGGCTTCCTCAACGAGCGCCCGGACCTGATCGCGGTCTTGGCGCCGCCGTCGCGTTTCGAGGGCAGCTCCGTCGTCGATTTGCAAAACGTCATGGTGCAGAAGCTGCGCGAGGAATCCCGCGACCTTCGCGATGCCGCCAATCTGCTGATCAGCACGACGCGCTCCAATATGATCATCCAGACCCGCACCCATGCCGCCGTGATGGCGCTGCTGGGTGCGGACAATTTCGATCGCCTCGTCCACGTTGTGTGCTACGACCTGCCGCTGCTGCTCGATGTCGATACCGTTTCGCTGTGCTTCGAGAGCACCGGCACCAATCATCCGGACTATGCCGATATCCGCTGGTTGCCCGCAGGCAGCGTCGAAAAGGTTCTGGGCGGCGCCGAGCAGCCCTACTATCGCCTGCTGGAAGATGTCGAAGACGACGGCCAGGTCTTCGGCGAAGCCTCGGGCCTCGTGCGCTCGGCCGCCATTGCGCGGCTTAGCCCCGGCGCCAGCATCGCGACCGGACTATTGGCGTTGGGTGCGCGCGAACGTGGCGCCTTCCATTCGGGTCAATCGTCGGATCTGCTGACCTTCCTCGCACGCGTGACCGAAATGTGCCTGCACAGATGGCTGCCGACCGCGCACGATTAGTCTCCGACCTGGCGACGGCGGGCATCACGCTGCCCGCCGAGCCGGCCTTGATCCGCGCCATCAACGAATGGCGCCAATGGCTCGGCGTCGAACGCAACTGTTCGCCGCACACGCTCGACGGCTATAGCCGCGACCTTGCTGCCTTCCTAAATTTCCTCGCCGAACATCAAGGCCATCCCCCTGGCCTGTCCGATCTCGCCTCCCTCGCCGCGTCGGATTTTCGCGGCTATCTCGCGCGGCGCGCCGGAGACGGGATCACGCGATCCTCGACGGCACGTGGGCTATCCTCATTGCGCAATTTTTTCCGCTTCCTCGAAAAACGCGGTCTCGCCGCCAACTCGGCCATCGGCGCGGTGCGCACGCCGAAGCTGCCGCGCGGTGTGCCCAAACCATTGTCGGCCGAAGACGCCAAGAGCGCACTCTCGGTCGCCTTCGATCTGCACGAGACACCCTGGCAGGCCGCACGCGACCAGGCACTGTTCACGCTTATATATGGCTGCGGGCTGCGTATTTCGGAAGCGCTCGGCCTCGCCGTCGGCTCCATCCCCGAAGGCGATGCCATCACCATCACCGGCAAGGGCAACAAGCAACGCGTCGTCCCACTCCTGCCGATCGTCAAGGACCGCATCGCCGCCTATCTCAAACTGTGCCCACATCTGTTGGGCAAACGCGATCCGTTGTTCGTCGGCGCGCGCGGCCAACGCCTAAACCCCGGCGTGGTGCAGCGCCAGATGCGCAAGGTGCGCGCCGCCCTCGGACTGCCCGACACGGCGACGCCGCACGCGCTGCGCCATTCCTTCGCGACCCATCTGCTGGCAGGCGGCGGCGATCTGCGCACGATCCAGGAACTGCTCGGCCACGCCTCGCTCTCGACGACCCAGCGTTATACCGAGGTCGATGCCAAGCGACTGATCGATATCTACAAAGACACGCATCCGCGCGCGCGCGGCTAGGGGCCGCTTGATGCGCCCCGGCAGTGTGGGCACACTGCCGCCATGAAAATCGCGCGCTTCAAGATCAAGGATAAGCAGAGTTACGGCGTCGTCATCGGTAACGGCATCGTCGATGTCGGCGCGAAGCTCGGCGGAACCTATCCGGACGTCGTCGACGTACTACGCGAGGGCGCACTCAACCGCATCGCCGAATTTGCCGGCAGTCGCATTCCCGACCACGCCATCGATGCCGTCGAATTCCTGGCCCCCGTGCGCGGCCGCAATGCCGTACTCGCGGTCGGGCGCAATTACGGCAGCGCCTACGAAGATATGGGGACCAAGTTCCCGGGCCATCCCAGCATCTTCATGCGCCGCGACGAAGCGCAAGCGGCCCACCGTCAGCCATTGGTGCGACCCAAAGCCTCGCACCTGTTCGACGGCGAGGCCGAACTGGCGCTGGTCATCGGCAAGGGTGGACGCCACATCCCCGAGGACAAGGCCTTCGAGCATATTGTCGGCTATTCGATCTTCAACGACGGCACTGTCGTCGATTGGGGCGATCACACTGCGCGCAACGTCACACCCGGCAAGAATTTCTTCGCCTCGGGCGCCTTCGGCCCATGGATGGTGACGGCCGACGAGATCGGCGATCCAACACAACTGACCATCACGCATCGCATCAATGGCGAAGAAGTCCAACGCGGCTCGACCTCGGAGATGATCTTCACGATCCCGACGATCCTCGCCTATCTCTCGGCCTTCCTGGTGCTCGAACCCGGCGACGTCATCACCACCGGATCGCCGGGCGGCATCCGCCCGCGCCGCGACAAGGGGCTCTATTACATGCCCGGCGACAGGATCGAGATGGAGATCAGCGGCATCGGCGTCCTCGAGAACACCGTGGTGGACGAAGAATAATTGACACAGCCTGATCTAGTAAATAATTCCCGTTTAATTGGAATTATTTTATTGACTCGCGAGAGCCCACCGCGCTAGACTGATCTCCGTTCAAGACCCTCGGCGTCCTCTTACATCGCGCCCTCCTGAAACAAGGAAGGTGTGAGCCAGGCCCATTCGCCCCGAGCCGCCCAGTCAAAAAAGTGTCGATGAGGTGTCTATTTCCTGTCGATCGCCGGACTATCGAATGTCGATCCGATGTCGATCCCAAGTCGATGCGATGTCGATGCGATGTCGGTCCAATGTCGATGCATCGGAACGCAAATAGCTGAGAAATCCGCAATTTCCGGGCGGAGAGCGGCGATGAATTCAGGCACTACGGGCCAGGAAACGAGCCAGAGCATGACGTCGTTTGCATTATTCCGTCGGAAGTTCTCGAAATCCTTCTTCGGCGGGTATCTCGGTCGGCTCGGATTTTATCGCATCGACACGCGCCTTGGGTGGGCCTTCGCGGCAGGCTTCGAGCATATCGTCCACCTGAGCCGTGGGCCCTGCGAACAGGGCTTCGACCGAACCGTCGAGGCGATTGCGCACCCAACCGGCGAGACCGCGCTTGGTCGCATTCTCCACCGTCCAATTACGGTACCAAACGCGCTGAACCTTGCCTTCGATTCGTGCCAGCACGGCGATGATCTCGTCGCTCACGCTCCCATCCTCACGCAACTGGCCTCACGCTATCTGACCTCACGCAAACTCGATCAAGGTCTGGCCGACTTCGACGCTCTGGCCCGCCTTAACGAGAATGGCTTTGACCGTGCCGTCGGCCTCGGCGGTCAATTGGTTCTCCATTTTCATCGCCTCGACCGCGACCAGCGGATCGCCGAGGCGCACTTCTGCGCCGACCGCGACCGCAATCGATTTGACGAGCCCCGGCATCGGCGAGACCAACAGCTTGAGCGCGCGCGCGTTGGTTTTCTCCGGCATACGCGAGAGCATGTCGGCGGCACGCGGCGTCAGCACGCGGGCCACCGCGCGAAAACCGGCATGGCGCAAGGTGATGGTATCGCCCGAACGCTCGCACTGAACCGCGACTTCGGCGCCGTCGATACGCGCCTGGAATAGGCTTTGCGATGGCGTCCAATCCGTGCGCACGAGATAGGCACGCTGGGCAGTGCGTACCTCGAATCCGTCCTCGGCCACTGCGACCCGGACGGCGTGATGGGCGTTATTGAGGACCACGACCCAGCCGTCATCATAGATGGGCGGGTGCGATTGAGTCCCCACCAACGTGCCGTCGCGCAGGCGCGGTTGTAGGCCCGTGCGGCGCGCGGCCAGAATACGGCTCATGGTCGCGGCGACCGCGACCAGCACGCCAACGTCCGGATAGGAACCGGTCATCGGCAGGAAGCGATCGCCGAATTCTTGCGCGATGAAGCCTGTATCGAGATCGGCCGCCTGGAACCGCGGATGCGCCATGATCGCCGACAGGAATTCAAGATTGGTCGCCACTCCACGCACTTCGAATTCATCGAGCGCGCGACGCATCGATTTGATCGCATCGTCGCGGGTCGCACCGGTGGCGATCAGCTTGGAGATCATGGGATCGTAATAGCGCGTGATCTCGTCGCCCTCAGCGGCGCCCGCATCGATGCGCACGGATTTAGAGGTGCCGAACACGCCGCTCGTCGGTTCGCGATAGCGCACCAGGCGCCCGGTCGCGGGTAAGAAACCCCGCGTCGGATCTTCGGCATAGAGCCGCGCCTCGATGGCGCTGCCCCGCCAGGTCACGTCGTCCTGGCCGAACGACAATTTCTCGCCCGCGGCGACCCTGAACATCTGCTCCACGATATCGACGCCGGTCACCATCTCCGTCACCGGATGCTCGACCTGAAGCCGCGTGTTCATTTCCAGGAAATAAAAATTGCGCTGCGCGTCGACGACGAATTCGACGGTACCCGCAGACACATAGCCGACCTCGCGTGCCAAGGCGACCGCCGCCGCCCCCATGCGTTCGCGCATGTCCGGCGTCACGAACGGGCTTGGGCATTCCTCGATCACCTTTTGATGGCGGCGCTGGATCGAACATTCACGCTCGCCCAAATGCAGCACGGTGCCGTGAGAGTCGGCCAGAACCTGGATCTCGATATGGCGCGGCCGAACGATGAATTTTTCGATGAAGACTCGTTCGTCGTTGAAAGCACCTTTGGCTTCGTTGCGACAGGCGCGCAGCGAATCCTCGAATTGGGATTCCTCGGCCACCACGCGCATGCCCTTGCCGCCGCCCCCGGCCGAGGCCTTCAGCATTACGGGATAGCCGATCTCGCGCGCGATCCGTTTGGCCTCTGCGATATCGTCGATCGCATCGATGGCGCCCGGCACCGTCGGCACGCCTGCCGCCCGAGCGATCTTTTTGGATTCGATCTTGTCGCCCATCTTATGGATGGCTTCGATGGTCGGACCGACGAAGGCGACACCTGCCGCTGCGAGCCGTTCGGCGAAAACCTTGTTCTCCGAGAGGAAGCCGTAACCGGGATGAACGCAATCGGCACCCGATTCCTCGACGGCGCGCAGCACCGCATCGATATTGAGATAGCTTTCGATTGCCGGCGCCGGGCCCAACAAGAATGCATCCGACGCCATGTCGACGTGGAGCGCGCTTTTATCGGCCTCGGAATAAACGGCGATGGTTCGCATGCCGAGTGCGCGCGCCGACCGAATGATCCGGCAGGCGATCTCGCCGCGATTGGCTATGAGGACAGAGTTGAACATCCGCCGATAATAACTCAGGCCGCCAGCTTTTTCGCCTGCTGAAGAGCGCGCCAGATCTTTTCAGCCGTTGCCGGCATTTCGATCTCGGGCGCGCCGATCGAGGCGAGCGCATCGTTGACGGCGTTCATGACGGCGGGCAAGGCGCCGCAGGTCCCGGATTCGCCCGCACCCTTGACGCCCAGCGGATTGCGCTTGGTCGGCACGACATTGTTGGCAATCTCGAAATGGCAGAAATCGTCGGCGCGCGGCATGGCGTAATCCATGAAGGAGCCGGTCAGCACTTGGCCGGTGCCGGGCTCGTAGATCATATGTTCCATCATGGCCTGCCCGGCCCCTTGCGCGATGCCGCCGTAGATCTGGCCATGGAACAGCAAGGGATTGAGCACGACTCCGACATCGTCGACGGCGGAATAACGGGTGAGCTCCAATCGGCCGGTGTCACGATCGATCTCCAATTCGACAATATGCGCGCCGGTCGGCCAGGTACCGCCCATCGGCGATTCATAATTGGCGGATTCGGCGAAACCCGGCTCCATGCCCTTCGGCAACTTGCCCGGCTGATAGGACAGTTTCGCGATATCGGCGATCCCGACAGTCTTGTCGGTGCCGGCGACGGTGAAGTTACCGTTCACGAATTCGATGTCGCCTTCGGCGGTCTCGAACACATGAGCCGCGATCTTCTTACCCTTGGCAACCAACTTCTCGGCGGCCGTGAAAACGGCAGAGCCGGCAAGCTGCGCACTGCGCGAGCCGAAAGAGCCCACGCCGATGGCGACCGCTTCGGTGTCGCCGTCGAGATAACGGATGGTCTGGGAATCGATGCCGAGCTTGTCGCACAACACCTGTTTGAAGGTCGTCGTATGGCCCTGGCCCTGATCCTTGCTGCCCATGATCATCGTAACCGCGCCGGATGGATCGAAGCGAACCTCGGCATGCTCAAATCCCATGCCGCCCGCCGGGGCGACCGTGTTCGACACGCCAAAGCCGACAAGCTTGCCGCGCTTTGCTGCCTCGGCGCGGCGTTTGGCCAGACCTGGGTAATCGGCGATCTCGAGCGCGTCTTCCAGATTCTTTGGAAAATCGCCGCAATCGTAGACCTGTCCCACCGCTGTTTTGTAGGGCATGGCGGAGGCCGGCACGGTATTCAAACGGCGCAGTTCGACTCCGTCCATACCGAGCATGCGCGCAGCCTTATCCAGCAAGGTTTCGATCGCATACAAAGGTTCCGGGCGGCCACCGCCGCGATAGAACGCCATCATCATTGTATTGGTGAAGACTCCAGTGACTTCGGCGAAAATCGCCGGCGTCGTATAGGTGCTGGCCAGGCAGCCGAGCGCCGCCGTCGAGGGCATGGATTGACGCTCGCCGGTGAAATAGGCGCCGATGGTCGCCAGCGACTTGGTGCGCAGGCCGAGAATCTTGCCGTCCTTGTCCAAAGCCATTTCGGCATTGAAGACGACGTCGCGGGCTTGATCGTCGCTAAGCAAGCCTTCGCTGCGATCCGCGATCCAGCGCACGGGACGCCCCGTCACTTCGGCGCCCCACAAAGCGAGGCAATAATCGGGATAGGAACCGGCCTTCATGCCGAATCCGCCGCCGACATTCTCGGCGACGACACGCACTTTCCAGTGCGGCACCTTGAAAACGAAATCGGCAATCGCCTGACGCGCGCCGTGCGTGCCCGAAATGCTGGCGCGCAAAATATAGCGTCCCTCGGTCACGTCATATTCGGCGAGACAGCCGCGCGGCTCCATCGTATTGGCGGTGATACGGTTGATCGGCATCTTCGCCGAAATGACATGCGCCGCATTGACGAAGGCCGCGTCGGTCGCCGCCTTGTCGCCGAGTGTGTGATAGAAAGCTTCATTGCCGGGATTGTCAGGCCAGACGGCGGGCGCGCCCGGCACCACGGCGTCTTCGACCGAAACGACTGCGGTTAACGATTCGTATTCGACCTCAATGCGTTCGGCCGCATCCTTCGCCTGGTTCAAGGTCTCGGCGACGACGAAGGCCACCGGATCTCCGACATAGCGGACATGCCCCTGCGCGAGAATGGGCTGGCCGCGAAAGAATTGCGGGCTGCCGTCTTTCTTCTTGCGTGGGAACACGGGACGGAAGGCGCCGAGGCCGCGCGCCGCCACATCCTCGCCAGTCAAGACGCACAACACGCCGTCCATTTGCTTGGCGGCGCGTGTGTCGATTGAAACGATTTTGGCGCTGCCGTGCGGCGAGCGCAGGACGTAGCCGCGTGCTTCATTTGCCGTCCTCACGTCATCGACGTAACGGCCGCGGCCACGCAACAGGCGCACATCTTCCTCGCGGGGTACCGATTCCCCGATCAAATAGCGCGCCATGACATTCCTCTCATATAACTCAACCGAGGTTACAGCCGTTGGGCGGTTAGACCACAGGCCCCCGAACATTGGCAACATTCGATAAAATCGCCTGGAAGTTTAATTCCAATTCAGCCGGCGCGTACTTCGCCAGATTCCATGCCGACCCCCACCAAATGGCCAAATAGTTCGGTCAGCTTGGCGCGATCGGCAGCGGGCAAGGGAGGGCGGAGCAACGAGGCGACATTTGCTTGGAGATGCCCGATATCGCCTGTGCCGAACAGGGTCACATGAATGCCCGGTTCGTGACGCACGTAGCGGTAGGACGCATCGATCACGCTGGCAGCCCCCTTATCGTGAATCAGGAAATCGAGCGGCTCGCTTTTTTCGCCAAGCCACGCCGGCACCTTGCCTTCGGACGCAAGTTTTTTCATTTCTTCGGCCAATCGTCCGGGAATCGAGAAAATATTGCGCACCGCATACATACATGTGATGCCGATGTTTTTCGCTAGCGTGCCGGCGAAGACCGCGTTACGCGCGTTCTGCTGCAGCATGCTGAAGGCGATCATGAACACATCGACGGCATCCTCGGCGATTGCGCGCGCCACCATGTTGTGTTCGGGGTCGGGAGGGCCGGCTTCGGTGAATCCCAAAAAGCGGAATTTCCCTTTGTCGCGTTCACGCAACAGGGCCGGAACGGTGATTTGCATCGTGGAATCGTAGTTCTCCGGCCGGACGCTGTGGATATAGAAGACGTCCACATAGTCGGTACCGAGCTTGCGCAAGGATTCATCGAGACCCGCGACCACCGATTCAGGCGCTACCCGCTTTCCCATTCGGACATCGTGATGCTTAGTGCAGAGAACGACCTTGTCGCGAGGCACGGATTTGAGCGCCGCGCCGACAATGCCCTCGGTGCCGTATTGCTCGGCCATGTCGACGAGATTAATACCGAGATCGAGCGCCGCGTGGACCAGCGCCATCGATTGCGCGGTGCTTTTGCCGGTCCTCATGCCGAGGCGACTACCGCCACCGGTTCCCAGACCGGCGACACTCACCTTTAGGCCGGTGCGGCCGAGAGTCGTGTAATCCATGACAGCGACTTACTCTCGGCTCAAACTTCGGCCAACTCTTTGCGCGAGGCACGCCACTTCTCGTAGGTTGCCGCGACATCCATCGAAAAACCGCCGCCGCGTCCTTCCGAGCCCGGATAAGCGACCAGGAACTTGCGCGCCTCGGCATCGTCGACGCAGTCGTTGAAGGAAAACAGTTCGACCAGATTACCGTCCGGATCGCGCACATAGACGCCACGCCCATCGCCATGCTGAACGCCCTTGGCGAGCAGGGTATTGCGCGCCAGCGCCCGGCCATAAGCCTGCATCGCCGCCTCGAAACTCTGGAAATCGATGGCGACGTGATAGAAACCGACGCGCCCCTTGGTTGGCGTCAGAGTTTCGTAGTCGAAATGCATCGGCGTCGGCTCCGCATAATGATCCGGAGCCTGAACAAGAAAGATATCGTGATCGTCTTTTTCCCCGCCGAAACCCAGCGCCTGAGCGCGCCCAGGCATTCCGAACTGTTCTTCCATGCCCAGCACGTCTTTGTACCAGGCAACAGACGCCTTCAGATCCTTGCAATAGAATCCGACATGGACGATGCGGGGACGCCCGGGCTCGGTCACTATTGTCTCCCTTGTTTATTATCGACGCGTTTCGATCAGTATTGGCCGCCGCCGCGCATCTGCATTTCACCGGCCCCGCAGGATATCGGTTGTTCTGCCTGGATACGGGTAACGCCCCGCTCTTCGACCGGCGGCATCCGGTTGGCGATCTCAAAAATGAGCTTCCGTTTTACAGCCAGCGAGAAATCGGTGAAATCCCTGGCGACCACGAGAAAAGCGCCCGCCCCGCCGATGACGCAATCGCGATAATATTTGTCGAGATCGCGGATCGAACGCAGACCGCCCGGTCCGGGCCGATTGTTTACGATGGGTAATCCGTTGATGGTGATACCGGCTGCGATGGCTACGTCGCGCGCCTCGGTTACGGGCCTGCCTGCATTGTTGGGCCCGTCGCCTGAAATATCGATGACCCGGCGCGTCCCCTGAAAGTTGTTCTTGGCGAACATCGGAATGGCATAGTTGATGGCGGCGCTGATGGATGTCCACGGCCCGGTGTCGATAGGAGCCTCGGTCAGTGTCGTCGTGAAGGCCTGCGCGCTTTCGGGACCGTCGATCACAGTCCAATCGATGACCGTGCGCTGCAGATAGGTTCCCGCCCATTCGATATAGGCGATCGCGATCTTGCCATTGGCGCCCGAGCGGATCGCGCCGATCACTTCTTCGGAGCGAATGGCTTCGACGTAACCGCGCCGTTGCAGGGTGGCTTCTTCCCAATCGACGCTGCCGGAAACATCGACCGCGAGGATGAGTTCAAGATCGACGGGAATATCGGCGGCGCGCGCCGTCGGGACCGTTAAGAGGTAAAAAGCGACCGACGCGAGCGCCAGCCTCTTCATCGCCTAACGGCCGCCACCCAGAGATGGCACCGCCCCCTGCTCGCGGTTGCGGATCTCTGCCTCGCGACGTTGCCGGTAAAGACTACGTAGCGCACCATAAAAATCGACCGAAGTCTCACGGAGATTGTCGAGATCGTCGACGATCTCGGTGTAATCGACAAAACCGCCGACGCCGGATCGAACATAGCCCCAATTTTTGTTGTCGGTGTCGTCAAGATGATAACCGAGCGGATCGAAGTAACCGTCGACAAGGAACTTGCCGATGGCATCGCGTGGGTTCGAGGGGCCAAGCAGCGGCAGCACGAGATAGAAGCCTTCGCCGACACCCCAGGCGCCCATCGTCTGTCCGAAATCCTCGCTATGCTTCGCAAAGCCCAAGTCGGAGGCTACATCCTGAGTTCCGAGAAAACCGAGCGTGGAATTGAGGACGAAGCGCGTCGTTGTCGTCCCGGCGCGCTTGAATTCGCCCTGCAATAGATCGTTTGCAAGGATGACCGGGCCATTGAGGTTGGAGATTGCGCGCGACAGGCTGTCGCGGACAATTTCAGGCACCGCCTTATTGTAGCCGCGCGCCACCGGCGTCAGCAGATATTTATAGACTAATTCATTGAAGCCGAAGATCACACGATTGATCGGCTCCAGCGGATCGCGCCCATCGACATCGACTGCGTTGCCATCCGGGCCCATATCGTCGAGATCGGGAAAGGTCGGGTCGGCGCCGGACGACGCTGGTGTGGCGGGCGCCTGGGCCACTTCGCGAGCCGACGGCGTTGCCGGAACCGATGTAACGGCGGATTGGGCCGTCTCGATCGGGCGGCGCTGAGCGTTGATCGAAGGCTGCTGGCCGGCCGACGTATCGAACGGATTACGCTCGTTGAGCATCCGGTCCATATCGTACAGTTGGCTGCCGAATTGACCGGGAGAGGCCGATTGGCCCGCAGGCGTCGGCTGTTGCACGGAACGCGGGGCGGCGGGAGCGGCCATCGGGTTTTGCTGCCCGAGCAGCGGATTCATGTCGTAGAGCTTGCTGGCTGCCAACGCCTCGGGCGCGAGCGTAATGAAGGCCGCCGCGACAAGCGCTAGCGCCAGACCGGAAAAACAACGAGAAACATACATCTTTGGACCTGCCCCTATCCGCCACAAAGATACCGCTTTTGTCGGACGGCGCAAGCTCGGGCTTAACGAACCCGTTGCACGAAAAAGGTTTTCCGGGAAAAGGGGACTCCATCGTGCAACCCGCGGAGAGCTTGGCGTTCGGTTGCCCGGTGGGCGGTTTCCGAGTAGCTTCGGCCCCGCTTGCCGCACTAAACGCACCAAATGTAGAGGGCCGCCCTTCATGACCACGACCATTTTCGACGTCATTTCCAGTGGGACGCCAGCTGCGCCGGCAATCGGAGCGCCGGGCATGAACCCGCAAACTTATGTCGGACTCAAGGTTCTGGCCGAACGCACCGTAAAAGCGCTGAATGAGCGCGGAATCGGACGTAACGATCGCGTTGCCATCGTGCTTGAAAATGGCCCGGAAATGGCGACTGCCTTCCTTGCGATCGCCGCCGGCGCCACCACCGCGCCGCTCAACCCCGCCTACCGCGAAGACGAATTCGATTTTTATCTGTCGGACTTGAACGCCAAGGCTCTGGTCGTCGCCTATGGCAGCGACACGCCGGCAATTGCGGTCGCCCAAAAACGCGGCATTCCCGTGCTCGAAATCGAAGGTTCGCTTTATGCACCCGCAGGAGACTTTCGCTTCCGCGGCAAGGCCGAGGGCCCTGCCGCCGCCAACGGCGGAATGGCACAACCCGGCGATTGTGCACTCGTGCTCCATACATCCGGCACGACGTCGCGCCCGAAGATCGTGCCGCTCAGCCAGGCTAACGTGACCGCGTCCGCGAAGCATATTGCGGAAACCTTGGCGATCACACCCCAAGATATCTGCCTCAACATCATGCCACTGTTCCACATCCACGGCCTGATCGCGGCCGTGCTGTCGTCCTTACGTGCCGGCGCCAGCATCGTGTGTGCGCCTGGCTTCAATGCGCTGCAGTTCTTCAGCTGGATGAATGAGGCACAGCCGACCTGGTATACGGCGGTGCCCACCATGCACCAGGCGATCCTCAGCCGTGCGGCCCGCAACAAGGAAATCGTCGCGGAACACAAGCTTCGCTTCATCCGCTCATCGTCGTCGTCCTTGCCTCCACAGGTTATGAACGAATTGGAAGAGGCGTTCGGCATCCCGGTCATCGAAGCCTACGGCATGACCGAAGCCTCCCACCAAATGGCCTCCAACCCATTACCGCCGAAAGCACATAAAGCTGGGAGCGTCGGGCTCGCCGCCGGACCCGAAATCGCCATCATGGACGAGGACGGAAAAATTCTCGCCAAGGGCGAGACCGGCGAGATCGTGATTCGCGGACCCAATGTATTTTCCGGCTACGAGGCAAATCCCAAGGCCAACGCGGAGGCCTTCACCAACGGCTGGTTCCGCACCGGCGATCAAGGCGTGATCGATCCCGAGGGTTATCTCTCACTGACCGGCCGCCTGAAGGAAATCATCAATCGCGGTGGCGAGAAGATCAGCCCGCGTGAAGTGGATGAAGTGATCCTCGATCATCCCGCCATCGAACAAGTGGTTACCTTCGCCATGAAGCACGACAAGCTGGGCGAGGACGTGGCTGCCGCGGTGGTGCTGCGCGAAGGTCAGACGACGACCGAAGCCGAGCTGCGCAAATTCATCGCCCAGCGCCTCGCCGACTTCAAGGTGCCGCGCAAGGTCTTGTTCCTCGACGAAATCCCGAAGGGCGCAACCGGCAAACTGCAACGAATCGGCCTCGCCGAGAAATTGGGACTTGGTTAGCTCCGTAATTTCGTCCCGGCCGGGTTTGACCCGGCCATACATCTTTTCTGTCGGGAACAGCACAAAGATGGATGCGCGGATTAAGTCCGCGCATGACACCTTCTATACGAGATTGCAGCCATGAAAATCTGCATCTACGGCGCAGGCGCCATCGGCGGATTTCTGGGCGCCGAACTGGCTTTGACCGGTGCGGACGTTACCCTAATTGCACGCGGCCCCCATCTCGCCGCGATGCAGGCCAATGGCCTTACGCTGATCCGCGACGGCGAACGACGCACCGCGAAGGTGCGAGCCTTCGCCGATCCCAAGGCAGCCGGGCCACAGGACTATATCCTCATCACGCTCAAAGCTCCGTCGGTTCCACCCATCGTGCCGATGCTGCAGCCGCTGTTCGGACCCACCACGTCCGTCGTGTGGGGCGTCAACGGCGTGCCTTGGTGGTATTTCCATGGGCTTGAAGGGCCTTGGCGCGATCGCCGCCTCGATACCGTCGATCCCGACGGTGCGCAATGGGCCGGCATCGGGCCGGACCGCATCATCGGCTGCATCGTCTACCCGGCGGCCGAAGTGATCGAACCAGGCGTCGTGCAGCATGTCGAAGGCGACCGTTTCAGCCTCGGCGAACCCGATGGGTCCAAAAGCGAACGTACGACGGCTTTGGCTAATGCATTGGTCGCGGCGGGATTGCGCGCGCCGGTCCGTCCCCGCATCCGCGACGAACTGTGGGTGAAGCTGTGGGGCAATCTCAGCTTCAATCCGATCAGCGCGCTGACCGGTGCGACCTTGGAGCAAATGGGAACCGATCCGGACATGCGCGCCGTCGTTCGCGCCATGATGGTTGAAGCGCAAGCTATCGCCGAAAATCTCGGCGTCAAATTCGCGATCGATGTCGATAAGCGCATCGACGGTGGCGTTGCCGTCGGCGCACATAAAACCTCTATGCTACAGGATCTCGAACGTGGGCGGCCAATGGAAATCGATGCGCTCGTCGGCGCCGTCGCCGAAATGGGACGCTTGACGGGCGTTCCGTGCCCGACCATCGATACGGTCCTGGCTCTGGTACGCCAGCGCGCCCGCCTCGCCGGCTGTTATCCGGCCTAAGCGCGATGGCGTTGTTTCCGCTCAAGGACGACAATCCGCTCAAGAACGTTTCATTTCAGTATGTCACGGTTACGTTGATCGCGCTCAATGTCGTCCTGTTCCTGTGGGAACTCACCCAAGGAACGAAGATGGACTCGCTGATCTATTCGTTGGGCGCGATCCCAGCCGTGCTGTTCGGCATCGCCGAGCTGCCGCCGCGTCTCGATCTCATTCCCAGTTGGGCCACCTTGATCACCTCTCTGTTCCTGCACGGCGGCTGGATGCATCTGCTCGGCAATATGCTGTTTCTGTGGATCTTCGGCGACAATGTCGAGGATTCGATGGGGCATTTTCGCTACATCGTCTTCTACCTGCTGTGCGGCGTGCTGGCGACGCTGATGCATGCCTCCGCACAACCCGACTCGGAGGCTCCTCTGATCGGCGCCAGCGGCGCGATCTCTGGCGTGCTCGGCGCCTATTTGATTCTGCACCCCCGCGCGCGTCTTCTCGTCCTGTTTATGACTGTCATTCCGCTCCGATTGCCCGCCTGGATCGTGCTCGGCAGTTGGATATTGCTGCAGCTCTTCAATCTGACAGGCGATAGCGCCGGAAGCGACGTCGCCTGGTGGGCGCATGTGGGCGGCTTTATTGCCGGCGCCATCCTGATCGTCCCATTCCGCCGCAAAGGCATGCCCCTCTTCGATGCCGAACCAGCAAATCCGGTCGTCGCCGAACGGATCGAGCGCCGCCACGCCCGTTCCATCTTTCCAAACACCGTCGATCCGCGCAGAAGGCACATTGGCCTGTAGGGTCGATCATCCCTCCTTGATCGAAATCAAGGCATCCGTATCGCCGTTCGGCTTTCCTGCACATCCCGTCAACGAATCGATGGAGCTGAGCGATGCATATAAATGAAGGTGGCGTGGATCGTATCTTGCGCTTGATGGTGGGCGTCGCGCTGCTGGCGGTCGCCTATTTCTATCTCGATGGCACCTGGGCCTGGGTTGCCAGTATCGTCGGAGCCGTCGCAATCCTGACCGGCGCAGTTGGGATTTGTCCCGCCTACGCACTGATCGGATTCGATACCTGCCCCTTCAAACGCCACACGCACTAGCGAATAGGTGGGCAAGGTTTAGCGCCTTGTCCGCAGGCTGTCGCCGGGTAAGATTGCCCTAACGCACAAGTTAGGGGAGTCGGGCATGGATGGTTTCGGCGTCAATCGGCCGGTCGCACGGACCGAAGATCCCCGTCTGCTGACCGGCGGGGGCCGCTATATCGACGACGTCAATCTTCCGAACCAGCTTTACGGTTATCTGTTGCGATCGCCGCACGCCCATGCGCGCCTTAGCAGAATCGATATCGCGGCGGCCAAGATGGCCCCGGGCGTGCGCGATATCCTCACCGGGGCAGATTGGGTGGCTGCCGGCTTCGGCAATATGCCCTATATCGCCAATCCGATGCCGGGCTTCGATCCCAAAGCAATGGTCCAGGCCATGCACCGCCCGCTGGCGGTGGACAAGGTGCGTCATGTCGGCGACGGCATCGCCTATATCGTCGCCGAGAGCCGCTCCCAGGCGAAAGACGCTGCCGAACTGATCGAGGTGGATTTCGAACCCCTGCCCTCGATCACCGAAACCGCGCGCGCGCATCTCGCCGAAGCCCCTGTGATCTGGGACGAAGCCGGCACCAACGTCGCCTATGTCTTCAACCAGGGCGACCAGGCTGCCGTGAACGAGGCCTTCGCGAAGGCAACGCATACGGTGAAGCAACGCATCGTCATCAATCGCCTGACCGCCAGCCCGATGGAAACCCGCGGTATCGTCGCCAACTACGATCCGAAGCAGGATTTCTGCACCATCTATCTCGGCAACCAGAATGCATTCGGGGCGCGCGCGCAGATCGCCGACGGATTGCTGCACCTGCCGACCGACCGCTTCCGGGTGATCGCCGGCGATGTCGGCGGCAGCTTCGGCATGAAGGGCGCCATGTATCCTGAGAACCCGCTGACCGTCTGGGCATCGCGCCGTCTCGGCCGCCCGGTCAAGTGGGTCAGCGAACGCAGCGAGGCGTTTCAATCCGATGCCCATGCACGCGACAAGGTCGTCGATGCCGAATTGGCGCTCGATAGGGACTACAAATTTATTGCTATGCGCATCCACGCCTATTCCAACGTCGGCGCCTATTATTCGACCATGACGACCTTCCCGATTATCCTGTCGACCAGCGGCCTCGCCGGCTGCTACACGACACCCGCGATCCATTTCAAAGCGACGGCCGTGTTCAGCAACACCAATCCGACCACGCCCTATCGCGGCTCAGGCCGCCCCGATGCCGCCTATCTCGGCGAACGCATCATCGATTTCGCCGCGCGCGAATTGGGGCTCGATCCGGCTGAATTGCGCCGGCGCAATTTTATTCAACGCGCGCAGATGCCCTATCAGACACCGCTCGGTGCGAAATACGATTCCGGCGATTTTCCGAAGAACCAGGAAATCGCTCTGGCCAAGGCCGACTATGCCGGGTTCGCCACACGCCGGACCGAATCCAAGGCGCACGGAAAATTGCGCGGGATCGGCATCGGCAATAATGTAGAAGGTGCGGCCCCTCCCGGTCAGGAAACGGCCAAGGTCGAGATCGACACCGACGGCAATGCGATCCTGTCGGTCGGCTCGACCGATCAGGGCCAAGGTCACGCCACGATGTATACGCAGATCGCCTGCGAGCAGTTGGGCATAACGCAGGACCGCGTGCAGGTGACCGAAGGCGATACCGACACATTGGAAACCGGCGGCGGCACCGGTGGTTCGAAGGTTTCGGCACTCGGCGCCTCGGCGGTCTACGAAGCCATCCGGCTTGTCGTCGAGAAGGGAACGACGATCGCGGCGCGCGCCATGAAAGCGGCCGAAAGCGACATCGCCTTTGGCGACGGCGCCTTTACCGTCAAAGGTACCGACAAGCGCCTGACCCTGGCCGAGGTCGCCCAGGTCGAGCCATTGGCCGCGACAGGGCAGTTCAAGACGACCGCCCCGACCTATCCGTCCGGCAGCCATGTCTGCGAGGTAGAAATAGATCCCGATACCGGGCATGTCACCCTGCTGCGTTATATCGCCGTCACCGACATCGGCCGCACGATCAATCCGACGCAATCGAACGGACAGATCCATGGGGGCATCGTCCAGGCGCTCGGCCAAGTGCTATCGGAGAACATCGCCTACGATCCGCAAACCGGTCAATTGCTGTCCGGCTCCTTCATGGATTACGCGATGCCGCGCGGCGAAAGCATGTGTAGGATCGAAACCTATGACAATCCGGTACACACGACTGTCAATCCGCTCGGCGTCAAAGGGGCGGGCGAGATCGGTGCGGGCTGCGGTGTGCCGGCGATCATGAATGCCGTGATCGACGCGCTCAGCCCGCTTGGCATCCACCATATCGATATGCCCTGCACGCCTGAGCGCGTGTGGCGGGCCATCCAAGGCGTTTCGCGCGCCTAAACATATAAGGGAGACAGGGTTCATGGCGGGAGACTACAGCATCGGCCAATCGGTTCCGCGCACGGAAGATCCGCGCCTATTGCGCGGCGGTGGCCAATATGTCGACGATATAAACCTCGCCGGCCAGTTTTACGGCTACGTCGTACGTTCGCCGCACGCCCATGCACGCATCACCCGCATCGACACGAAACAGGCTGAGGCGGCGACTGGGGTGATCTGCGTCTTGACCGCGAAAGAATACCTGGCCGATGGGCTCGGCCGTCTGCCGGTCAATCCGCCGCCCAATCCCGCCTTCGATATGAAGACCATGTTCGCGCCGCGCCGCATGCCGGTGGCCGAGGATCGCGTACGCCATGTCGGCGAAGCCGTCGCCTTCGTCGTCGCGCGCTCCATCGCCGATGCGCGCGATGCCGGCGAACTGGTCGAGGTGGATTACGAGACCCTGCCGGCCATCATCGATATGGAAGCGGCCCTTGCGCAAGGTGCGGCTCCGCTTCATGACGACCATCCCAACAATCTCGCCTTCACCTACGAAATCGGCGACGCGGCGGCGACCGAAGCCGCCTTCGCCAAGGCCGCCCATGTGATCAAACAGCGCATCCATATCAACCGGGTCACGGCGAGCCCGCTCGAATGCCGCGGCTGCGTCGCCGATTACCAACCCCATTCGCAGACCTGCACGATCTATACTGGCGTGCAACAGAGCTTCAACGCGCGGCGCATCTTCGCGCAGGTCATTTTCAACGAAGAGGAAAACGCCTTCCGCATCATCCCCGGCGATATGGGCGGCGGCTTCGGCATGAAGGGATCCTTCTATGCCGAATATGTGCTGACGGCCTGGGCTTCGAAGCGCCTCAATAGGCCGGTCAAATGGTTCAGCGATCGCAGCGAATCCTTCGTCTCGGACAATCACGGCCGCGACAATCTGACCGAAGGCGAATTGGCGCTCGACAAGGACGGCAACTTTCTGGGATTGCGTGTGCGTACGCTCGCCAACCTCGGCGCTTTTCCCTCAACCACACCGTCGGGACCGCCCACCGCGTCGCTGGGCGGACTGATCGGCATGTACAAGACGCCGGCCGCACATGTGCAGGTAAAAGGCGTCTATACCAACACGACGCCGACCGGCGCCTATCGCGGTGCGGGACGCCCTGAAGCGGCCTACGTGATCGAGCGGTTGGTCGATACCGCCGCGCGCCAGCTCAAGATGGATCCGGTGCAACTGCGCTTCAAGAACATGATTCCGTCCGAGGCCATGCCCTATCAATCGCCGATCCAGTTCAAATACGATTGCGGCGATTTCCGCGCCGTTCTTGAAAGCGCGCTCAAACATTCGGACTATACAGGCTTCGCAAAACGCGCGGCCGAGTCCAAAGCCTACGGTAAGCTGCGCGGTCTCGGCATTTCCTCGACCCTCGAACGCGCGGCCGCCGCCGTCGAATATGCCGAGCTACGGTTCGATCCGTCCGGCAGCTTGACGATCTTGGCCGGCACCACAGGCATGGGAACCGGCCATGCAACAATCTATACTCAGCTCGTCTGCAGCATGCTCGGCGTTTTACCCGATCAGGTGCGTGTCGTCGAAGGCGATACCGCCATGACGCCGACAGGCGGCGGAACCGGCGGAAGCCGGGTTTCGTCGGTCGGCATGTCGGCAGTGAAAATGGCCGCCGATAAGATCATTGAAAAGGCCAAGCTGATCGCGGCGCATACCATGGAAGCTGCTGTCGCCGATATCGTCTATGAGAACGGCGCCTTTGCCATCACCGGCACCGATCGCCGCATGACCATGACCGAGATCGCGCAAAAGGCTTTCAATCCGGCCAATCTGCCGAAGGGGATGGATCCGCATCTCGCCGAAGGGGCAACGACGCCCAACCTGCTGCCGTCCTATCCCAATGGCGCACATGTCTGCGAGCTCGAGATCGATCCAGAGACGGGCAAGGTCGAACTGCGACGCTATACCGTCGTCGACGATGTCGGCGTGGCGCTCAATCCGCTGTTGCTTGAGGGCCAGATTCGAGGTGGCGTGGCGCAAGGTGCCGGCCAGATACTTATGGAGGACGTCTCCTACGATCGCGACAGCGGCCAGCTCGTCGCCGGCTCCTTCATGGATTACGCCATGCCACGCGCCACCGATTTGTGCGAGATGCATTCCTACGACGCATCCGTGCCGACCAAATCCAATCCCATCGGGAGCAAGGGGGCGGGCGAAGCAGGCACGGTCGGCGCCATGCCGGCCATCATGAATGCAATCATCGATGCGCTCGCACCTTATGGCGTGACTAACATGGATATGCCGGCGACACCCGAACGCATATGGCGGGCGATCCAGGGAAAACGCGCAGCCTAACCGTCGTGGCGAAACTTTACCGCGACTTCCAGACCGTCGAGGAACTCGATAAACAGTATCTCCCCGGTTTGCGCATCCCCGATGCCGCCGCAGTCCGCGCGCGCTGGATCCCGGACAACGAGCGGATGGGCAAATCGGTTCGGCCGGGTCTCTTCTACGGTCCGAGCCTGGATGAATATGCCGATATCTTTCCGGCAAGCACCCCAGGCGCTCCGATCCATGCCTTTCTGCATGGCGGTTATTGGCGCGCCAATGCGCCCAGGGATTTCTACTTCGTCGCCGAACGCCTGGTGCAGGACGGCTTTTGCGTGGTGATCCCCAACTATTCGCTCTGCCCCAAGGTCACGCTGGACGAGATCGTTCGCCAAATGCGCGCCTGTCTCAAATGGGTTCATCGATCTGGTTCCAGCTTCGGTGGCGATCCCAGTAACGTCACCGTGTCCGGCCACTCGGCGGGCGGGCATTTAACCGCGATGATACTGCTGACCGATTGGCAGGGCGAGTACGGTATCGATCCTGCCTTCATCCGGGGCGGTGTCGCGGTCAGCGGGCTCTACGATCTGATGCCCTTCCCTTACACGACCCTGCAGCCATCATTGCAACTCACCTGGGATCAGGTTGCGCGCCAATCGCCGATCAAGCAGACCGGTCCGCTCTGCGCGCCTTTAAAGCTCGCCGCCGGGGGCGATGAATCCAAAGAATTTCATCGACAGATGAACGATTATGCGGCGCATGCGAAGCTCGATTGCTTTGCCGTGCCCGACACCAACCATCTCACGGTGCTCGCGGCCTATCTCGACCGCAATAGCGCGCTCTATCGCGCTATTCGTCGGGTAGCGGAATAAATTCCTTCTCGTCGCCGGGAACGAGCGGAAAACGGCCTGCCTTCCAATCGGCCTTGGCCTCTTCAATCCGATCCTTGGAACTTGAAACAAGGTTCCACCAGATATGGCGCGGTCCATCCATGGTCTCGCCACCCACCACGATCAGATGAGCGTCGGCAATCGCCTCGATCACGATCTCCGTACCCTTGGTAAGGCAATCCAAGTTTGAATGCCATGCAGGTCCGAGCCCTTGCCGCGCAGTTCCTGCGGCGTGCGTTAGGAATGCACGATGCCGTGTCCCGCCGTCATCCAATTCACCTCGCCCGGCGTGATAACCTGGGCCGAGCCCAGGCTGTCGCGGTGCATCATCTCGCCTTAGAACAGGAAGGTAACGGTAGCAAGCCCGATATGCGGATGCGGACGAACGTCGACTGCTTGGCCAGCATCGAAAATCTTCGGACCCATGTGATCGAAAAAGACGAACGGGCCGACCATGCGCCGTTTGGCCGATGGCAACAGGCGCCGAACCTCGAAATCGCCGATGTCGCGCGCACGCGGCATTAGTTCGATGTCGAGCCATTCGGCGGGTTCGCTCATTCGGCAGCTTGCGTAGCAGAAGCCGCAGTCTCCGCAGCACGACGCTTTTTGATGATGGAATCGATGCGCCGCAAGGCGTCGTATTCCAGATCGCGGCTATTGCCGAGCCACATACGGTTTTGCACATGATCTTCGTAGCCGTCGCCGCTGTTCGGATGGACCAGCACGTCCAGATCCTTGCGATTCATGGCGAGCCAGGGAATCAGATCGGCAAACAGGTTCGGCGTGAAGGCCACCTGATAGTGCGAGACCGGATGCGGCCCCTGCGGCGCCTTGTCGCGCCAGCGGCCGATTTCGGCGGTCGGGAACAGGCGTGCGATCTCGCGGCGCAGATGCCCGGCCCACTGTTTATTGCCGCCGTTGTAATAGACATGGATATGGTAAGCCTTGATCATCGAGGCCGGCCGGAATTCCGGGCTGAATTTCATCGTGTCCTCCGTCTTCCTACAGCGGAATATTGCCGTGCTTTTTCGGCGGCGAATCCTGCTGCTTGTTCTTGAGCATCCGCAACGCCCGGATCACCCGCCAGCGCGTGCTCGACGGCGTGATCACATCGTCGATATAGCCGCGCGCGCCGACCCGGAACGGATTGGCGAACTGCTCGGTATATTCGAGCTCACGCTTGGCAATTTTTTCCTCATCATCGGCATCGCCGCGGAAAATGATCTCGACAGCACCCTTCGAGCCCATCACTGCGATCTCGGCCGACGGCCAGGCGTAGTTCACATCGCCGCGCAGATGTTTCGATCCCATGACGATATAAGCACCGCCATAGGCCTTGCGCGTGATGACCGTAACCTTCGGTACGGTCGCTTCGGCGAAGGCGTAAAGCAGCTTCGCGCCATGGCGGATGAGCCCCGCATATTCCTGCTGTGTGCCCGGCAGGAAGCCCGGCACGTCGACCAGCATCAGGATCGGGATATTGAAGCAATCGCAAAAACGGATAAACCGCGCCGCCTTCACCGAGGCATCGATATCGAGACAGCCCGCCAATGCCAACGGCTGATTGGCGATAATACCGACGGTGGAGCCTTCCATACGCCCGAAGCCGGTCACAATATTACGCGCGAATTCGGGTTTGATCTCGAAGAACTCACCCTCGTCGACGATTTTGCGCACGATCCCCATCACGTCGTAGGGTTCGTTCGGATTGACCGGAATGATGGTATCCAGCGAGGGCTCAACGCGGCCTACAGGATCGTCGGTCGTCAGCAATGGCGGCGCTTCACGGTTGCTGAAGGGCAGATAATCCATGAAGCGACGGACTTGTTCGATCAAATCGACATCGTTGTCATAGGCGAGATCGGCAACGCCGGATTTGGTCGTATGCGTAACCGCGCCGCCCAAATCCTCTTGGGTCACTTCCTCATGCGTGACCGTGCGCACCACATCGGGCCCGGTGACAAACATGTAGGAAGTATCGCGCACCATGAAGACGAAATCGGTGATGGCGGGCGAATAGACCGCACCGCCAGCGCACGGCCCCATGATCATCGAAATCTGCGGCACGAAGCCCGAAGCGAGAACGTTGCGGCTGAACACCTCGGCATAGCCGGCCAGCGACGAGACACCTTCCTGTATGCGGGCACCGCCGGAATCATTGATGCCGAGGATCGGCGCGCCCACCTTCATCGCCTGATCCATGATTTTGCAGATCTTCTCTGCATGGGTCTCGGAGAGTGATCCGCCAAAGACCGTGAAATCCTGACTGAAAACGAAAACAGTGCGGCCATTGATGGTGCCGTGGCCTGTGACCACGCCGTCGCCCGGGATCGAGGTCTTCTCCATGCCGAAATCGGTCGAGCGATGCTCGACGAACATATCCCATTCCTCGAAGGAACCGGGATCGAGCAGAAGTTCGATACGTTCGCGCGCGGTAAGCTTGCCGCGCGTATGCTGGGCATCGACGCGGCGCTTGCCGCCACCCGCGCGGGCGCGGGCGCGGCGTTCTTCTAATTGTCGGATGATCTCGTGAGCCATGGTTTCAATCTATCAGTTTCAGAAAACGCGCGGTATCGGCGATATCGGCCAGGGTGCGGGCACGATTGGCGCGCGCCTCCTCATCCTCGCCCCATCGTCCCGCCTGGAATATCTCATCGAGCAGGGCCAGCTGACCGGCCTCGTCGGCATCGATGCGGCCTCGAGCCAAAGCAAGCGCCAGAACCAGCGACCCCATCGCGCCGGCGAGCGCGGACACGCCGGTGAGGGTCAGGGCCTCGAGACCGGCGATCACGCCGCACAATGTCGATAGCGCGGATGCCGGTTGGCTGATCGGAATCAACCCTGCCGTCACTCGCAATTCAGCTCCATATTCATCGCGTGCCCAATCGAGCAGCGGCTGCCAGCGCGCCTGCTGAAGTTCCGCAAGGTCCGATTGCCGGTCGGCGCGGTAACACAAAAGATCGGTCTCGGCGAATTTCAGGCTGGCCGCGATAACTTCGTCACGACGCGGCCCAACCCTGTCGATCCCCGTGGCCAGCAGACGAAATACCGGCATCGTCTCGGGCCGAATTTTATCGACTTGCCCGTCCCACTCAGCCGCGACGGCATCAGCGAGCTTGCGCGATGCAATCGTCAGGGGACTGCGAGCGGGAGTTTTTAAGGCGCGGCCATCCAATGCCACCTGCCAACCGCCATCGACCTGATCAACGGTAACGGACTTGTAGAAGCGTTTGGCGGGAACGACCGAGTTCACTTCTTGCCACCGAACAGGCCGCGCAGGGACTCCAGCTGATTATTGGACGGTGCCGGCTGAGCGGCAGGAGCCGATTTCGTCTCGCCTTTAGCCTGGCCTTTTGTAGCCGACGCGGCCGATTGCGGTACCTTGAGCGCGGAGAGGCATGGATTTTGTTCGCCCGATCCTTGTCGTGTCAGGGCAGCCACAATACCAAATGGCGTCAAGCCCGTAACCGCCATGCCGGCGATACCTTTGAGCACGGATGCCGTCGTGGGTGCGACGCGCGGAGAGGAAAATGTTCCGGTCACCTGAAGGGGCACCGCAAGGCTGATCAGACTGCTGTCCTTCGGCTGCGGCTCCAAGCCCAGCTCCAGTCGCTCAGCGCCGAGATCTATCATGCCGCCGCCGGCGATTGTCATCTTCTCGGTATCAAACAAAAGGGCTTTAGAAGTCGCAATTCCCTGCTTCAACTCGAACCGGCTTACGAAGCAATTAATCTTGGCATCGCCACCTCTGTTCAACTTTGCGAGATCGGCCGCCAGTATCTCTACATAACCGTTGGCGATGCGTCCCTCTTCCATTACCACTTCGGTGTCGCCGTTGAGGCTGGCCATGAGCGCGCGCACGGAAGCTCCCGTGCCTTTTGTATTGATCTTAGCGCTGGCCTTACCGGTCAGCACATCGGTGATATCGCGCTCCTTGAGCAGCTTACCGAGATTCAATTTGTCGACCATCACGTTGTTCTCGATCGTCGGCGTGGCACCGGAGGCATCGACCGTGATCTTGCCCGAAACTTTCCCCTCGGAAACCATCGCCGCGAACGGATCCAATATCAATTTTCCGTTGGACAGGTTCGCCGTCACCTCGATGGCATCGATTGTGGTGCCCTTGGCGACAAAACGATCCCCTTTGAAGGTTACCGTGGCATTGACCGCCTTCAGCCCGTCCAGAGGCAGGGGATCGGCGGGAAACACGCGCCCGTCATTGGCATCTTTCGACACGGCTTTGGGCGCAGTCGCAGGCGCCGATGCGGGCGCGGAACTCGCCGGCGACGAAGGAGTCTCCGCCTTTGCCCCCTTCATCAGTTTCTCGATATCGGCGAGATCGAGCTTATGCGACGTCAGGGTCGCCTTGATCTCGGGGACCTTGCCGCCCAGGATCGCGCTCAGCGATCCGGCTAGGTCCGAGCCATAGATTTCTGCCATGAACTTGTCGATGCTATAGGTGTTGTTCGCACCCTTGCCGGTGCCGGTGAGCTTGAAGGCGTCGGTCGAGCCCAGGGCGAAAAGCAAATTTTCAATGGCGGGAGCGCTGGCCGAGCCGGTAGCCTTGCCTGCGATGTCGAAGGAGCCGATGGAGGGAATGGCGATGTCCTTCAGCCCCGGCGCCAACGCCTTGGCGGCATCCAGTGTCGCGCTCATATCCTTCCCGACCAGGGAGAAATCGAGACCGAGGCGCGGCGCGCTCATGGGCTTTGCGACAATACCTTTGATTTTCACGGTTGCGGCCAAAGCGGCCGCCTCAAGATCGATCCCGAAATCGTTCACATCGGCCATCATACGATCAACGGAATCGACGTTTCCCTGGAGCTGAAACGGCGTGCCATTATAGCCGCCGGCAATTTCAATTTTCAGTTTGTTACCGGTCGCGACATCGCCGACGCGAACCTTATCCAGGATAAGAGTCAAATCTTCCTTCGATTTCATATCGTTGAAGCGGAAGCGAGCCTTATCGATAGCAAGGGAAATGATGGTCGGGATCGTGGGCGAACCGCTTTCGGCCTCGCTCGTGGATCTCGAAAGCCCGGCCGGCCCGCCTGGCGCGACGGAAGACACCGCGCTGGCACTTGAAAAATCCCAGTTTGGCCGACCGTCGGTGGAAATCTCCAATAGGATATCGGGCTCCACCAGAACGACCCGGCTGATGCGGATATTGCCCGACAGAAGCGGGATGATTTCGAGCGCCACTTCCAGCTTCTTGATCGAGGCCATATCGGGGCGCGACCCCCAGGCCGCATTCGAGAAAGAGACGTCATTGGCGACGATCGTTGGGACCAGGGAAATGCCAACCCGCAAATCGCCTTTGATGATCAAGTCGCGCCCGGTCGCGGCCTTGGCTTCGGCGCTCAAGCGTTCGCGATATTCGTTGGGATCAATCGACAAGACGACGGCGGCGCCCGCGACGACGACCGCAACCACGAGAACGAATAGGCCGCCGAAAACGCGCAACAGAATTTTCACGAGAACCTCTCTCGAACTTCGTCCAGGGCCAAAATATCGCGAATCGCCGGTATCAGATCCGAGTAGCTATCCAGGATGCGGTGAGCCCCCGCCATGCGCAATGCTTCGGCATCATGATAGCCCCAACTCACCCCAATGGCATAGGTTCCGGCCGCCCGCGCCATCTCGATATCGTAAGTGGTATCGCCGACCATCACCGTGGCATGCGCCTGTGCGCCCGTTTCACGCATCGCCCGCAGCAGCATATCCGGGCTCGGCTTGCCGGCCGCCAGATCCGAAGTTTGCAACGTCGTAAAATACCGCGCGATGTCGTGTGCTGCCAATGTATTGCGCAGGCCGTTCAGGGATTTTCCGGTCGCGATGCCGAGCACGCATCCCGCCTCGCTCAATCCCTCGATCGCGCTCTGTGCCCCCGGGAACATCGACTCGTCGAAGGTGCCTTCGGCACGGATACGCGACGAGACAAGACGATAAGTATCGGCCATGACCGTCGGATCGCCGGCTGTCGGCAAATCCAAAAGGCGCGCGATGGCCTCGTCGAGACTCAAACCAACGATGCGGCGCACCGCCTGAGCCTCGGGCGGCGCCAAACCGTGAGTGACAAAACATTCCTGCATGATCGCGCAGATAGCGGCTTGCGAATCGACAATGGTGCCGTCGCAATCCAACACCACGAGCGGGAAATCGGCGCGCGCGATCATGAGGCCCGGAAAGGATCGGATTCGGCGCCCTGTTCGAAGCCGAAAAAGCGCCAGGCCATCGCCATGTGAGGAGGCAACGGTGCCGTCACCTCCAGCACGCCACCGCCCGGACGCGGCAGGCGGATGGCCCGTGCGTGAAGTTGAAGGCCCTTTGCGAGACCATCGCCACCGACCGAAAGCGCATCGCGCGAGCCATATTTGGTATCGCCCACAATCGGCGTACCAAGCGCGGCGGCATGGACGCGAAGCTGATGCGTGCGTCCGGTCAACGGTTCCATCACTAGCCAGGTGACCTTGCCGCCGGCGTAATCTACCGTGCGATAAATCGTGATCGCGGTCTGGCCTTCGTCCTCATCCGCGACGACACGTTCGCCGCGCGGCCCGGCTTGTTTCTCGAGCGCCAGGTCGATGACGCCATCGCGCGGACGCGGCGATCCCGCCACCAGCGCCCAGTAGACCTTGCGCGCCGTCTTGGCCTTGAAAGCCGCCGCCAGATCGGACGCGGCCCGAACCGTGCGCGCGATCAGGATAACGCCCGACGTATCGCGATCCAGGCGATGAACTAGCCGCGGCCGGTCGGGTGCATCGAAGCGCAAGACATCGAGCATCCCGTCAAGATGACGGTGCGTACCGGTGCCACCCTGAACCGCGAGGCCGGGCGCTTTGTTGAGCGCGATGACGTCATCGTCCATGTAAAGGATCGCTTCATGCAGTGCGTCGATATCCGCATCGCTGACACGGGGAGACGCCGACTTGGTAACGGGGGCCGGCGCCTCAGTATCCAAAGGCGGAACCCGGATCGTTTGACCGGCCTCCAGACGGGTATTGGACTTGGCGCGGCCGCCATCGAGCCGGATTTGTCCGGTGCGAAGAAGCTTTTCGAGACGACCATGATTGAGTGCCGGGAAATGCCGTTTGAACCAACGGTCTAAGCGGATACCGTCTTCGCTGTCGGCGACCGCGTGGGCTTGAACGTCGCTCATGCAAGAACCGTCCGAACTAACATCATGGCGCCGAACAGCGCGCCGACCGACAGCACGACCGAGCCAATAATGTAGAGAGCCGCCAGCATATGGTCACCACGCTCCACCAACAGAACGACGTCCAGCGAGAAAGATGAAAATGTCGTGAAGCCACCAAGAATGCCGACGATCACAAAGGCGCGCCATTCGCCGCTCGGGGACCAGCGCAATGCCATCATCTCGACCAGTACGCCCAAGATCAATCCTCCCAGAATATTCACAACAAATATCCCCCAAGGAAATCCCGAGCCGAGCCAGTCTGTAATGCGTACCGCCATTAAATGACGCGCGACCGAACCAAGTGCTCCGCCCGCCGCAATGGCCAGAATCATTTTCATTCGTCACCTCGGTCGGTCTGGCGCTTGGCGCGCAGTTTATCCCAATAGTCGAGTCGCTTTGCGATTTCGCGCTCAAAGCCGCGTTCGCCCGGCCGATAAAATCGTTCCCGCCTCATCTCGTCGGGGAAATAATTCTGGCCAGAAAATCCATCCTCGGCATCGTGATCGTATTCATATCCCGCGCCATAACCCAATTCTTTCATCATCTGCGTCGGCGCATTCAAGATATGTTTGGGCGGCATGAGCGAGCCTTCATTTTTGGCGGCGCGCATCGCAAAGCCCAGCGCCTTGTAGGCCGCATTCGATTTGGGCGCTGAGGCGAGATAGATCACGAGCTGCGCGACCATCAATTCGCCCTCCGGCGACCCCAGCCGCTCGTAGGCCTGCCAGGTCGAGACCGCGTGCGTCAAAGCGTCCGGTTCGGCAAGCCCTACATCCTCCGAGGAGAATCGCACTAGACGACGGCAAATATAATTCGGGTCTTCCCCACCGGTCAGCATCCGGGCCAACCAATAGAGTGCCGCGTCCGTATCCGATCCGCGCAAGGATTTGTGCAACGCACTGATGAGATTATAGTGCCCCTCCTGCGATTTATCGTAGAGTGGAGCGCGACGTGCAACGATGTCAGCAAGTTCCGCCGTCTCGATGATCTCGTTCCCGGCCAGCCCCAACACTTGTTCTGCCATATTGAGAATGGCACGGCCATCGCCGTCTGCCATGGCCCGCAACGCCGCGCGCGCATCGTTACTCAGCGGCAATTTTCGCCCCTCCGCCGTCTCAGCCCGCACGAGGAGTGCCTCCAGCGCTGCATCGTCCAGCCGGCGCAGCACGAGCACCTGGCATCGCGACAACAACGCCCCATTCAATTCGAAGGACGGATTTTCGGTCGTGGCGCCGACCAATGTCACCGTTCCATCCTCCACATATGGCAAAAACGAATCCTGTTGAGAGCGATTGAAGCGATGGATCTCGTCGATAAACAGCAAGGTACCCTGCCCCGCTTCGCGCCGCTTACGCGCAGTATCGAATATCTTGCGCAGCTCGGCCACGCCCGAGAAGACAGCTGAGAGCGGCTCGTAATGCAGCTTAGTGTGCTCGGCCAGCAATCGCGCGATCGTGGTCTTGCCGGTCCCCGGAGGCCCCCACAGGACGATCGAAACCATCCGGCCCGCACCAAGTAGGCGCGCGAGCGGGCCTCCTTCGCCCAGAAGATGATCTTGGCCTACCACTTCGTTCAGGGATTGCGGACGCAATCTGTCGGCCAAAGGGCGCGGTGCTTGTGTTTCGAACAAGCTCGCCATCAGCGGGCAATCTGAAAAGCGAGTTTTTGGCCGCCGCGCAAGATCGCAAAACGCCAGCGTTGCGGCGATTGCGCGACAACGCGCTGCAACTGCGCGACGTCGGTGATGGGCGTGCCATTGATCTCGCTCAGAATATCGCCGGGTCGGAACCCGAAACGTTGAGCCGCGCTTCCCCGGCGCACCTCCATCGCAACGACACCGCGCGCCGACAGATCGATACCGATCTCGTCGGCGAGCGCCGGCGACAAATTGCCGACTGTCGTACCCTGTAATGGATGGCCGCCGCTCAACTCGGTCGTTGCGCGAGGCGGGATCTCAGGTGGAACCTCCACCGAGAAATTGACGGTCTGAGCCTGTCCACGCCGCACCACTTCCATCAACAGGGTTTCGCCGATGCGATGGGTTGCGACTCGATATTTCAGCGCGTCGATATCGTTGACTTCACGTCCATTGACGGCGCGCACAACATCGCCCGGGCGCACGCCCGCGCGTTCGGCGGGGCCGGACGGATAAACCGCTTCGACCAGCACGCCGACCGGCAAACGAAGCCCCATTTGCTGGGCAATTTCGGGTGTCACCGGCTGGCCAGTGACGCCAAGCCAAGGCCGCGTCATCTTGCCCCCGCCGGCCAGGCTGGCCACGACGTTGGCGACCATGTTGGACGGGATGGCAAAGCCGATTCCGACCGAACCGCCGCTTTGCGAATAGATAGCCGTATTGATGCCCAGCAGCTTGCCGTCAAGTGAGATCAATGCGCCGCCCGAATTACCGGGGTTGATGGCGGCATCGGTCTGAATGAAAAAATTGAGGTCGTTGATCCCCACCTGCGTGCGTGCGAGTGCTGACACGATACCACTGGTCACCGTTTGGCCGACACCGAACGGATTGCCGATGGCGAGAACCAGATCACCCACTTCGATATCGTCGGAATCGCGATATTCCAGAAACGGCAGAGATTCTCCTCGGGTCTCGATTTTGAGGACCGCGAGATCGGTTCCAGCATCGCTGCCCAGCACGGTCGCTGCGAATTCGCGTCGGTCGGCGAGCACCACCGTGATTTCGTTCGCGCCTTCGATCACATGATGGTTAGTCACGACCGTGCCGTTCGCACGCACAATGACGCCCGAACCCAACGAAGATTCGCGACGCGCGAAGCGGCGAAAAAAAGGATCGTCGCGGAGAGAAAATTGCCGCGGAGCGACGGTCTTACGCGTGAAAACGTTGACCACTGCGGGCGCGGCCTTTTTCACCAGCGGCGCGAACGAGAGTTGCACCTCGGTACGTGAGGTCGGCGTCACACGATCCTGCGCGGATGCGGCGACAATGCCCGACATCCACCAGGCGGCGACGGCTATCAGCGGGACGGACAGGCGAACCATGACTGGAAGTCTAACACCTGAAAACGAAGAAGGCAGCCGTTAGGCTGCCTTCAAAACCATTCAAAACGAAGCGTTGATTAGGCGGTCGCGGCGACCCTTTCCTGCGGCACGTCCTGAGCGGCAAGCTGCGCCTCGTGACGCGCCTTGTCCTCGGCACCCTTCGCAGCGGGATCGCGATCGACGAGTTCGATCACAGCCATCTCGGCATCGTCGCCGTACCGAAAACCGGCCCCGATCACGCGCGTATAGCCACCGTTGCGATCCTTGTAGCGAGCCGCCAGCGCATCGAACAATTTAGCGACCACGGCATCATCACGCAGGAAAGCAAACGCCTGACGGCGCGCATGCAGGGTACCGCGCTTGCCCAGCGTGATCATCTGCTCCGCGTAACGGCGCAAATCCTTCGCCTTCGGCTTGGTGGTCCTGATTTGCTCGTGATTCAGCAGCGACGCCGCCAGATTGGCGAACATTGCCTCGCGATGGGCGGACGGACGGCCCAATTTGCGACCTGACATACGATGACGCATGACTCTTTACCTTTCTTCCTTAGACCGGCCTAAAACGGCTCTTCGAGACGTTTGGCCAGTTCTTCGATATTTTCCGGCGGCCAGTTGGGAATATCCATACCGAGATGGAGTCCCATTTGCGCCAAAACTTCCTTGATCTCGTTCAACGACTTGCGGCCGAAGTTCGGCGTGCGCAGCATCTCGGCTTCGGTTTTCTGTACCAAATCGCCGATATAGATGATGTTGTCGTTTTTGAGGCAGTTGGCCGATCGTACGCTGAGTTCGAGTTCGTCGACCTTGCGCAGCAGATTGCGGTTGAACGGTAGCTCTTCGCGAGCTTCGTCGGCCTTGGCGAGCTGCGGTTCGTCGAAGTTGATGAACAACTGCAGCTGATCTTGCAGGATGCGCGCGGCGAGCGCCACGGCATCTTCCGGCGTTACGGTGCCATTGGTGGTGAGATCTATCGACAAGCGATCGAAATCGGTGACCTGCCCGACGCGGGCATTGTCGACCTTGTAGGCGACCTTACGAACCGGCGAGAAGACCGCATCGATCGGGATGAGACCGATCGGCGATTCCTCGGGCTTGTTCTGACCGGCCGGGACGTATCCCTTGCCGTTCTCGACCGTCAGCTCCATGCGGATCGACGCGTTGTCGTCGAGCGTGCAGATGACTAGATCCGGATCCATCACTTCGATGTCGTGACCCGTTTCGATCTGGCCGGCGGTGACTTCGCCAGGCCCCTTCGCCTGGAGCATCACGCGTTTCGGACCTTCGGAATGCATGCGCAAGCCGAGCATCTTAATGTTCAGCACGATGTCGGTGACGTCTTCGTGCACACCCGGGATCGAGGAGAATTCGTGCAGCACACCGTCGATCTGAATCGCGGTGACGGCCGAGCCCTGCAACGACGACAAGAGAACACGACGCAATGCGTTACCGAGCGTCAGACCGAATCCGCGTTCCAGCGGTTCGGCGACGATGGTCGCGCGACGTTGCGGAACCGAGCCCTGAACGATTTCGAGCTTATTCGGTTTAATTAAATTCTGCCAATTTTTCTGAATCACGAGCGTGCCTCACTCTCGCAAGCGAATTTCCTGTACCAATCGCGCGGGTGGCGATAGCGCCAAAACCCGCGTGGGCGCCCAATTAAAGTTACACCCGCCGGCGTTTCCGCGGACGACAACCGTTGTGCGGGATGGGAGTTACGTCGCGAATGGACGTGATGACGAATCCCGTCGCCTGCAGCGCACGCAGAGCGGACTCGCGTCCCGACCCCGGCCCCTTCACCTCGATCTCCAAAGTCTTCATGCCGTGCTCCATCGCCTTGCGGCCAGCGGCCTCGGCGGCAACCTGAGCTGCATAGGGCGTCGATTTGCGCGAACCCTTGAAGCCAGCGCTGCCCGAAGACGACCACGAGATGGCATTGCCTTGCGCATCCGTGATGGTGATCATGGTATTGTTGAACGTCGCATTCACATGTGCGACGCCGGACGAGATATTCTTGCGTTCGCGGCGGCGCGGACGTGCTGTGGTGGGTTTCGCCATTTTTTTCCTTCAGATCTTTCTCGGATCGCAGCTCTGTCAGCCGAGCGATCTTATTTCGTAACTTTCTTCTTACCGGCAATCGCCTTGGCCGGCCCTTTGCGCGTACGCGCATTCGTGTGGGTCCGTTGCCCGTGTACCGGCAGACCACGCCGATGGCGCAAGCCGCGATAGCAGCCGAGATCCATCAAGCGTTTGATGTTCATGGAAACCGCACGACGCAGATCGCCTTCAACTTGAAAATCGCGATCGATCATTTCGCGAATCCGCAACACTTCGTCGTCGGTGAGCTGATGCACACGACGCTCCGTGGGAATTCCAACCTCGCGACAGATATTCTGTGCCGCAGCCCGTCCGATCCCATAAATATAGGTCAGCCCGATCTCGACTCGTTTTTGAGTCGGAATATTGACGCCAGCGATACGAGCCAAAGCCTAGTCTCCTCAAGCCTAAAAAAACAATAACTTACGCGGTTAGTTGGAAGCCGGCGATTATAGGCACCGAAGCCCCCAAGTCAACTCACCCGCACGGTTCCAACAATTTCCCGAATACGGCGGAAAACCTCGTCCATTTCCCCCATTCCGTCGATCGCTTTCAATGCCCCTTTTTCATCATAATAAGGCAGAATCGGCGCAGTTTGCTCACGATAAGCGACAAGCCGCGCCCGGACCGTTTCCGGATTGTCGTCAGACCGGCGGCTAAACTCGGTTGCCCCGCAACGGTCGCAGACACCCTCTGTCTTCGGAGGGGAGAACGTATCGTGATAGCCCGCACCGCATTTGGCACAGGCAAACCGGCCCGACAGGCGCTGAACTAATGCGTCCTCGTCGACCTTGAGCTGGATGACATGGTCTAGTTTGAGGTTTTTTTCGGCCAGCATCTTGTCAAGCGCCTCGGCCTGCGCCGTCGTACGCGGAAATCCGTCCAAAATGATCCCCTTGCCGCCAACACGGTCGATCCGGCCGGAAATCATCGAAATGATCAACTCGTCGGGCACCAAAGCGCCGGAATCCATAATTTTCTTGGCGGTTTTGCCGAGTTCGGTACCGCCGCGCACTTCTTCGCGCAGCATATCGCCGGTCGACAATTGCACAAGATCGAAGGTCTTTCCGAGGCGTTCCGCCTGCGTGCCTTTGCCGGCGCCCGGCGGGCCCAGAAGGATGACGTTCATCGTCCCTGCCCCTACCGGCGCGCCTTAAGGCGCGATTTTTTGATGAGCCCTTCGTATTGATGGGCGAGGAGATGCGACTGAATCTGCGCGACCGTATCGAGAGTCACCGACACCGCGATCAGCAGACTGGTACCGCCGAAGAAGAACGGAACCGCATATTGCGCGATCAAAATCTCCGGCAGGATGGCGATGGCGACCAGATAGATCGCGCCGACGACCGTCAGGCGGGTAAGGACATAATCGAGATAGTCGGCCGTGTTCTTGCCGGGCCGGATACCGGGCACGAAGCCGCCGTATTTTTTGAGGTTGTCGGCCGTTTCCACCGGGTTGAAGACCACCGCTGTATAAAAGAATGCAAAAAAGGCGATCAGGGCGCCGTAGAGGGCGAGATAAGAGGGCGAACCCCGTCCCAGCCAAACTGCCAGCTCGGATAGGAAACCGCCACCCTGGGTCGCCGTGAGGCTTAGGAGCGTGATCGGCATCAACAGGATCGACGAGGCGAAAATCAACGGAATGACGCCCGAAGTATTGACCTTGAGCGGCAGATGAGAGGATTCGCCGCCGAACATCTTATTGCCGACCTGGCGTTTGGGATATTGCACTATGATGCGGCGCTGGGCGCGTTCGACGAACACGATGCCGTAGACGACCGCGACCGAGCCAAACAGCAGAAGTGCGATAAAGGCAGACGAGAGTGCGCCCGTACGGCCCAATTCCAAGGTGCCGACTAAGGCCTGTGGAAGGCCCGCCACGATGCCGGCGAAGATGATCAGTGAAATGCCGTTGCCGACGCCGCGCGCCGTGATCTGCTCGCCCAGCCACATCAAGAATACGGTACCCCCGACCAATGACACCACTGCGGTGAAGCGAAAGAACATGCCGGGATCGGAAACAGCCGCCCCCTGACTGCTCGTCATGCCCTCGATGCCGACAGCTACGCCATAGGCCTGAAGGATCGCAATGAGAACCGTCAGATAGCGCGTATATTGGTTGATCTTCTTCCGGCCGGACTCGCCCTCTTTCTTGAGTTGCCCCAAGGTTTCGGAGATCGACGTCATCAGCTGCAAGATGATCGATGCCGAGATGTACGGCATGATATTGAGGGCGAAAATTGTCATCCGCTCCAGGGCGCCGCCCGCGAACATGTTAAACATGCCGAGGATGCCGCCCTGCTGCTGCTTGAAAATATCCTGCAGAACCGCAGCATCGATTCCCGGGAGCGGAATATAGGTTCCAAGGCGATAGACGATCAGCGCACCCAACGTGAACCACAGGCGCTTCTTCAGCTCCGTCGCCTTGGAAAAGGCGCCGAAGTTCAAATTCGCAGCCAGCTGTTCAGCAGCGGAGGCCATACTTCAACCTTGCAATGGAGCCGATGCGAACACCGACACCGGAAATTAAACGTTAGGCCGACGTTTCTTCGGCAGCGATGCGGACGGTGATGGAACCACCGGCCTTTTCTACGGCCGCGATCGCCGATTTGGACGCACCCGTGACATCGAGCTTCACCTTAGCGGTGAGCTCACCTTTGCCAAGCAAACGCACACCCTCGCGCGAATTGCGGACGAGACCGGCCGCCTTCAGAACGGCCTCATCTACGGTTGCGCTAATATCGATCTTCTTCGCATCGATCGCCTTCTGCAGACGGCCAAGATTCAATATCTCGTAGGACTTCGCGAAGATGTTGTTGAAACCGCGCTTCGGCATGCGGCGATAGAGCGGCATCTGGCCGCCTTCGAAGCCGGCCAAGGCTACGCCGGAACGCGCGGTTTGGCCCTTCACGCCGCGGCCCGAGGTTTTACCCTTGCCCGAGGAATGGCCACGGCCGAGGCGCTTACCGACCTTGCGGGCACCGTTGTTGTCGCGAATTTCATTCAATTCCATGACTTACGTCCTTCCGTCGGCGCGTATGCCGCGCCCGTGGATCAGTTGTCGACTCGCACCAGATGATGGACCTGCGCGATCATGCCGCGGACCGAAGGCGTATCCTCCAACTCGCGGGTACGACCTATCTTGTTCAATCCGAGGCCGACCAGGTTCTGACGCTGGTATCCCGGGCGTCCGACAGGACTCCCGATCTGGGTTACTTTGAGTGTCTTTTTCTTCTCAGCCATGATGCACCTTACTCGACAGGAGCAGCGGCGGCAGCGGCCGCGGCCGCACCGCGACGGCCCAAAATATCACCGACCTTTTTGCCGCGCTTAGCCGCGATGTTGCGGGGCGACGTCAGAGACTTGAGAGCCTCGAAAGTCGCTTTCACCATGTTGTGCGGGTTCTGGCTGCCGGTCGACTTAGCAACGACATCCTGGAGGCCGAGCGTTTCGAATACGGCACGCATCGGTCCGCCCGCGATCACGCCCGTGCCCGGCGGGGCTGCGCGCAACACCACAAATCCGGCGCCAAAGTGACCTTGCACGTCATGATGCAGAGTTCGTCCTTCCCGCAACGGAACACGGATAAGCTTCTGCTTCGCCGACTCGGTGGCCTTGCGGATGGCCTCGGGCACTTCGCGCGCCTTACCGGAGCCGTAACCGACGCGGCCCTTGCCGTCGCCGACGACGACAAGAGCTGCAAAACCGAAACGACGGCCGCCCTTCACCACTTTGGCGACACGATTTATGCTGACCAGCTTGTCGACCAACTCATTATCTTCGCGCGAACCGCGTTCGCCGCCGCCACTACGCTCGCCGCGCGGCGCACGATCGCCGCGTTCGCGCTGGGGACGGTCGCCGCCGCCCGCGCCGCTACGCGGACCACGTCCACGTTGAGCGCCGTCGCCGCGAGGTGTGCGGGGTGCCTGTGCCATACTAAACTCCTAAAACTTGAGGCCGCCTTCGCGCGCCCCTTCGGCCAGCGCCTTAACGCGCCCGTGATAGAGATAACCGCCACGATCGAACACAACCTGCTCGACGCCCGCTTTCAACGCGCGCTCGGCCACCAACTTGCCGACCGCTTCGGCTGCCGGGATGCCGGCACCAGACTTCAGCGAACCGCGCATGTCCTTTTCGACGCTCGATGCGGATGCCAGCGTGGCTCCGTTCGTGTCGTCAATGATCTGCGCATAGATGTGCTTACCAGAACGGAACACCGAAAGACGCGCCCGGCCCGTGTTGCGATCGCGGACAATGCCGCGATTGCGATTACGGCGCCGCGCAAACAGTTGCTTGCTCGACTTCATGGCCTACTTCTTCTTTCCTTCTTTACGCAGAACCGTCTCTTCCTTGTACTTGATGCCCTTGCCCTTGTAAGGCTCCGGCGGACGGAAAGAGCGGATGTCGGCAGCAACAGCGCCCACCTTCTGCTTGTCGACGCCCGAGATGTTGACCTCGGTTTGCGTCGGACATTCGATTTTAATGCCTTCCGGCACGGGATAACGCACTTCGTGGCTATAGCCCAGCTGCAATACGAGGTCCTTACCCTGAATCGCGGCGCGATAGCCGACGCCGTTAATCTGAAGCTCGCGCTTATAGCCCTCGCTGACACCTTTGACGATGTTCTGCGCGAGCGCGCGATAAGTGCCCCACAACTTACGCGCACGAATCGTGTCGCCAAGCAGGGAGACCGTCAGATGGCCGTCTTCGACCTTCGTATCCACGTCTTCGGAGAAGGTCATGCTAAGCGTGCCAGCCTTGCCCTTCGCCGTCATCCGCTTGCCGGCGAATTCGATCGTGACGCCAGATGGGATCTGGACCGGTGCGAGTCCTACGCGTGACATAACATTCTCTCCTTTTCCGCCTGCGGTCCGTGCATCAGAATACGTGACACAGGACTTCGCCACCGACGTTCGCCTCGCGCGCCTCAGTGTCGGACATGACGCCGCGCGGGGTCGACAGAATGGCAATACCGAGCCCGTTGTAAACGCGTGGCAATTCCTTGATCTTGGAATAAACGCGCCGCCCCGGACGCGAAACGCGGTTGATCTCGCGGATCACCGGCTCTCCGTCATAATATTTGAGCTCAATCTTGAGCTCGTCGATTCCCGTGCGAATATTCACCCGCGAAAAATCACGGATATAACCTTCACGCTTCAATACCGACAACACAGCCTCACGGAACGCCGACGCGGGCGCCGAAATACTGGTCTTGTTGGCCTCCTGGCCATTGCGAATCCGCGTCAGCAGATCGGCGATGGGATCAGTCATGGACATCTTCTAGATCTCCTCCGCTTACCAGCTCGACTTGACCATGCCCGGGATTTGCCCGAGCGATGCAAGATCACGCAACTGGATACGGCACAATTTAAACTTGCGGTAATTGCCACGGGGACGTCCCGTCAACTCGCACCGCAGACGCACACGCACCGGCGAAGAATTGCGCGGAAGTTGCGCAAGTTTGAGCTGGGCCGTGAAACGTTCTTCGGGCGACAGTTTTTCGTTGCGCGCCTGCGCTTTGAGACGAGTGCGCTTCGCTAGATAACGCTTAGCGAGGCGTTCCCGCTTCTTATTCCGCTCGACGACGCTAGTTTTTGCCATCCTTGAGACTCCAGTCGAATTCAGTTGACGAACGGCATGTTGAACTGACGGAGAAGCTCACGCGCCTCGTCGTTCGACTTTGCCGTCGTGCAAATGATGACGTCCATACCCCGAATCTTGTCGATCTGATCGTAGTTGATTTCGGGGAAAATAATCTGTTCCTTAACGCCGATCGCGAAATTGCCGCGGCCGTCGAAGCTCTTCGGGTTCACGCCACGGAAGTCGCGTACGCGCGGCAGCGCTATATTGATGAAGCGATCCAGGAATTCGTACATCCGTTCGCCGCGCAAAGTCACCTTGCAGCCGACGATCATCTCTTCACGCAGCTTAAAGGCGGCAATCGACTTGCGTGCGCGCGTAATGATCGGCTTCTGACCCGAAATCTGCGTCATCTCGAGCACCGGCATATCGATCTTCTTGCGGTCCTGCGACGCCTCGCCCACCCCCATATTGAGGACGATCTTGTCGAGCTTCGGCACCTGCATTCCGTTCATATAACTGAACTTCTGCATCATGGCCGGTCGGATTTGCGCGTCGTAGTGTTCGCGAAGGCGAGACATGTCCAAAATCCTTAACGGTCGATCGGCTCGCCGGACCGCTTGGCAAAACGGATCTTACGGCCGTTCTCCTCGCGGAATCCGATGCGGGTCGCTTTGTTGTCCTTGGGATCGATATGCGCGAGATTCGACAGGTCGATCGTCGCTTCCTTCTCGATGATACCGCCGGCGCCGGCCTGAGACGGACGGGTATGGCGTTTCACCATGGCAATGCCCTGCACGATCGCGCGGCCATCCGAGGTCAGCATCTTCAGCACTTCGCCCGTCTTACCTTTATCGCGACCGGAGATGACGATCACGCGATCGCCTTTTTTTATTTTCGCGGCCATTACAGCACCTCTGGGGCAAGCGAAACGATCTTCATGAAATTCTTGGCGCGCAGCTCGCGGGTCACGGGCCCGAAAATACGCGTACCGATCGGTTCGCTCGCATTGTTGATCAGAACGGCCGCATTGCGGTCGAACCGGATGGCCGTTCCGTCACGACGACGAATTTCCTTCGCCGTGCGGACGATCACCGCCTTATGAACTTCGCCTTTCTTCACACGGCCGCGCGGAATCGCTTCCTTGATCGAAACAACGATAATGTCGCCCACGGACGCGAACCTACGCTTGGAACCGCCGAGAACCTTGATGCATTGGACACGACGAGCGCCGGAATTATCCGCGACGTCTAAATTGCTCTGCACCTGAATCATGGTTCTTTCCTTTACTTCGAGAGATACGGGTCGTTGGGATTACTCCCCGACCACGACCTCCCACCGCTTCAACTTCGACAATGGACGGCACTCACGAATGCTCACCGTGTCGCCGATCTTGCATTGGTTGTTCTCGTCGTGGGCGTGGTACTTCTTAGAACGACGAATGTACTTCTTGTAGATCGGGTGCTGATAACGGCGCTCGACCTTGACCACAATCGTCTTGTCCATTTTGTCGCTGACGACGACGCCCTGCATAACTCGCTTCGGCATAACCTGCTCCTAACCCGCTGCCTGAGCGCGTTTTTCGCCCAGGACGGTCTTGATGCGCGCGATATCGCGCCGCACCGCGCGCACGCGCGCCGTATTTTCAAGTTGGCCCGACACCCGCTGAAAGCGCAGGTTAAAGGCTTCCTTGCACAAATTCTCCAAATCCTCGTTCAACTGATCCAAGGTCTTGGTGCGTACCTCTTCGGCCTTCATGATCAAATCTCCGATCCGAGACGAGCGACAAAACGGGTTTTGATCGGCAGCTTCGCGGCAGCCAGCGTAAAGGCTTCACGCGCCACTTCCGGCGGAACGCCGTCGAGCTCGAACATGATGCGGCCCGGCTTCACGCGGACCACCCAGAATTCCGGATTGCCCTTACCCTTACCCTGACGGACTTCGGCGGGCTTCTGCGAAACCGGCACGTCCGGGAAAATGCGGATCCAAACACGGCCCGCGCGCTTCATGGCGCGGGTGATCGTGCGACGTGCCGCTTCGATCTGGCGCGCCGTGATACGAGCCGGCTCCACCGCCTTCATTCCGAAGGTGCCGAAGTTCAACGTCGTACCCGAGGTCGCCTGACCATGGATACGGCCCTTATGGGCCTTGCGGTATTTGGTGCGTTTTGGTTGCAGCATGATTCTACTCGCCTAGCGCTGCGGCTGTTGTTCGAGCGCGCGTTTGTCCACGGCCATCGGATCGTGCGCGAGAATCTCGCCCCGATAGACCCAGACTTTGACGCCGCAAGTGCCGTAGGTCGTCATCGCGGTCGCCGTACCGTAATCGATATCGGCGCGGAGTGTGTGCAACGGCACCTGACCTTCACGATACCATTCCGTGCGCGCGATTTCCGCTCCGCCCAACCGGCCGGAGCAGGTAATGCGGATGCCTTCGGCGCCGAGACGCATGGCCGACTGAACCGCGCGCTTCATGGCGCGACGGAACGCGATGCGGCGCATGAGCTGCTGCGCGATATTGTCGGCGATCAACGTCGCATCAATTTCCGGCTTGCGGATTTCGACGATGTTCAAGCTAACTTCGCCGCCCGTCCTCTTCGACAGTTCGGCGCGCAGACCTTCGATGTCCGCACCCTTCTTGCCGATGACGACGCCGGGACGCGCGGTGTGGATCGTGATGCGGGCGCGCTTCGCCGGCCGCTCGATCACAACCTTGCTGAGACCCGCCTGCTGAAGACGCGAGCGCAGTAACTTGCGCAGCTCCAGGTCTTCGTGCAGCAGGCCCGCATAGTCGCGCTTGTTAGCGTACCAGCGGGAATCCCAGGTGCGGTTGATACCGAGCCGAAACCCGATCGGATTGACCTTCTGACCCATTAAACACTCTCCTCGCGTTCGCGGACCACGATGGTCAAATTACTGAAGGGCTTGACCACCCGGCCGACACGACCGCGCGCACGCGGGTGCCAACGCTTCATCACCATTTGCTTACCAGCCGTCGCCTCTACGACATAGAGACGATCGACGTCGAGCTGCTGATTGTTTTCGGCGTTCGCGATCGCCGATTGTAACACTTTCCTCACGGTCACCGCGATACGGCGGTGCGAAAAGCTCAACAGCGACAGCGCTTCTTCGCAGCTGCGGCCGCGGATCGTCTGTGCAACCAAGTTGATCTTCTGCGGGCTCGTACGGATCATCTTGCCGTAGGCCATCGCTTCGTTTTCCGCGAATCGGCGCGGGGCTGCTTTTTTGCCCATGGCTAATCCCTCTTAGCTTTGCGATCGGCAACATGGCCGTGGAAGGTACGCGTCGGCGAAAACTCGCCGAACTTGTGTCCCACCATATTCTCGCTCACCAGAACCGGGATGAACTTTTGGCCGTTGTAGACACCAAAAGTGATGCCCACGAACTGCGGCAAAACGGTGGAGCGGCGCGACCAGATCTTGATCACGTCGTTACGGCCGGATACGCGCGCCTTCTCCGCCTTCTTCAGCAGATACTCGTCGACGAATGGGCCTTTCCAAACAGAACGTGCCACGGGTCTTCCCCTCTACTTCTTCCGCCGGCGCATGATCAGCCGGTCGGTCTTCTTGTTGCTGCGTGTCTTCTTGCCTTTGGTCGACTTGCCCCACGGGGTCACCGGGTGACGGCCGCCCGAAGTACGGCCTTCGCCGCCGCCGTGCGGATGATCGACCGGGTTCATGGCGACACCACGAACCGCCGGGCGATGGCCCAGCCAGCGCGCGCGACCGGCTTTGCCGATCTTGCGGTTGGCCTGATCCGGGTTCGACACCGCGCCGATGGTCGCCATGCATTCAGCGCGCACGACGCGAATTTCACCCGACGCGAGACGGAGCTGTGCGTAGCCCTGATCCTTGCCGATCAACTGCACATAGGTGCCGGCCGAACGGGCAACTTGGCCGCCGCCGCCAACCTTCAATTCCACATTGTGGATGATAGTGCCGACCGGAATATTCGCCATGGGCAACGCATTGCCCGGCTTGATGTCGACGCGTTGACCGGCAACGACGCTGTCCCCGACCTGAAGACGCTGAGGAGCCAAGATATAGCTCAACTCCCCATCTTCGTAACGGATCAGTGCAATGAACGCCGAGCGGTTAGGATCATATTCAAGGCGTTCGACCTTCGCCGGCATATTGTGCTTGAGACGCTTGAAATCGATCACGCGATAACGCTTGCGATGGCCGCCGCCGCGACGACGCATGGTGATGCGGCCATTGTTGTTGCGACCCGACTTGTTGCCGATGAGGCCTTCGAGAAGGCTCTTCTCCGGCTTGCCTTTCCAAAGGCCCGCGCGATCGACCAGAACAAGCCCGCGGCGTCCGGGCGAGGTCGGTTTATAGGACTTCATCGCCATCGTCAGACTCCCGTGGTGATATCGATCGAATCGCCGTCAACCAGCGTTACGATCGCTTTTTTGGTATCGCCCCGACGGCCGCGACGGCCACGGAAGCTTTTGATCTTGCCCTTGTGAATGAGCGTATTCACACCCGTCACCTTGACCTTGAAGATGCCTTCAACGGCCGCCTTGATCTCAGGCTTGGTCGCATCGAGCGGCACGCGGAAACTCACCTGATTGAACTCGGTGATGATCGTCGCCTTTTCGGTGATGATCGGCGAACGGATGAGTTCATACATCCGTTCCTTGGGGAGCTTCAACGGTGCCTTCATTTCAGGCGCTCCTGGAGTTGCTGGACCGCATCCTTGGTGAGCACCAAAGTCTCACGGCGCAGGATGTCGTAAACGTTGGCGCCGATCTGCGGCAATACGTCGAGACCGATGATGTTGCGTGCGGCGCGAGCAAAATTCGCATCCACCTGCGTCCCGTCGATGACGAGCGTCGTACCCCAACCGAATTTGCCGATCTGCTTGGCGAGCGAAGACGTCTTGGCCGAAGCCAAGCTCGCCGCATCGACCACGATCAGTTTTCCGTCCGCCTGTTTGGCCGACAGCGCGGTGCGTAGGGCCAGCTTGCGAACTTTCTTCGGCAGGCTGAATTCATGCGAATGAACACGCGGTCCGAAAACGACGCCGCCACCGCGCATCTGGGGTGAGCGTAAACTGCCCTGACGCGCGCCGCCGGTACCTTTTTGGCGGAACGGCTTCTTGCCGGTGCCACTGACCTCGGTCCGCTCTTTGACCTTGTGATTGCCGCTCTGGCGTTTGGCGAGCTGCCAATTCACCGCGCGCGACAAAAGGTCGGGACGCAACGGCACGCCGAACACGGCTTCGTCGAGCTCGATATCGCCGACGGATTTATTGTCGAGACTGATCACCGGGGCTTTCATCGCCTAGGCTTCCTTCTTCTCGGTGGGTTCAGCCAAACGAATGGCACCGGGCATCGGCAGGCCTTCCGGGGCCTTACGTTTAGCCGCGTCCTTCACCAGCAGATAGCCGCCCTTGGCGCCCGGAATGGCGCCCTTGACGAAAATCAGGCCGGCTGCAGCATCAGTCGAAACCACCTGCAGGTTCTGCTTAGTCACGCGACGGTCGCCCATATGGCCGGCCATCTTCTTACCCTTGAACACGCGACCCGGATCTTGATGCTGACCGGTCGAACCGTGGCTACGATGGCTGACCGAAACGCCATGCGAGGCACGCAAGCCACCGAAATTCCAACGCTTCATGACACCGGCGAAGCCCTTACCCTTGGACGTGCCCGTCACATCGACATATTGGCCAACGACGAAGTGATCGACCGTTAATTCGGCGCCTACATCAACCATCCCGTCATCGCTGACCACGAATTCAACCAGCTTGCGGGTCGGCTCAACCTTCGCTTTGGCAAAATGGCCGCGCATCTGCTTGGAAACGTTCTTCACCTTCGCCTTGCCCACACCGAGCTGAAGGGCAGTGTAGCCGTCCTTCTCCTGCGTGCGCTGTGCGACCACGCGGCAATCGTCGACCTTCAGGACCGTCACCGGAACCTGAGTGCCGTCTTCCTGAAAGACGGCACTCATGCCGAGTTTCTGCGCTATAAGGCCTGTTCTCATCGCCATGACCTACAGTTTGATTTCCACATCCACGCCCGAGGCGAGGTCGAGCTTCATCAGCGCGTCCACCGTTTCGGGAGTCGGATCGAGGATATCGAGCACTCGCTTGTGAGTGCGGATTTCGAATTGCTCGCGCGACTTCTTATCGACGTGCGGCGAGCGGTTGACCGTGAAGCGTTCGATACGCGTGGGCAGGGGAATAGGTCCCCGAACCTGCGCGCCCGTCCGCTTCGCGGTATTTACGATTTCCTGCGTCGACTGATCGAGCACTCGATGATCGAACGCCTTAAGTCGGATGCGAATGTTTTGACTGTCCACCATATCGCCACTCAAAAGTTATCTTGTGTAAAAACTCTGAAGCCGGCCCTAATGGCCGACGCCCGATTTTTACTTCTTTACTCGATGATGCTGGCGACGACGCCTGCGCCAACGGTACGACCGCCTTCGCGGATGGCGAAGCGCAGGCCCTGATCCATCGCGATCGGGGTCAGCAAGTTCACCACCATGGCGATGTTGTCGCCCGGCATGACCATTTCCGTGCCCGCCGGAAGCTCAACCGTGCCCGTAACGTCCGTCGTGCGGAAGTAGAACTGCGGGCGATAGTTGGTGAAGAACGGCGTATGACGGCCGCCCTCTTCCTTCGTCAGGATATAGGCCTCGGCATTGAACTTCGTATGCGGCGTGATCGAGCCCGGCTTCGACAAAACCTGCCCACGCTCCACGTCCTCGCGCTTCGTACCGCGCAGCAGAACGCCGATATTGTCGCCCGCCTCGCCCTGATCGAGAAGCTTGCGGAACATCTCCACGCCCGTGCAGATCGTCTTTACCGTCGCCTTAATGCCGACGATCTCGACTTCCTCGCCGACCTTCACGATGCCGCGCTCGACGCGACCCGTCACAACCGTGCCGCGGCCAGAGATCGAGAACACGTCTTCGATCGGCATCAGAAACGGCAGATCTTTGGGGCGCTCCGGCTGCGGGATATAGCTGTCAACCGCCGCCATAAGCTCGATGATCTTCGCCTTGCCAACCGGGTCGTCGCGACCTTCGAGGGCGGCCAAAGCCGAGCCCCGGATGATCGGGATATCGTCGCCCGGGAAATCGTACTTCGACAGAAGCTCGCGGACCTCAAGCTCGACCAGGTCCAACAATTCCTCGTCGTCGACCATGTCCACCTTGTTCATGAACACGACCAGCGACGGAACCCCGACCTGACGGGCCAGCAAGATGTGCTCGCGCGTCTGCGGCATCGGGCCGTCGGCTGCGCTCACCACCAAGATCGCGCCGTCCATCTGCGCGGCTCCCGTGATCATGTTCTTCACATAGTCGGCATGGCCCGGGCAGTCGACATGCGCGTAATGGCGGTTCGCCGTCGAATATTCGACATGGCTCGTCGAGATCGTGATGCCGCGCTCGCGCTCCTCGGGAGCCTTGTCGATCTTGTCGAACGCCATGAACTCCGCGCCACCGCTCTCCGCCAGGACCTTCGTGATCGCTGCCGTCAACGTCGTCTTCCCATGATCGACGTGACCGATCGTCCCGATGTTGCAGTGCGGCTTGTTCCGCTCAAATTTTGCCTTCGCCAT
>CAMDWJ010000007.1 GCA_945877815.1 Caenispirillum bisanense
CGGCTTTTCATCCGCCACCTTGATCTGCGGTGCGCGCATTTTCCGCTGCGCATTGGGACGGGGCGGCGTGCGGTCCGACAAGCGCGAAGGGGACGGCGCGACGCCCATCGGACTCTTCGCGCTGCGACGTGTATTTTATCGTGCGGACCGGGTGGCGCGCCCGCTCAGCGGCCTGCCGATGGACGCGATCGATAACGCATTCGGGTGGTGCGACGATCCCGCGCGTCCCGATTACAATCGCCTCATTACATTGCCGTATGCAGGTCGGCACGAACGTTTATGGCGCGACGATGCGCTCTACGACATGATCGCGGTCATCGGCTACAACGACACATCAATCATCCCCGGCGCCGGCAGCGCGATTTTCCTGCACGTCGCGGCGCCCGATTATGGAGCGACCGAAGGCTGCGTCGCGGTTGCGGCGGATCATTTGACGGAGATACTCGCGTACTGCGATACGACGAGCACGATCCGTATCTTGTCCGCGAAAACAGCCTAGCTGCGCGCACCGAAGATCGCGGTGCCGACGCGCACGTGGGTGGCGCCGAACTGGACCGCGATTTCGAAATCGGCGCTCATCCCCATGCTGAGCTGGGTGAGACCGTTGCGGCGCGCGATCTCGCGCAAGAACGCGAAGTGAAGCGATGGTTCGTCTTCGAGAGGCGGAATGCACATCAGGCCGACGAGCGGCAAATTATATTGGGTGCGGCATGCCTCGATGAAGGCATCGGCTTCGGCCGGCATGATCCCGGCTTTTTGGTCTTCCTCGCCGGTATTGACCTGCACGAAGCAATCGAGGCGGCGGCCTTGTTCGTTCATGTGCCGCGCCAGAGCCTCGGCGATTTTCGGGCGATCGACGGTTTCGATGGCATCGAACAGGCGCACCGCCGCCGCCGCCTTGTTGGTCTGCAACGGCCCGATCAGATGCAGGCGCGCGTCCGGAAATTCGGTTTTGAGAAGCGGCCATTTCGCTTCGGCTTCCTGGACGCGGTTCTCGCCAAACAACCGATGGCCCGCCGCCAATGCACCGCGCGCGGCATCGGCGTCGTGATTTTTGGAAACCGCCACGAGGGCGATGTCGTCGGCTGCGCGGCCCGCCTCCGCCGCGCAACGCGCGATCGTGGCTTTGACCTCGCTAAGGTTTCGTGCGATGTCCGAATGGTCCGTCATTGGGGTCCGATCGTGGAGAGCGCGTGACATTAACAGAGCATGCCCGCCGGCTCAATTATGCCAGCGGACGCCGCGATCTACCGGCCGTTATCCTGATGACCGATGCGGTGCGGCTGCCCGATCCGTTTGCTGCGGTAAAACGCCTGCCCTTCGATGCCGCACTTTTGCTGCGCCATCCCGATCCCGGCGCGCGGCGCGCATTGGCGGATCGATTGGTTCCGATCTGCCGCGCCCGCGATCTGCTTGTGATCGTATCGGACGATCTCGCCTTGGCCGAAGCCTGCGGCGCCGATGGTTTGCATTTGCCCGAACGGAGTGCGGCGCGAACCGAAGCCTTGGCGATCCGGCGAATCTGGCGCGGGCTGCTGACCTGCGCCGCCCATTCGCCGCGCGCACTGCGGCGCGCTGCCGTGATCCAAGCGGATGCGGTCTTGCTGTCGCCGGTTTTCCCGACGCAAAGCCATCCGGGCAGCAATGCGATCGGGCCTTTGCGGTTTCTCGCCTGGGCGCGCGAAGCGCGCTGCCCGGTCTATGCCTTGGGCGGCATGAGTGCGGCCAATTCCGGGCGCTTGAGCGGCCGAGCAATAGTCGGGATCGCCGGCATCGGCGGATTAATTTAGGCAAAGAAAAAGGGGAGCGGTTGCCCGCTCCCCTTCGTCACATTCGCCGAAGCGAAATGTTTTAGAACGTAACCGCGATGCCGCCGATGACGGATAACGGGCTGTTCTCGGCGTTCGGATTGTTGGATTCCGACTGGTAGCTGTCCTTCACGATGGTGCCGACGAGATCGACGCCGGGTCCAATGTTGTACTTGCCACCGATCATCCAACGGTTGTTGGTGTCGTCCGCCGCGATCGAGCCGGTATTCTCAAGCTCGTTGCGGAGATATGTCAGAGCCAGTTCGTAGCCGGCCGGGGCATACTTGACGCCAACCGAATAATTCTGGCCTTCCGGGTTCGAGGTCGTCACACGGGCGCCGGCCTTGTTCTTAGCTTCGGTTTCTTTATAACCGCCGCCGAGTGTCCAATCGGCATATTTCAGCTCGAGACCGCCGCCGACAGCTACGGTATCGGTCGTGACCGCCGAACCTTCACCATTGAGGTAGAGGATATGGGCCTTGACGCCGATATCGCCGAACTTTTCCGCATAGCCCAACGTCACACCGCGGGTTTCAGTCGTTGTGCGGAGCGGCTGAGCGCCGGTGGATGTGGTGGTGGCATCGGGGATATAGTCAAACGCCAAGCGGAAGCCCGCGATGGACGGCGTGGTATAGCCGATCTTGTTGGCATCGCCACCGCCCCAACCGGGATCGCCGAGCGTCGTCGAGATCAGGTTCGCCGAGGGCTTGACGTTAAATTGAGAGACGTCGGAACTGGAGACGTTGCGCGCGCCCGCCCATGGTGCCAAGGCCGTTAAGCCGCCACCCGAGAAGTCGGTCTGACCGATCTTCACCGAACCGAAATCGCCCGCAATCGTCATGAAGCTTTCGTCGAGACCGGTGCCGGAGTTGCCGTTTTCATCGTCGCCTTCGAGCTGGACCATGACCGAGACGGTCATGCCGTTATCGAGCTTCACCGAACCACTGAAATGGAGTTCGGTATCGTTCTTGATATCGAAATTCTTGTAGCCGTTACGGCCGCCGGTCTGCGAAGCGCCGCGCTCGTACGAGCCGCTTTGATCGGCAAAACCGACCAATTGCATCATTTGACCGCCGATGGCGATTTTCAGCTTTTCCGGAGCTGCCGGAGCGGCCGCCTGGGCGAATGCATCGCTCGCCCCGAGGGAGAGCATGCCGGCCGCCGCGAGAGCCGTTGTTGAATAAAGTGACTTCTTCATGGTGATCCCCACTTAATTTAATGAAGGGGGTTTTAACGGCCCCCAGAGACGCGCACGTTGTGCCAGGGGCATTAGTGCCGCGAGGGCCATTTGGGGTCAAGTAGTGAAAAGGCTGAAGTGTGATCTTTGCTTTCCACTGTTGCATAAATACAATTATCACATATTCGAAAATTATTATATTTGGATTCGGTAATTTATGGTTCCGTTTCTTGCCGGGCCTCGGAAACGCCACATTTGCTGCGATAGGGCTAGCCCCCACCGAGGCTCGGCCCTATAGTTGCGCCCGTTTACACATATTAACCTTCGAGTTTCGATGACGGATAGCCAAAATATCGTTCGGCGCCGCGTGAGCCTTTTTCTGGCGCTGTTCCTCGTTCTTCTCAGCGGGTGCGAATATATGGATTCGACCCCGATCAAAACCGAGCAGGAACTGCGCCGCGAAAAAAGCGGCACGATCTTCGGCGATGGCGGCCTGTTTGGCGGCACGCCCGCGTCCGCCGCCACCGACGGCACCGGTCTCGGGGTGAATGCCTATTTATGGCGCGCGACCCTCGATACCGTCTCGATCTGGCCGCTCGCCTCGGCCGATGCGCAGGGCGGCGTCATTCTGACGGATTGGTATGCGCCGCCGCAGACGTCGTCCGAGCGCTTCAAGCTCAATGTCTATATCCTCGATCGCGCCTTGCGCGCCGATGGTGTGCGTGTCGCCGTCTTCCGCCAGGTGCGCGCCGGCAACGGCGACTGGCAGGAGGCCGCCGTCCAGCCGGAAACGGCAACGCGCCTGGAAGATGCGATCCTGATGCGCGCCCGCCAGATGCGTAATCAATCGGCGTCGGGACAATAGATCGGACCGTCGCGGGCCTCATCCTTTTTAATGCCCTCATGCTTAGCCTGTCGAAGCATCGGGGTGCCGCTGGCCCATCCTTCGACAAGCTCAGGATGAGGTTGTGCCTGAAATTCCGCTTTACCGAGGCGCGCTTGCCAATGCGGCTTTGGCGACGTTAGAACCGCCCCGATATGGCAGCCCTGGAAATACGCTTCAGAAATACATGTGATGGCTCGATATAATTTCAAACACGCAGAGACCCACTGGCAAACGGTCTGGAGTGACGTCGGCGCGTTCCGCGTAACGACCGACCGCGACCGTCCGAAATATTATGTGCTCGAGATGTTTCCCTATCCGTCGGGCCGCATCCATATGGGTCACGTGCGCAATTACACGCTCGGCGATGTGGTGTCGCGCTACAAACGCGCGCGCGGCTTCAACGTGCTGCATCCGATGGGGTGGGACGCCTTCGGCCTGCCGGCGGAAAACGCGGCGCGCGATTCCAACATCCATCCGGCAGCTTGGACCTACGACAATATCGCGACGATGCGCGCCGAATTGAAGCGCATGGGCCTGTCGCTCGATTGGGAGCGCGAGATCGCAACCTGTCACCCCGGCTATTACGGCCAGGAGCAGAAATTGTTTCTCGATTTCCTCGAAGCCGGCCTGGTTACGCGCAAGGAGGCCTTCGTCAATTGGGATCCGGTCGACCACACCGTGCTCGCCAACGAACAGGTGATCGACGGCAAGGGCTGGCGCTCGGGCGCGCCCGTCGAAAAACGCAAATTGTCGCAGTGGTTCTTCAAAATCACCGACAGCGCCGACGACTTGCTCGACGCGCTCAAGACGCTCACACGCTGGCCGGACAAGGTCCGCGTGATGCAGGAAAACTGGATCGGCCGTTCGTCGGGTGCCGAGATGCGGTTCGAGATCAAGGCCAATCCTTCAAAAATTGGACAAGATCGTCTCACCGTTTTCACCACGCGGCCTGACACGATCTTCGGCGCCTCGTTCCTCGCGATCTCGCCCGATCATGCGATCGCCGACGAACTCGCGAAGAACGACGACAAGCTCAGAGCTTTCCTCGCCGAATGCCGGGCGCAAGGCACCTCGGAAGCCGCGATCGAAGCGGGCGAGAAACTCGGCTACGACACCGGCTTACGCGCCAAGCATCCGTTCTTGGATCGCGAGCTGCCGATCTATGTCGCGAATTTTGTGCTGATCGATTATGGATCGGGCGCAATCTTCGGCTGTCCCGCGCACGATCAGCGCGACTTGGATTTCGCGCTCAAATACAAGCTGCCGGTGCGTCCGGTCGTTCGGCCTTTCGATCAGCAGACGGTCGAGATCGGCACCGACGCCTACACCGACGACGGCGTGATTTTCAATTCCGATTTCCTCGACGGTATGGATGTCGAGGATGCGAAAAAAGAAGTGGGCGCGCGTCTCGCTCAAATGAATTCCGGCAAGCCGACCACGGTGTGGCGCCTGCGCGACTGGCTGGTGTCGCGCCAGCGCTATTGGGGCTGTCCGATCCCGATCGTCCATTGCGATGCCTGCGGCATCGTGCCTGTGCCCAAGGACCAATTGCCGGTCGTGCTGCCGGACGATGTCAGCTTCGATCGTCCGGGCAATCCGCTCGATCACCATCCGAGCTGGAAACATGTCGATTGCCCCGCTTGCGGCAAGCCCGCCCGTCGCGAGACCGACACCTTCGACACCTTTGTCGATTCATCGTGGTATTTCGCGCGCTTCTGCAGTCCGCGCGCGGACGAACCCGTCAATCGCGCCGATGTCGATTACTGGCTGGCGGTCGATCAATATATCGGCGGCGTCGAACACGCGATCCTGCATCTTCTCTATTCGCGCTTTTTCACCCGCGCGATGAAAAAGACCGGCCATCTCGGCATCGACGAACCCTTTGCCGGATTGTTCACGCAAGGCATGGTGTGTCACGAATCCTATCGCGCCGAAGACGGCAAGTGGCTCTACCCCGAAGAAGTGACCAAAAGCCCCGACGGCTCGGCCGTTGATGCGAAGGGGCGACCCGTCACCATCGGGCGGCGCGAGGTGATGTCGAAATCGAAGAAAAATGTCGTCGCACCGGGATTGATCATCGATTCCTACGGCGCCGATACGGCACGGCTGTTTATGTTGTCCGACAGCCCGCCCGAACGCGATCTCGAATGGACCGAGGCCGGCGTCGATGGCGCCTGGCGCTATCTCAACCGCTTGTGGCGTTTGGTGGATGAGCCCAATGTCGCCTTGCCCGCGCCCGGTACGCCGAAGCCGACTGAACGATCGCCGGCGGCCGAAGCCGCGTGGCGGGCGATCCATAAAACGATCGCCGCGGTTTCCGATAGCCTGGAGAATTTCCGCTTTAATGTCGCGGTGGCACAAATCCGAACTTTGACCAACCAGCTCGAGGATCTCGAAGGCTCAGGGCCGGGCGAAGCCTGGGTGCTGCGCCAGGGCCTTGAGGCGGCGACATTATTGGTCGGTCCGATGCTGCCCCATATCGCCGAGGAAATGTGGCGCGCACTCGGCCATGAAACGCTCGTGGTCGATACGGCTTGGCCGGAGTATGATCCGGACCTGTTGGTCGAAAGCGAGGTCAAGATCGCCATCCAGGTCAACGGCAAATTGCGCGGCGCCGTCGACATGCCGAAGGATTCCGGCGAGGATGCGGTCCGCGATCGTGCATTCGCGTTGGAGACGGTCTCGAACGCCATCGACGGCAAAACGATACGCAAGGTCATTTATGTTCCGAACCGCATTCTCAATATCGTCGTTTAGATCGCTCGCCGCCGCGTTGGCGATGCTGGCGCTTGCCGCCTGCGGGTTCGAACCCCTGTACGGCGACAAAGGCGGGGTGGAAGCTTCGGCGGACCTTGCGACGATCAGAATAGATCCGATCAAGGAACGCGTCGGACAATTGCTACGCAACCAATTGCTCGACACCTTGACACCGATGGGCGAGCCCTCGAAACCGGCCTATCGCCTGATTGTCGATGTCACCGAAAACAAGCTGGAATTGGCCGTCCGCAAGTCGGAACTGGCGACGCGCGCGAATATGCAGTTCACCGCGAGCTATCGCCTGACGCGATTCGGTTCCGAAGGAGCGATCTTGTCGCGGTCGTCAACCGTGTCCACAAGCTACAATCTTTTGAACAACGAATTCGCGAATCTCTCCTCGGAGGCGGACGCGCGCGAACGCGGCGTGCGCGAGCTGAGCCAAGACATCGCCCGGCAGCTCTCGCTCTATTTGCGTTCGCAGGCAAAGGCCGAGCGTCGGTGAAACTTGCCGGCGCGCGGATCGGCGCTTTCCTGCGCGCTCCCGATCCGAAAATTCGCCTCATCTTGATTTACGGCGGCGATCGCGGATTGGTGCATGAACGTGCGCGCGATCTCGGGCGCACCGCCGTCGAGAATTTGTCCGATCCGTTTCGCGTGACCGAATTGACCGCCGACGATGTCCGCGGCGACGGTGCCCGCGTCAGCGACGAACTTGCGCAGATCTCCTTCGTCGGCGGGCGGCGCGTTGTATTCCTGCGCATGGACGCCGAAGACATCTCGAAGCACCTGCAACCCGTGCTCGATACCCCGCCGCCCGGAGATTCATTGCTGATCGTCGAAGCGGGCGAATTGTCCGCGCGCGCCCCCGTGCGCAAAGCCTTCGAAGCGTCGGCCAACGCCGCCGCAATTGCGTGCTACGCCGACGACGATCAGCATGTCGGCGCGCTGATCGACGCGACCTTCGCGGACGGCAAGATCGCGGTCGATCGCGATGCGCGTGAATTCCTGATCGGCCATCTTGGTTCGGACCGCATGGTCACGCGATCCGAACTCGACAAATTGGCGCTCTATGTCCGAGGTCGCGACCGCGTCACCTTGAACGACGCAATCGCCGCGATCGGCGATTCCGGCGCTTTGTCGCTCGATGCCATTGCCTTCGCCGCCGCCGAGGGCAACGGCGCCGCGCTCGACAAAAGCATCGAACGCGCGCTGCGCGAGGGCGAAGGACCGATCGCCGTGCTGCGCGCGGCCTTGCGTCACTTTCATCGCCTGCATCTCGCGATGGGCCATATGCAACGCGGCCGTTCGCCCGACGATGCGATGAAGGCGCTGCGTCCGCCCGTGATCTTCCTGCATGAAGACAGCTTTGTCCGTCAGCTTCGATTGTGGAATGTAGAGCGTCTACGCTCTGCGCTCGCGCTCATCAGCGAAGCCGAGCGCGATTGCAAATCGACCGGGATGCCCGACGAAGCAGTGTGTCACCGCGCGTTGATGCGGATTTGCCTGGCTGCCAAACGGGTAAGATAGAGAGCGAATTATTTGAAGTCCTCACACGCGAGCTTGGCCCGAAAACCTCATCCTTAGCTTGTCGAAACCTCATCCTGAGCTTGTCGAAGCCTCATCCTGAGCTTGTCGAAGGATGGGCAGTGGCACCCCATATCTGTTTGGCGATGCGCTCCATCATGGCTAGCCTTGCGGACCATACGCTCTGCTCGATCATAATTGCGCCATTGACGTAATGCGCCATTGGCGTATTTTCTTGCTCGTAAGGATTGTTCGAACCAAACGCTATGTCAGAGATTTGAAGCGCATCGGCGCTTCAAATGCCGACGTTGCATCGCTCGAACGGGCAATCGCATCTGATCCGACATGCGGCGACGTCATTCCTGGTCTGAGCGGTATCCGCAAGTTTCGTTTCGGTTTCGGCGGGCGGGGCAAACGTGGCGGTGGCAGAGCGATCTACATCCTGATCATGGCGAACGATACGGCGATCATGTTGTTCGCCTATGCAAAGAACGAACAGGAAGATTTGACGTCGGATCAACGCAAGGCCGTTCTGGCCCTAATCAAGGAGCTGAAAGATGGCTAGAAAGAAAATCGAATTCGGCGATGCTCTCATCGAGAGCCTGGAAGAAGCCCTGGCATGGAACCGCGGCGAGATTGCGCTTGAGGTTGTCAATGTCGAGCCCATGTCCGCCGAACGCATCCGCGCCATCCGAAAGAAGGTCGCGAAATCGGCAAAGGATTTCGAGCGCCGGTTCGGCATCCCGGCCGCGACGGTCAATAACTGGGAGCAGGGGCGGCGCGCGCCGGACCCGGCGGCGCGCCTGTTGCTCAAGGTGATCGACGCCAATCCCGATGTGGTCGAAAGAGCCGCAAGCAAATGATGTGGCATCGCGCCTTGATGTGCATTTGCCTGGCTGCCAAGCGGGCCAAATAAAGCATTGCGAGTCTCGGCCACGGCGCAAATCAAGAAAGGCTCGTCATACGCGGGCTTGACCCGCGACTGTCCGGTTTAAATTCAGCCGTCATGCCCCGGGCTTGACCCACTGCTGTCCGGTTTAAAATGTTTCGAACCGGAACAAAGCCTTCCTCTGCTTATATTTCTGTATGATAGAACCGGCTGAGACTCGAACTCCGAAAATAGGTTCGTCATGGCCGTACTTGTTACGGCCATCCACGAATCGGCCATCGGATCATGCTGGGCAAAACTGGGTATCCGCGCTCCAACGGTCTTTTCGCGCTATTGCGCTTTCGACCGTGGATGCCCGTAACACGTACGGGCATGACGGCTTAATTTAAACCGGACAAGCCGGGGCATGACGCGATTTTTTACGGTCCCGAGTCTCGGCCACGGCGCAAATGAAGAAACGCCACGTGCTTCATGGCTTGGTGCCGGCTCGAAACAGTCCTGGCGTTCTACTTTTTCGCCGTGAGGGAATCTTCCTCGGCGATCAGCTTTTCGAGATCGTCCTCGAGCGAGTCATCGGCGAACTCGAACGGCTCGGCTTCGTCCCATTGCGCGCCCGCGTCCAGCTGACGGATTGCCTCGTCGATGCTTTTCGGCATCGCGGCATCGGCGGCCGCTGCCTCGCGGTCGCGTTTCGTCGGCGGGTGCGGATGAGGGCGGCCATGTTCGCCGAGCGTCAACCGATGCAAAAGATAATCGAGCTGTTCGAGCGAAGTATAATTCACCGTCACACAGCCGCCCGGATCTTCGAACTCGATATTGACGCGCAAGCCGAGGATCGAGGAGATCTCGGTTTCGAGCTTCTTGGTATTTGTATCCTTGTCGGCCGCCGGCGTTTCGCGCGGACGGCGCTGCTGCACACCCTTCGCGCCGCGCGCGCGCTTTTCGGTCTGGCGCACGTTGAGGCCGCGTTTCACAATCGAGTCGGCGAGCGCGCTTGGATTGGCGGCGCCGAGCAAGGCACGCGCATGGCCGGCCGTCAGGCGGCCGTCCATCAGCATCTCTTTCACGTCGCTCGGCAAATGCAGCAGACGCAGCATATTGGCGACATGGCTTCGGCTTTTGCCGACGATCCGACCGAGCGCTTCTTGGGTGTGCGAGAATTCATCCATCAGGCGGCGATAGCCTTCGGCCTCTTCCACCGGCGACAGATTTTCGCGCTGGAGATTTTCGACCAGCGCCACTTCGAGCGCTTCGCCATCGGTCAGTTCGCGCACCAAAGCCGGGACTTCGTGCAGGCGCGCTTGCTGCGAGGCGCGCCAGCGCCGTTCGCCGGCGATGATCTCGTAAGAGCCTGTGCGCGTCGGATGGGGGCGGACGATCAGCGGCTGGAGGATGCCGAGATTGCGGATCGATTCAGCAAGCTCGTCAATCTCAGTTTGCGAAAAATGTGTGCGCGGCTGCGCGCGGCCTGGATAAATCTGCTCGATCGGCAGCGTCAAGACGCCGCCGGTGCGATCGGATCCCGAGGGCGCGCTGGCGCGCGATTCACCGAGCAGCGCATCGAGGCCGCGGCCCAGATTGCGTCGCATGCCGCCTTCCGCCATCACGCAGCGATCCGTGTCTCGCGCCGGAGGACTTCGCTCGCAAGATGGATATAGGCCTGCGAACCGGCACACGCGGTATCGTAGAGCAGGACGGGCTTGCCGTAGGAGGGCGCTTCGGAAATGCGCACGTTGCGCGGGATCATGGTCTGGTAGACGACGTCGCCGAAATATTCACGCACGTCAGTGGCAACCGCGTTCGACAGGTTATTGCGCTGATCGTACATGGTCAGCACGATACCTTGCAGATCGAGCGTCGGATTGTGGGCATTCTTGATCCGCTCGATCGTGCGCACGAGCTGGCTGATTCCTTCGAGGGCAAAAAATTCGCATTGCAGGGGAACCAGCACAGCATGAGCGGCAATCAGCGCATTAACGGTCAAGAGACCTAATGCCGGCGGGCAATCAATTAACACATAGTCGAAATGATCCACTTTGTTAACAAGTGCATTCTTGAAACGATGCAGTCGGTCCGTCAAATCGACAAGTTCAATTTCAGCACCCGCCAGATCGATACCGGAAGGAATGATCGAAAGGCCGGGGATCGTCGTTTCGATCACCGCTTGCTCCACATCGGCCTCGCCGATCAGCACATGATAGGTGTTGACGGTGCGTCGGCTAGCCGGAATTCCGAGGCCGGTGCTGGCATTGCCCTGGGGATCAAGGTCGATCACCAGCACGGTCTTGCGGACGGCGGCCAAGGCGGTGGCGAGATTGATGGCGGTTGTGGTTTTGCCGACGCCGCCCTTTTGATTGGCTACGGCAATGATACGCGGCCGATGGGCGCCAACCAGGGGAGCGAGGGGATCGATGGGCTCGATTGTGCTATCGGGGGTCATGTTCACGTCCTTTGATTTTCAGGCCCTTGATCCTGAGGATCGTCGCCTGGTCATCGGATAAAGACCGGATACGCTCTACATCAATATGCCATTTTTTCTCGGCAATCGTCAATTCTTCCTCGACGCGCACACCCTTCAAGAACAGAAATTCGCCGCCCGGCGCCAGCAGCGGCTGCGCCAAATCGAGCAATTTATCCAATGGTGCCAAGGCTCTAGCCGTAATTGTGCGGGCCAGCTCGGGACGCTGAAATTGTTCGATGCGGCCGGCGAAAATCTCCACGTCCGTGTCGGTATCGCGCGCCACTTCCTGCAAAAACGAACATTTTTTGCGGCTGGACTCAATCAAAGTGACGTTTGGAACGCCCATGATCGCGAGCACCAAACCCGGAAATCCCGCCCCGGATCCAATATCGACCAGGGGCGATGGATCGGGCGCGAGCAGGGGGAAAAGCTGAGCCGAGTCCAAGAAATGCCGTCGCCAAAGGTCTTGCAGGCTCGCCGCCGAGACCAGGCTCATCATTCGGTGCCAGCGATCGAGCAGATCGGCATAGCGGTCCAGCCGCTCCAATGTTTCACGTGAAACATTGGTCCGCCGACCGAACTCTTCCATGGTCATGGGGAGGAGGGGCTGGGACAAAGGGGGCTGGGTCAATGTTTCACGTGAAACATTCAGGCGGCCGACCGTTCGGCGCGCCGGACATATCCGAGCAGTGTGGTCAGGGCGGCCGGGGTGATGCCTGGGATGCGCGCCGCAGCGGCGAGGGTCGCCGGCTGGGCACGGGTGAGTTTGGTCCGCACTTCCGTGGAGAGCCCGCCGATCGCCTGATAATCGAGGCTCGCGGGCAATTGCAGGGCTTCGTCCCGACGATAGGTCCGCACGTCGCTCTCCTGCCGATCCATATAGCCGGCATAGCGTCCGACGATTTCCAGCTGTTCCTGGATGTCGATCGGCCAGTTTCCAATGGCGGGCCAGACTTTTACGATCGCGGAGAAATCGATGTCTGGATTGGCCAAAAGATCAAGCGCGCAGCGGCGGACGCCGTCCTGATTGACCGCAAACCCCCGACGAGCCAGCTCCGACGGGCTGGCAGCGCACGCCGCGATCTGCGCGAAGGCGCGGTCCAGGTTCTCTTGTTTTTGGCGGAAAACCTGGGCCCGCGCGCCACTCACACAGCCCGCCGCAAGGCCCAGCGGGGTCAGACGCTGATCGGCATTGTCGGCCCGCAACCGCAGCCGATATTCGGCCCGCGAAGTGAACATCCTGTAGGGTTCTTCGGTTCCCAAAGTCACCAGATCATCGATCAGAACGCCGATATAGGCATCGGCACGATCGATCAGCATGGGTGGCTGACCACCGGCGCTCCGGGCAGCGTTGATGCCGGCCACAATGCCTTGGGCGCCGGCTTCCTCGTATCCCGTCGTGCCGTTGATCTGGCCGGCGAGATAGAGTCCGGGCACCCGCTGGGTCTCCAAACTCGGCTGCAATTCCCTGGGATCGACGAAATCATATTCGATAGCGTAACCGGGCCGAATGACCCTCGCTCGTTCCAATCCCGGAATAGTTTTGATGAGATCGAGTTGAACATCCTTGGGCAGCGAGGTCGAAATCCCGTTGGGATAAACCGTGATATCCTCGAGCCCTTCCGGTTCCAAAAAAATCTGATGATGGGTACGGTCGGCGAAACGGACCACCTTATCTTCGATCGAAGGACAGTAGCGGGGACCGGTGCTGGAAATCTGGCCCGAATACATAGGTGCGCGGTGGAGGTTGGCCCGGATGATGTCGTGCGTTTCCGGGGTGGTCGCCGTGATGCCACACGGAATCTGGGGCACCGCGATCTTGTCGGTCAGGAACGAAAAAGGCCGAGGCGGCGTATCGCCATGCTGCAAGGTAAGGCCAGCCCAATCGATGGTCCGCCCATCGAGCCTCGGCGGGGTCCCGGTCTTGAGTCGCCCGAGGCGGAATCCGAGCCGCTTGATGGTGAAGGCAAGCCCGATCGCCGGCTTTTCCGACACACGACCGGCCGGGATCTGGGTTTCGCCGACATGGATCAGACCGCGGAGGAAGGTTCCCGTCGTAATCACGACCTTGGGTGCCGTCAGGGTCCGCCCGTCGGCCAGGATCACTCCGGCGACGGAACCCTGATCGTCGAGGGTCAAGTCTTCGACCGCGCCTTCCTGGATCTCCAGATTGGGCTGTTCGGCCAGAACCTCGGCCATGCCTTTGCGATACAGCGCCCGGTCAGCCTGCGCGCGCGGACCGCGCACGGCCGGACCCTTGCTTTGATTGAGCATGCGGAACTGGATACCCGCACGATCGATCACGCGCCCCATCACCCCGTCGAGCGCATCGATCTCGCGTACCAGCTGGCCCTTGGCCAATCCGCCGATCGCCGGATTGCACGACATCTCGCCGACTGTGGTGAACGAATGGGTCACCAGCAATGTGCGGGCGCCGACGCGCGCGGCGGCGGCGGCAGCCTCGCATCCGGCATGGCCGGCGCCGATCACGATTACGTCGTACGGCACATCTTGGGAATTTGGGGACGCCATCGCGGCGGAATGTAAGAGTCATCGCTCACAGCGTCAATCGAGGGAATCGCCGGACTACAGGATGTTTCACGTGAAACACGCGCCGCTAAATCTAGCGTTGTCACTTCCCGATGCAGAATTCGGCGAAGATGACTCCCAGAATTTCCTCGACATCGACGCGGCCGGTAATGCGTCCCAATGAACGTGCGGCGAGGCGCAGATCTTCCGCCGCGAGTTCAGAGGCCGAGGCCGCCAGGAAACGCGCGAACGCCCTTTGGCAATCGATCAAAGCCTGGCGGTGACGATCGCGCGTGAGCGCCGGCGCGGCAGCCGGCTGGAATCTCTGGCGCACGGCATCGCCCAGAGCCGCCTCCAATCTATCCAGCCCGGCGCCCGATTTAGCCGACACACCGATGAAGGGGGCCTCAGGAATGACGCCAAGATCAATTTTATTAACAATAACAATGGTATCACCGTCGATCATCGCCACCGTCGCCGGATCGCGCGCGGGCCAAACCCCGCCATCGAACACGGCCAATTTCAGATCCGCCTGCTCCGCGCGGGCTTTCGCGCGGCGCACGCCCTCGCGTTCGATATCGCCGCCCGCCTCGCGCAAACCGGCCGTATCGGCCAGGATTACAGGAAATCCGCCAAGATCGAGATGGATCTCGATGACGTCGCGCGTCGTGCCGGCGGTTTCCGACACGATCGCCGCATCGCGGCGCGCCAAGCGATTGAGAAGGCTCGATTTTCCCGCGTTGGGCGGGCCGATGATCGCGATCGACACGCCGCCGCGCAGGATCTCGCCGCGCCGTCCGTCATCGAGGTGAACGGCGATTTCGCCCGAAATCCTGCGGATTTCCGCCGCGACTTTCGCCCGCAAACCTGGCGGCAAATCCTCATCGGAAAAGTCGATTTCGGCTTCGAAAAACGCGATAGCAGCAATGAGTTCGCTCCGCCAGCGCTCGTAAAGTGCGCCAAGTTCGCCCGCCATCTGCCGGCGCGCCTGACGGAGCTGCGCTTCGGTCTCAGCATCGACCAAATCGGCGAGCCCTTCCGCCTCGGTCAAATCCATTTTTCCGTGTTCGAAAGCGCGGCGCGTGAATTCGCCAGGCTCGGCCATGCGCACTGCGGGAACCGCGCCAAGGGCGCGCGCTATCTGTGCGATCGCCGCCGCACCCCCATGCAAATGCAGCTCCAGCACGTCTTCGCCGGTGAAACTGGCGGGTGCCGGAAACCACAAGGCAAGGCCGTCATCGACGATGTCGCCGCTCCGCGGACCCCGCACCGCAACACGTGTGGCCACCCTCGGCTTTGGAACCGCATCGCCTGTCAGCGCTTCATGCACCTGCGCGGCGCGCGGTCCCGAAATGCGCCACACCGCGACGCCGGCGCGGCCGGGTGCGCTTGCCAGGGCGAAAATCGTATCGTTAAGGTGATCCATGAGCGAGAACAGCCAGACTTCCAATGCGCCGGCAACGAACCGGCTCGCCGGCGAAACCAGCCCGTATCTGTTACAGCACAAGAGCAATCCCGTCGACTGGTACCCCTGGGGCGAGGAAGCCTTCGCGCGCGCGCAAGCCGATGACAAGCCGATCTTGCTGTCGATCGGTTATGCCGCCTGCCATTGGTGCCATGTCATGGCACACGAGAGTTTCGAGGACGAACAAATCGCCGCTCTGATGAACGAGCTGTTCGTCTGCATCAAGGTCGACCGCGAGGAACGTCCCGATGTGGACGCGCTCTATATGACGGCGCTGCAATCGATGGGACAGCAAGGCGGCTGGCCGCTGACCATGTTCCTCACTCCCGACGGCAAGCCGTTCCTCGGCGGCACCTATTTTCCGCCGACCCCGCGCTACGGCGCGCCCGCATTTCCGGATGTGCTGCGCACCATCTCACGCCTTTACGCGGACGAGCGCGACAAGATCGTCGGAAATGTCGCGGCCATCGCCGACGCGCTGAAAAACCGCTCGCAGATTCCGCCCAAACAAAATGCCGGTCTCGCCGCGATCGCGCAGCTCGACGGCCTAGCCCAAGACGCGCTCGGCATGATGGATATGGAGCATGGCGGCACGCACGGTGCGCCAAAATTCCCGCAGCCCTCGCTGCTCGCCTTCCTGTGGCGCGCCGCATTACGCACACATAATACCGAACTTGCGCGCGCGGTGACGCTTTCGCTGACGCAAATGTGCCAGGGCGGCATCTACGATCATCTCGGCGGCGGCTTCGCGCGTTATTCGACCGATCCTTATTGGCTCGCGCCGCATTTCGAAAAAATGCTCTACGACAATGCCCAACTCATCGAGTTGTTGGCGCTTGTATGGACGCGCACCGGCGATGCGCTCTACGCGCAACGCATCCGCGAGACCATCGAGTGGAGCTTGCGCGAACTCGCCACCTCCGACGGCGCCTTTGCCGGAACCCTCGATGCCGACAGCGAGGGCGAGGAGGGGCGCTTCTATGTCTGGAGCGAAGACGAGATCGATCGCGTGTTGGGCGTGGATGCGCCGCGCTTCAAGCAAGTCTACGATGTGCGGCCGGCCGGCAATTGGGAAGGCCATACCATTCTCAACCGCTCGAAAAATCTCGCGCTCGGCGACAGCGAACAGGAAATGGTTCTCGCCGTCGCACGCGCGAAGCTGCTCGACGAGCGCGCCAAACGCGTGCGCCCCGCCCTCGACGACAAGATCCTCGCCGATTGGAACGGGCTGATGATCGCGGCACTTGCCTATGCCGCATCGTTATTCGACGAACCCCACTGGCTCGCCGCCGCACAGCGTGCCTACAATTTTGTCGTCACGCACATGCAAGCTTTGGTGAAAGATGAAACGCGGTTGCGTCATTCCTGGCGCGACGGAGTGGCGCTCGATCGCGATGTTGTGGACGATTACGCGCAGATGATCCGCGCTGCATTGGCGCTCCATCAAGCAACGGGCGAGGGGCGTTATCTCGCCGACGCGATGGCTTGGGACGAGATCTGCGACAAACATTTCTGGGATGCGGAGAGCGGCGGCTATTTCTTGAGCGCCGACGATGCCACCGATCTGGTCGCGCGCACCCGCACCGCCTACGACAATGCGACGCCGTCCGGCAACGGCACGATGGTGGAAAATCTTGCGCGCCTGTTTTATCTCACCGGCGACGAGACTTATCGCAAGAAGGCAGAAACCATCGTCGATATTTTCACGCGGCAATCGCCCGACCAGTACGTCAATATGCCCGGTGTGCTGAACGGTTTCGAATTGCTTAGCCTCGCGGTGCAGATCGTCGTCATCGGCCCAAGCAAGGCTTCTGGCGACGATCCGGCACGCGCGGACCTTGTGCGGACCGCCATCGGTGCCGGCCTGCCCAATCTGGTGCTGACGCAGATCGGCTCCGATGCGGTCCTGCCCGCCGGCCATGCCGCGCACGGCAAGACGATGGTAAGCGGTGCCGCGACCGCCTATGTCTGCATCGGCCAGACCTGCGGCTTGCCGGTGACGAATGCGGCAACCCTGAAGGAACAGTTGGCCGCGCTCTAAGCACCGCATCCCCGGGAGTCCGCTGACATTCCGCTCGAGCGACGCCCGATCTGTGGCGAAGGCCGGAAGGTTTGCCCCGAGGTAAAATTAAGCGCCGTATGAACCGGGCCCTCGGATCAAGCTCCCGGATATGAGAAAACACATGACCGCGCTGATAGCTTCACCTTGTCGACGGGCCATTCACCCAACGCGGCATTCACTCGTTGCCGCTGTTGTTTTCGGTTCCCTCAATGGAGGAAAACAAAGAAGGCTATGTTCGCTATCGTTAGTGCCGTAATTTGTGCCGTTGTGACTCCGGCAATCGCGCAGGTAGACGCCCCTGCTGTGGGGTCGATTCCAATCATAGATGTTCACAATCAGTATGACGGCAGTTTTTCCCACGATGCCATTCTTGAGCGTATGAATGGCAGCGGAATAAGCCGGATGATTCTCTCACCGCATGCAAACGCGATCGACTCGGAGCTGATTTCATTCGGCCAGAAGCACCCCGATCGACTGACGATTGCTGTGCGAACTAAAACCACTGCCTTTGAAAGCGGTAAATCCGATTCGGTTGTCGGACAGATCATGCGGCCGGAATACGGAGGCACGCAGGAAATATTGTTTTGGCATCAAGCGAAGCCCGTCAAAATAAATGGTAAGGAAAAGACAGCCGGCGAGTGGAATTTGGATATCGAAAGCCCATTCATCCAACAGGTGATCTCAGCGATTCGTGCTCGCGGTTGGCCAGTGATGACACATTACGAATTTAACGGCTCTCAGTCGAAGTCCAAAACACAAGCCATGATGAAGAAGTTTGAAAATGTGCTTGAGCGAAATTTAGACCTGAACTTTGGTTTGGTGCATCGTGGACAATTAGACGCGAACGAGACCCGTCGACTCATTGAAACACACCCAAATATATTTTGTGTCCTCTCTGAGTCGGCCGGATGGCGGCAAGAAGCTGGCATGACGTCTGTATTCAATGAGGGCGGCATGCTTGCAACGGAGTGGCGTAACCTATTTTTGGAACACCCGGACAAATTCGTTTTGTCCTTCGACGCCCCTTTCGGTCAATTGTGGACCAGCCAGATTCCGCACGATACATCGATATGGCGGCGAACGCTGCAACGGCTTCCCCCCGTCGTCGGCCACAAGCTCGGACATGAAAATGCCGAGAGATTGTGGAAACTGCCGCCAACCCAACCAATTTCGATGCTCGCTGGGCTACCCGAGGGTTCAGGGGGCCTCCCCAAAGGAAAGAAAGGCAAGAAGGGCCCCGCTGAATAGTGGCTATCTATCCTTGCCAACTTATCAGCATTCATCAACACCAGAAAATCAAATCAATCCATCGTAGCGGTGTCGGTTACAAAGCTGGCGCCGTTTTCATTTTCGCAGTCTTAAATTGTCGTTCTGTGTCCTCCGCCAACTCTTCATGACCGGACCTTAAGAATTTCCTCCATGTAGAATTAGAATCCGGGCCTTACCGCGAGAGTCGCAATTATTCCTGCGCTTTTTATCAAATGACGCCTTGAGAGTTCTACTGCGAGCCTCCGTCATGGCGGATCGAAAATACGGGTGATGCGAGCTTGGTGAACACACGTGGTCCACAGGCCCTCAACGAGATCACACCGGCCGAGCGGATCGTGACGCAATATCGACCCAACCATCGCGACATCAACGTTATTCGTTATGGCCATCGCCTTCCCAATGGAAACACGATCCTGGTCGAGCGCACAAAGACCGTCGAGATCGCGCCTAATTCCGAAATCGTGTGGCAAGTGCGCCTCGCCAATGTCAGCCCCGACGATGGCGATCAGCTAAATCCATCTCGGTGACAAGGATGTCGCAACGGCGACCTGCGAGGAGTGCCAGACGCTAATCGATACTTACAACAGAGTGAGCCCCGGGATCGGCGAATTTTATCTCTACGAGGGTGTCTATCACGCCTTCAACAATCCAGACGGCACAACGCTCGGCGGGACCCGGATCGTGCGCGGGCAGAAACTGCTGACGCAATACAACGCCAAGGCTACGGAGCTGGCCCAACAGCGCAGCTTGGAATTCCTGGCCAAGCAGTTCGCGAACCGGCCCTAACGGGGCGGCGGCACGAAAAATCAGTTCACAGCGACGATCTCGATGCGCGGATTGCTGTTGCCCGCCCACGAGGCCACGACGATATTCAATCGAGGCGCGGACCGCGCGCCGCCGAGCGTGCGCTTGAGTTCGGCTTCAACAATTCCCGCCTGAGCGGGATCGCCGATGAAGGCGGTCACCTGGGTTGTGCGCGACCAATCGGTTCCGGCGCGTTGCAATAATGTGCCCGCATGCGCGAACGCGATCTCGCACGCCTCTGTCGCGCTGCGCGCGGATTCTGCGGTGAAGGCACGCGTGCCGAACAAGCGCGACGAGGTGACAAGATTGCCCGTGCAGGCCCCCATCGCCATCGGGTCCATATGTTTGAGGCCGGGAATGTCCAAGGTGCGCCGCGCGCCGGCATCGGAAACGGCCAGAATCTGAAGCCGCACCTGATGGCCTGCAGGCAATTTGGCGGGCGCGTATTTATGCGGTGGGCGATCGGATGCGTCGGGAAAATGCTCCGACCAGACCTCGTTCAGCACGGTGCGGTCGTCAACCGACGGCATATGGAAGGTCGCGCGCGCGAGTTGGGTTCGGTTCGCCCCGCCTTGCGCGAGAAAGGTTTCCATATTGCTCAGCGCGGCACGAAGCTGCGCGGCCGGATCGGCGGCGTCGAGCGCGCCTGTGCAGGGATCGGCCGCATTCAGGCCGGAGGCGACGAGCAGCGGGCCCAACCGCGCGCCGTCGGGAATGGGCCTGCTCTCCGGGCACAAAAAGATTTCGCGAAATCTTTCCTGCGGGCAATCGGCGCCGCGCAGCGCGATCATCTCCACGCTGATCTTAAATCGCGCCGTGACGAAGGTGATCAGCCGGTGCAAAGGCGGGCGCGTTTGCGCATCGGGGAAGACGCGCTCGTAGGCTTTTTGCGCATCGTCGAAATAATCGGCGCTATTGCCAAACAGCGTTACCTGCACCAGATCGCGCGCGCTGCATCCGTTGAGCTTCAGCAGGGCCGCGATATTCTCGAAATTCTGAATCGCTTCGGCCTCGGTGTCCTCGGGAACGCCGCCATGCGGGACGATCCCATGGACGCGCGAGGTGAAGACCCAATCGCCGATCCGCACCGTGGGATCGTGCGCCGGCACACCCGCGATCTCGGTGCGTTTGCGGCGCTGCCCGAGGATGGCCAATCCGTCGAAATGCACGAGGTGGCCGGGCGGCAGGGAACCCACAAGCACCTTGAATGCCGGCCGGTCCTGTTCATCGGGAAACATCGCTTCCCATGGCCCATAGACGGCATCGCGATCCTCCGCCTTGGTGACATAAGCCACACCACGGCCGATCTCGTCGATCGAGCCCCCGGCGTTGTCCATGAGTGCGCGAAGATGCGCCAGCGCCATATGAATCTGCGCCTCCAACCCATCGGCGGGCACGCCGGTAACGAGATCGATGCCGGCCAATCCGTTGGCATAGACCAAACCATCGACGCAGACGCCGAGCGGGATCGTCGCACCCGGCAGGTTCGGATACATCTCGAAGAATTGGTCGAGCTTGTTCATGCTATTGCGTTCCGTTCGATGTTGCCGGTCAACCGGCGTGGGCCAGCACTTCGATCATCGCCTGCAAGGCGGGACCGGCGTTGTAGCGGATGGTGTGAAGCTTGGGTGCCGCGCCGCGCTCGGCAAAGAAATCGCGCCATCGTTTTTCGAGCGTCGGCAAGTTCGCCTGATCGGCAAGGAACAATCGGCCCTGGACCACGTCGCTGCGACGCATCGCCGCCTGGGCGAGGACCGAATCAAGATTCTCGAACAGCCGATCGATCTGCGCGCCGATTTCGGGCGGATAGTCGCCGGTGTTCTTGTCCATCGGCAAAATGCGCGAAGTGAACAGATAATCGCCGATGCGAACCGCCATCGGAATGGGGTTGGTGTGGGCCACGCCGGCGATCTGCACGACCCGGCGGCGGGCCCCGAGCACGCCGAAATATTCGACGGCCACAAGTTGTCCGGACGGCAATTGCGCCGGCATGAATTTGTAGGTCGGGCGATCCTCGGCTGCGGGGAATGTCGCGGTCCAGCGTTCGTTCAGCGCCGGCATGGATGCGCGCACGTCGCTCAGGAAGAAACTGACATGAGCGATATTGTCCAGACTGCCGCCTGCCTGCTCGATGCTGCCGCGCATCGCGACGAAGGCATTGTTCAGCTGATCGGCGAGGCCCGAAGGCATCGTTCCACTCGCACCGTCCGCGCCGGCGATCCGCACCGCGTGCACGAGATCGCCGCTGACGAGTCCGACCGGAATGGGATCGAGCGACGGGTTGGCGAAAAGCTCGCCGAAGGTCTTGCGTGCGGTCATGTCAGTCCCAATCGACGCGATGGCGATAGCCCGGCCCCAAGGCCTGAATCCCGACCTCGGCGAATTGCCAGTCGTTGAAGGTCTCGTTCCCGCCGGCCACCGCGATGGCGCCGACAACGTCCTGGCCGTGCAAAACGCACAAGCCGCCCGGCAAGGTGGTCAACATGCTGTCATTCCAATCGCTGGGGCCGCGATGGCCTTGCTCGGCCTGATGATCCCAGAATTTGATCACGCCGTTCGTGTCGCGTTCGAAAACGGCGGCGGTATAGGCCTTGCGATGGGCCGCCTTGCCGTAGCGCGGATGCATCTTGTTCATGCGCGCGCAGGCGATGATCTCGGACGATTTGTCCACCACGCAGACGGCGATGCCGCGATGCCCGATCTCTTTGGCCTTACCCAAGACAGCATCGATCACGCTCTGCGCTTGCTCGAGACTTAGCGATTTGTGCTCAATCATTTGCGCGCTCCCCGAACCGCTGCCCGATTTTCCGGCCGATTGAACCCGGCGGGCTGACTTATAACCTGTCGAAGTTTGGCACCTTGCGTCGCGAGGGTCGAGGGCTCATTGGGCGCACCGCCGCGACGAAACCGAGCCCATCTGCCGGTGCATTGGCGGGGCCGCTTCTCTCCATTAGACTCGTGTCATGGCCCATCTGTCCTTCTTCTCCCCCGTCGGGGACCTCACAATTATCGAAGAGGACGCAGCGTTGGTCGCTCTCGAATGGGGCCGCGCGCCCGAGGATGCCGGCTCCAAGCTGCTCATGGAGGCCAAGCGCCAACTCGATGCCTATTTCGCGCGCAAGCTGAAAAAATTCGATCTGCCGCTGCGCATGATCGGCACGGCGTTTCAGAAGCGCGTATGGGCGCGAATGGTAAAAATCCCCTACGGCGAAACCGTGAGCTACGGCAGGGTGGCGCGCGAGTTGGACTCCGGCCCCCGCGCGGTGGGAACGGCCTGCGGGCGCAATCCCATTCCCATTATCGTGCCGTGCCATCGCATTCTGGCATCAAACGGACTTGGCGGATTTTCCGGCGGTACGGGCTTAGAGACCAAGCGCGCGCTATTGCGGCTCGAAAAAGCGGACGGGTTTTTACTCTGACTATTCCACCAGAACAGTTTTAAATGCATCAAAAACGCGCTATTTTACACCAATAGTATGATTATGGTGCGGAACAAAACGATCATGGGAACCACACGAAAAACCATCACTCTCACGGACCAACAAGATCGTTGGATCAAAACGCAAATCGAGCGCGGCGGGTTCACGAACGACAGCGAATACATCCGCGACCTGATCCGGCGCGATCAAGAGAGCACCAAGTTTCGCATGCTCAAGGACGCCATACAGGACGGCCTGGACAGCGGCACGAGCGATCGCACCGTTCCGCAAATCATGGAAGAGGTCGAAGCACGATTGAAAGCGAATGGCCGCCTATAGTCTTTCAACCAAAACGGCCGTCGATCTTGACGGTCTTTACGAGTACACAATCGTCACTTTTGGCCTCGATCAAGCGCGCACTTATCCCTCAGGTTTGCACAAGCGGTTCCAGACTCTTGCCGAACATCGCATTCAAGGCCGCAGTGCCACGGAACTCGCCCCGGGCTTGCGACGAGCCGATTACCGATCACATGTCGTATTCTATATGCCCAACGATGATAGTGTTTTAATCGTTCGAGTCCTGCATCAGAGCATGGACATGAGACGGCATTTGTAATCAAAGCCAATCGTGTCTCGAAAAGACAAACTGGTTTTTGTTGTAAAACGATGTCGTTCGTTCCAACAATTCGCCGCCGGAAAATTCAAAAGTATCGATCGAACACAGGGAAGGCCGACATGACCAAAGCGATCCGCATCCACAAGAACGGCGGTCCCGAAGTCTTGAGCTGGGAAGATGTCGAGGTCCCGGCACCGGGCGCCGACGATATCCGTCTACGTCACACCGCGATCGGACTCAATTTCATCGATATCTATCATCGCCAGGGCCTTTATCCGCTCAACCTGCCGATCGTGCTCGGCACCGAAGGGGCCGGCGTGGTCGAAGCGGTTGGATCGAACGTGACCGATTTGCGCGTCGGCCAACGCGTCGCCTATGCCGGCGGCCAGATGGGCGCCTATGCGGAAGCACGTACCATCGCCGCCATGGCTGTCGATCCGATGCCGGACGGTATCGACGACAAGATCGCCGCAGCGATCATGCTCAAGGGCATGACCGCGCATATGCTGCTGTTCAAGGTCCATCCGGTGAAACAGGGCGAGAGCGTGCTGGTCCACGCAGCCGCCGGCGGCGTCGGCACGATCCTGGCGCAATGGGCGAAGCATCTAGGCTGCACCGTCATCGGCACGGCCGGCAGCGCGGCGAAGGTGGCGTATGCGCGCGCGCATGGCTGCGATCATGTGATCGATTACACCAAGGAAAATTTCACCGCGCGCGTGAAGGAAATCACGGGCGGCAAGGGCGTCTCGGTGGTTTATGACGGCATCGGCAAGGACACCTTCATGGGCTCGCTCGACGCGCTCGAGATGTTTGGCCATATGGTCACCTACGGTAATGCGTCCGGCCCGATCGATCCGATCTCGCCTCTGGTGCTGATGCAGAAGGGATCCTTGACGCTGTCGCGCCCGACGCTGATCGGTTATGCCGCCGATCCGGCGCGACGCCGCATCGCCGCAGCTGCCCTGTTCGAGGTTGTGGCCAAGGGCGCCGTGAAGATCGAGATCGGGCAGACCTATGCGCTCAAGGATGTGGGCAAGGCGCACGAGGCTCTGGCCGCGCGCAAGACCACCGGCTCGACGGTTCTCATTCCGTGAGACGCGCGGCGCTGCTTTGAGCTGTTCAGCCTCCGCCGCCAGGCCAAACGACTAGGATTCTTTTGCCGACCTGAACTGCCGAGCACGGCAGACGATGCCCATCTATTCCCTAAAAAACTCGCGGATTTTCGGGCTTTCCAAATCGGCACGGCCTTTGCGTAGAAGGAAGGGCAAGTTTGTGGAGCCCTTCTCATGTCCGCCACCGATACAGGTCTGTCCTTAGACGTCTCGCAGCTCAAGCTGCTCAAATCCCTCAAGCAAACCAAGCCTGAGGAAAAAGAGGATTCCGCGACCCCAGCGCTCGATATGAAGCGCATGATCGAACAGCTGTTCGAGGCCAAATATACCAAGCCGGTCGGCGGCGCCGACGCCGATCCGCGCGATCTCGCGGCCGAAATCAAGGTCGACGGGAAACCCGTCGACAAGATCTACAATTCCCGCCCGGTCGATGCCGTCAATGCGTTCGGTCCTTTGAAGCCCGGGGCCGACGGTGCCAAGCCGGACCCCGCGCAAAACCGCGCCGAGGACATCGCCGAAGCCGCCGGCGGCAAAATCCCCAAGACATTCGGCGTGACTGCGGCGACCGCTTCCAACCCGACGAATGCTCCAACGCCGCGCCAATTAACCAACGATTGGGACGCGATCGAACGTGAAAAACAGCAATGGTTCGCGGGGATCAAAAGCCTGCGGACGATCGGCGATCCTTCGATGTTGGTGCGGGCGCAATTGTTCGCGCAACAGGGCGCCGGCGTCGAGTAGGGCTCGCGTCACGAGTCCAACGCGTACCAAGTACGACGGCTATCCATCTATTTCGTATCAAGCGCCGCTAAGCTGGATGCCCGGACCAAGTCCCCGGCTGTCCGGTTTAAATCAGCCGTCATTACCGCGCTTGTCGCGGTCATCCGCGAATCCAAGCGCGTAGGCGCGAAAAGACCTCGAAATGCGCGGATCGTCGGCCACGCCCTGAATGATCCATTCCCCGATCCGTGGATGGCCGTAACAAGTACGGCCATGACAACTACGGTCGCGGCCTGCGTCTTTAGGTATTCATCGCGTCGAAGAAGTCGCGATTGGTTTTCGCTTCCTTCAATTTCGACACCAGGAATTCCATCGAATCGACGACGCCCATCGGATTGAGGATGCGGCGCAGCACCCACATCTTCGACAAGGTCGCCTTGTCGACGAGCAGCTCTTCCTTGCGCGTACCCGAACGCGTGATGTCCATCGACGGCCACATGCGCTTGTCGGTGAGCTTGCGGTCGAGAATGATTTCCGAGTTACCGGTACCCTTGAATTCCTCGAAGATGACTTCGTCCATGCGCGAGCCGGTATCGATCAGCGCGGTCGCGATGATGGTGAGCGAGCCGCCTTCCTCGATATTGCGCGCCGCACCGAAGAAACGTTTCGGGCGCTGCAGCGCGTTGGCATCGACGCCGCCGGTCAGCACCTTGCCGGACGACGGCACCACGGTGTTGTAAGCGCGCGCGAGACGCGTGATCGAATCCAGCAAGATGACGACGTCGCGTTTATGCTCGACCAGGCGCTTGGCCTTTTCGATCACCATTTCGGCGACCTGTACGTGGCGCACGGCGGGCTCGTCGAAGGTCGAGGAGACGACTTCACCCTTCACCGAGCGCGCCATGTCGGTCACTTCTTCCGGGCGCTCGTCGATCAGCAGAACGATCAAGTAGCATTCGGGGTGATTGGCGGCGATGGATTTGGCGATATTTTGCAGCATCACCGTTTTGCCGGTGCGCGGGGGTGCGACGATAAGGGCGCGCTGGCCCTTGCCGATCGGGGTGATGAGATCGATGACGCGGCCCGAGGGATCGCTCGACTTATCGGTGCTTTCGATTTCCATCTGCAGCTTTTCGTCGGGATAAAGCGGCGTCAGGTTGTCGAAATTGATGCGATGGCGAACGTTGTCGGGCGGCGCGAAATTGATTTCCTTGACCTTGAGCAGCGCGAAATAGCGCTCGCCGTCCTTGGGCGAGCGAATCTCGCCTTCGACGGTGTCGCCGGTGCGCAGGCCGAAGCGCCGCACCTGAGAAGGCGAGACGTAGATATCGTCGGGGCCCGGCAGGTAGTTGGCTTCGGGCGAGCGCAGGAAGCCGAAGCCATCCTGCAGCACTTCGAGGACGCCGTCGCCGGAGATCGCGATGTCGCGCTCGGCCAGCAGCTTGAGAATGGCGAACAGCATGTCTTGCTTGCGCAAGCTCGATGCGTTCTCGATTTCCAGTTCTTCGGCGTATTTGAGGAGGTCGGCGGGGGTCTTCCGCTTGAGATCTTGGAGATTCATGTCTGTCAGCTTCAAATTTGTGTCACGGGGGGATAGAAAGGAGATAAAATATGGTGCCGCGGGGAACGGCAGATGTTCAAACGAGGCGTTAACGCCTGCGGAACGGAGCTATGTAAAGATAAGGTCCGAGGTCTCGATCGAGATGGGCCAATTGAGACATTGGTACCCGATCCCCTATTTCAAGTCAAATGTCGTTTGCGGGGACGGGGGAAATCCATGGCCTCGTCCTTCGACAGACTCAGGACGAGGGAGGAGAATTAAAACGGCTTCACCACCGCCAGGATGACGATGACGACCATCAGAACGGCCGGAATTTCGTTGGCGATCCTGTAGAATTTAGCCGAGCGGCGGTTGCGGTCGGCGGCGAAATCCTTGCGCCAGCCGCTGATCATGCCGTGCAGGCCAAATAGCAGGAATACGGCGGTCAGCTTGCCGTGCAGCCAGCCGGCCTTCAACAGCTCGGGCTCGGCGGCCAGCATCGTCAGGCCGAACACCAAGGTCGCGATCATCGACGGATTGACGATGCCGTGCATCAGACGCCGTTCCATCACCTTGAAGGTTTCGGACTGCACGCTCCCGGGCGCGGCATCGACATGATAGACGAACAAGCGCGGCAGATAGAGCATGCCGGCCATCCAGGCGATCACGCTGATGATGTGGCCCGCCTTGATCCACAAAAGCGCGGTTCCCGAGAGTTCAATCATGATGCGCTCCTTCGTTCGAGGGCGGTTGCGATCAAGCGTGCGAGCCCGGCGATGAAAGTGGGATAGGTGCCGAGCGCCGGCACGCGCAGATAGGGCGTCACGCCGAGGACGGCGGCACGATCGCGGTAATCCATATCCAGCTCCACCAGGGTTTCGGAATGCTCCGACACGAAGGCGATGGGCAACACCACGACACCGAGATGATCGCGCTGGGCTCGTTCCAGTTCGGCATCGATCGAGGGGGCGAGCCATTTCATCGGCCCGACCTTGCTCTGGTAACACACGACCCAATCTTCGCGCGCCAGTCCTGCCGCCGCCGCGATGGCAGCGGCCGAGCTTTCGATCTCGCGTTGATAGGGATCGCCCGCCTCGATCACTTTCATCGGCAGGCCATGCGCCGAGAACAACACGCGGATCGGCGCTGGCACCGCTTTAGCGCGTTCGACCGTCAACAGCTCCGCCTGCGCGGCGATGAAATCTTCCTGGTCGCAATAGCTGCGCACGAGGTAGGTCGGCACGGCGATGCGGACGCGGTCGGCGGCGGCGGTCCAATCGTCGAACGAGGATTGCGTCGTCGTGGAGGAAAATTGCGGATAAAGCGGCAGCAGTACGATGTCGTCAGGCGCAAAAGCCGCGACCTGGGCGGCGGTCTCGTTGGCAAAGGGATGCCAATAGCGCATGGCGACGAAAACACGATATTCGTCCGGTCCGCCGGCGTTTAGTTTCGTTTCCAGCGCGCTCGCCTGTTCCCGTGTCAATTCGAGCAGGGGCGAGCGCCCGCCGATCTTGGCGTAGATGCCCTGGGCTTTTTCATTGCGCGCCCGCGAAATGATCTGCGCCAACAGCCAACGGAACGGCTGAGCAAAGGTCAGGATTGCCGCATCGTTGAATAGGTTGAACAGAAAGGGACGCACCGCTTCCGGCGAATCCGGTCCGCCCAAATTGAACAGCACGACGGCGTGCTTGCTCATGCGCGGGGTGTGCTTACTTGGCCGCGCACCAGTTCGATCAGGCGTTCGACATGTTCGGGCGGGGTATCGGGTAAAATGCCATGGCCGAGATTGAAGACAAAGGGACGCGAGCCGAGATGAGTGAGAATGTCGCGTACGCCGCGCTCCAACGCCGCGCCGCCGGCAAGCAATGCGAGATTATCGAGATTGCCTTGCAGCACGCAACGTTCCGGAATGGCGCGTGCTGCCCAAGATGTCGAGACCGTCGCATCGATCGACATGGCATCGATTCCGGTCTCGAAGGCATAGGCAATGTAATTGTTTCCGGCGCCACGCGGAAATCCGATGATCGGAACTTCAGGATGCGCCTCACGCACGCGACGCACGATTTCGGCAGTCGGCTCAATCACCCAGCGGCGGAACTGATCGGGCGGCAAGACGCCGGCCCAGGTGTCGAAAATCTGCACCGTTTGAACACCAGCCGAAATCTGGCGGCACAGATAGGACGCCGTCGCCTCGACCAGAAGATCCATCAGCCGCGCGAAGCCGCCGAGATCGGTATAGGCCCAGCGCCGGATCTTTTGGAAATCGCGACTGCCTCCTCCCTCGACCATATAGGTCGCCACGGTCCAGGGAGCCCCGGCAAAGCCGATCAAGGCAACTTCGGGGGGTAGGGCCGCCCGCAGCCCAATCACGGTCGAGTAGACCTGATTCAGCTTGGCGTGGAAGGTATCTTCCTCGAAGACCGGCAAAACATCGCCTGGACGCAGAGGATCGAGCTTCGGCCCCTCGCCGACCTCGAAACTGACTTTGCGACCCAAAGCATCGGGCACCACCAGGATATCGCTGAACATGATCGCCGCATCGAGACCGTAACGGCGGACCGGCTGCAGACTGGCTTCGATCGCGATATCCGGGGTATAGCAGAATTCGAGAAAATTGGCGGTCTTGGCCCGCAACGCACGATATTCCGGCAAATGGCGGCCAGCCTGGCGCATCAGCCAGATCGGTGGCGGATTGACGACCTCGCCCCCCAACACCCGCAGAAGCTTCGGATGGGTTTCCGCACCTGCGTTTTCGAATGGCGTCGTGTCGGACAATTCGGTCATGGGGAGAGTCCTACAACACTAATAAGAAAATAAAAGAATAAAGGGGTAGTTGTTGTTGGGGTCTGTATGAGTGGGATTATTCTTTATCCCGAGCAGAGGGGCTGAAGATGGGCAAGGTTGCATGTTGACTAATCGGGTCTTGAAGGCAGATATCCCCAAAGTTCGCGTATTCCCGCCAGCCCGACTTGCCCTGTATAAGATCGGGATCGATTTGGTCGCAGAGGGCATCGAATCGGCGAAACCGGCTCCGGCCGGACTTATCCAGATTCTATCCCCTAGGTATGAACAGACATGGCGGACTTCCATCTTCACCTGATTTCCGACGCGACCGGCGAGACCATCCAATCGGTTTCTCGCGCCTGTCTTGTGCAATTCGAGAATGTGGCACCGGTCGAACATTTATGGACGCTGGTGCGTACCGAACGCCAGGTCGAAAAAGTGATCGCTGGGATCGAGCGCAGTCCCGGACTGGTCATGTTCACGGTCGTCGATGAGGCGATCCGCGCGCAAATCCAAAAAGCTTGCCGGCGTTTGGGCGTGCCCTGCGTGTCGGTGCTGCAGCCGGTCATGGTGGCGCTTGGTCATTTCCTTAAGGCCGAAGGTCATTCCGAACCCGGCCGTCAGCACGCGCTCGATACCGAATATTACGCACGCATCGCGGCGATGGATTACGCCATGGCGCACGATGACGGCCAGGCGACCTGGAATCTCGAGGAAGCGGACGTCGTCCTGGTCGGCGTCTCGCGGACCTCGAAAACGCCGACCTGCATCTATCTCGCCAATCGCGGCGTGAAAGCCGCCAATATCCCGCTCGTCACCGGAGTGCCGATCCCCGATGAAGTCTTCACGCTCAAGCGGCCCTTAGTTGTTGGCCTCACCAAGGATTCCAAAAGTCTAGTGCAGGTGCGGCGCAATCGTCTGCGCATGCTGAACAACGATGCTGAAACGCCCTATGCCGATCCGGACTCGGTGGAAGAGGAAGTGGTCCAGGCCAAGCGCCTGTTCACCAAACATGGCTGGCCGGTGATCGATGTGACGCGCCGTTCCATCGAGGAGACGGCGGCTGCTATTTTGCAGCTGCGCACCCAGCGTCTCGAGGCAAGTGCTTGAGCGCGGTTCGGCGGCTCGTCCTCGCATCGGGAAGCATGGTTCGCGCACGCTTGCTCCGTGATGCCGGTCTCGATTTCGATGTCGTACCGTCGAGCGTGGACGAAGACGATATCAAGCGGACCCAACAGGGTCTCGACACCGAAAGCCTGGCCCTGGTTCTGGCCCGCGCGAAAGCCCGTGAAATCTCGCAAATACGGCCCAAGGATCTGGTCATCGGCGCCGACCAGATTCTGGATTGCGAGGGTGCGCGGTTCGACAAACCCAAGGACAAGACCGAGGCCGCCTCGCATTTGCGGCGCTTGAACGGACGCCCGCATCGCCTTGTTACCGCTTGCACGATTTATTGCGGCTGCAGCGAGGTCTGGAAGCATGAATCCGCACCCCGCCTGACGATGCGGAGCTACGACGAGTCCTTCATTGAAACATACCTCACGCGCGCCGGCGATGGCGTGCTGACTTCGGTTGGCGCCTATCAGCTCGAAGGGCTGGGCGCGCATCTGTTCGACACCATCGAGGGCGACTATTTTACCATCCTTGGACTACCGCTGTTGTCGCTCTTGGCATTCCTCCGCACGCGCGGTCTACTCGTTCTATGATAACCGGTCGGGCAAAATTGGCGGGTGTGATGGGGTGGCCGGTCGGTCATTCCCTGTCGCCGATCCTGCATGGCTATTGGCTGGAAACCTTAGGGATCGACGGCGCCTACGTGCCTTTGGCGGTGAAGCCGGAAGATTTTGCGGGTGCCTTGCGTACCTTGCCGAAGCTCGGCTTCGCGGGCGCTAACGTGACCATCCCGCATAAGCAGGCCGCTCTGGCAGCGGTCGACGAGATCGACATTGTCGCGCAACGCATTGGTGCCGTGAATACGGTCGTGGTTCGGCGCGACGGCAGCCTGTGGGGCACCAATACGGATGCTTATGGTTTCCTGGAAAACATGAAATGGGGCTATCCGGCTTGGGAGCCTAGCGCCGGCCCAGCGACGGTGATCGGCGCTGGCGGTGCGGCGCGCGCTGTCGTCGTGGCGCTCCTCGATGCCGGCGCGCCGGTGGTGCGTCTGGTCAACCGCTCGCGCGACCGTGCGGAAGCCTTAGCGATCGAGATCGGCGCCGGGCTTGAAGTGCGCGATTGGGAGACGCGTGCGCTGGCGCTCGACGGTGCCGCCTTGTTGGTCAATACCTCCAGCCTGGGCATGACCGGGCAGCCGCCGCTCGATCTCGATCTTACGCACCTGCCCGCCGCGGCGGCGGTGTGCGACATCGTTTATGTGCCGCTCGAAACCGAGCTGCTAAAAGCCGCCAAGGCCAAGGGTCATCCGACCATCGACGGTATCGGCATGCTGCTGCATCAGGCACGGCCCGGGTTTGCCGCCTGGTTCGGCATCGAGCCGGTGGTGGATCAAGCCTTGCTTGCGCACGTGCTGGCGGCTGCGGGTGCCGGGAGCTAGGTGGGCTTTGGGGGTCATTCTCGCATGGTGATTTTGGGGCTTACCGGCTCCATCGCGATGGGTAAGTCGACGGCCGCCGCCGCATTCCGGCGGTTGGGCGTGCCGGTCCATGATTCCGACGCCGAGATCCATGCGCTGTTGGGCCCGCGCGGCACGGCCGTGGCGGCGGTCGAGGTAGCGTTCCCGGGTGTCGTGAAAAACGGTGCCGTCGATCGGCTCGCCTTGGGGGCGCGTGTCTTTGGCGATCCAACGGCGCTCCGTCGGCTCGAACGAATTCTCCATCCGCTGGTCAGCGCGTCGCGCGCGAAATTTTTGCGCAAAAATACGATGCGCGGCCGACGCGTTGTGGTTCTCGACATCCCGCTTCTTTACGAGGTCGGCGCCGACAAATTGTGCGATGCCGTGGTGGTGGTGACCGCGCCCAAATTTTTGCAACGCTTGCGCGTTTTGCGCCGCCCCGGCATGAGCGAAGAACGCCTCGCCGCGATCCTCGCGCGCCAGATGCCGGACGGCGAAAAACGCCGCCGCGCCGACTTCGTCGTGTCCACCGGTTTGGGCCGGGCCGCAAGCTTGCGGCATATCCGAATCGTCGTCAAAGTGGCGAATATGATGTCCGGCTGTCATTGGCCGCCGCGCTAGGGACGAAAACATGCGTGAAATCGTCTTGGATACCGAAACGACCGGCTTCGATCCCCAGCAGGGACATCGCGTGGTCGAAATCGGTTGTCTCGAACTGATCAATCACATTCCGACCGGCAAGACCTTCCACAAATATTTGAATCCGGAACGCGACATGCCGGCCGAGGCTTTCGCGGTCCATGGTTTGGCCGAAGATTTCCTGCGCGACCAACCGCTATTCGCCGACGTGGTCGAGGAATTTCTCGTCTTCGTCGAGGATTCGCCCCTGATCGCGCACAATGCGGAATTCGATTTCCGTTTCGTGAACGCGGAATTGTCGCGCTGTGGCCTCGCCAAGCTCGGCATGGATCGCGCCATCGATACGGTCGCTATGGCGCGCTCGAAATTTCCGGGTGCGCCGGCCAGCCTCGATGCGTTGTGCAAAAGATTCATGATCGACAATGGCTCGCGTACTTTGCACGGCGCCCTGCTCGATGCGCAATTGCTGGCTGAGGTCTATCTCGAACTGATCGGCGGGCGCCAGCCCGATTTGATGCTGGCGACTGGGTCGGACGACGATACGGGCCTGGTTGCCGATATCGTACATCGCGTGGCCCGGCCGCATGCAGCGGGCGAGACTGAGCTTGCGGCCCACACAGAGTTCCTGAAAAAAATCACGAACCCGATCTGGTTGCGTTGAAACCCAGGCAGGTCAATTTGATTGCGTGATTACGCACGCAAGTTGGGTCGATTCTTTTGAAATTGACAATTCTCGATCAGGTCCGTGGGAATACAGTAAGCCTTATGCCCTCATTCTGGGGTATTTCGAGTATTCCGCATTGTGATACTGATCGACCATCGTGGAGGCCAACAATCTATATTAGACCTCTCAATTTCTGAAGGCCGACGTACAGTCGTGTATCCCTCAAGGTTAGATTCTGCCAATGAACATGTCCGGAATGCTTGATAGAATTCAAAACTTCTCCAAAACGGTTACATCGACCCTCATTTCTCTTTTAGCGCTGGGTGGATCTGGTTTTGTCTTCAAATCGATCATCCTTCCGCAGGCGGTCGTTGTCGAACAGATCTATATGCCTTCGATCCTCGAAGAACGGGGATACAAAAGCGAAATCGTCGTTCAGCGCGTTTTAGACGAAATCCAGTCGTTCAAAACAGTCGCCAAAATCGATCGTGTCGAAAGTGCGGTATTCGGCTCGCTTGCCTCTAAGCCGGACGTAAATGTTGACGCCACGGTTGGAGGAGTATCGCTAAAATCCATCGAGCAGATGGTCGGTAGTGTTTTCGGCAAGAGACCCAAGACAATTTCGGGAGAAATAATCAATGTTCCCGGCGTTGAAAAGGGCGTCTTACAAGCCCGATTGCGAATTGACAATAAAGTCATATCGACTCGGAGTGTCCCTGTAGGCAAGGATGATCTCGATACGCTTATTCGCCAGATTTCGTTCGATCTATATCGCGAATTCGAACCCTTTCGCGCAGCTCTAGCCGCCGCGCGACTCGGCCAAACGGAGAACGCTCGCGAGGCACTCCGCTCGATCCTTATCTCCGGTGATCCTGACGACCGCAAATATGCTCTGTGGCTTAGATCGACCTTTGGTAATCAACGTCAACGGGAACTCGACCTTTTAGAATCTATTTCGATCGATCCAAAATTTACGTTGTCTCTCGTCTCACTTTCTGCACTCGACCGTGATAGGAAAAACTTCGAGGCTAGCAGCAACTACGCAGACCGCGCGATAAGTTCCAATCCTCAATCGCCGATGGGATACCATGAGAAAGGCCGCACCTTGAGGGCCGAGCGGCGCATGGATGAGGCAACGAAGCAATTCACTCAGGCGTGCTCGCTTCCGCTTGAGTACGCACCTTGCCACAATCAGTTGGGCGAGATGATGCTGCAGACGGCAGATGACAATGCGAACAACGTCGAAAGTCTCCGCAAAGCCTATTATGAATTCGTCAAAGCGATGAAGATAGATGCTCGTCATGCCTGGTCATATTCGAATGCAGCCTACGCGGCGATGCGCGTCGGCGATCTGTATGATGCGCAAATTCTTATCGGTCGAGCGCAGGAATTGGATTCGAAATCGCCAGCACACGGCATCCGCTATGCTGGCATCATGTACCGGCTCGGTAACAAGGATCAAGCCAGATCGATAGTTCTCGCAATCCTGCCGTCAATCCCCAATTGGGAGGAGGCGCCACCGGATGGTTGGGGGAACCGATCTCTCATCCGGGAGGTCCTTAAATGAAATTTCACGCCGCCCTTGGGGCGCTCGCTGTCATATTGTTTGGAACCGCAACCGCCGTTGGTTCCGACAATGTTGCGATTATCAACCCTATGATGGAGAGCGGGGGCAACGCAGCGCGCTTCAGCAATTTGCGATTCGCGGGAGGTGCACAAGTGAGCCAACTTCCCCCGCTAGATGCTCCCAGCAAACCGCAAGTAAGTATCGCTGAAAAGGCGAATCTGCTTCTAACCAAGAACGAAGGAGCGCTAACACTTCTGCTGATCGATAGTGGGAAGATTCTATTTGATGGCTATAAAGCGCCGGCAACCGCATCCACCCCGCAACACTCCCAGAGCATGAGCAAGAGCCTGACGGCCTATATGATAGGTCTATTGCTATGCGACGGCCAAATTCGAAGCCTCGACGATCGCGCCGACGCGTATGTCCCGCAACTTAAAGGTACCGTCTATGGTGAGGCGACGGTCAAACATCTGCTTACGATGAGCAGCGGCGCTCCCTGGGCGACATCGTCCGGGAATTCTTATGAAGGTCAGTTCGAGGAGGCGCGCGCAGGTAAAGTCTCAACGCTTGACGTCATGCGTAGGTTTGGCGAACGCGAAATCGCGGCCGGAAAAGAGTTTCGCTATCTCGCAAACGATACCCAAGCATTAGGTTTCATAATTGAGTCGTTGGGCGGTTTTGCGAATACCTTCCAAAAACAAATCTGGTCTCAAATCGGAGCTGAGGCCGCTGGCTTTTGGTTGTTGGACAAAGACAATATGGCGATCGCGAATTCTGGCACCAGCGCTGTCGCACGAGATTGGGGACGGCTTGCGTTGTGGTCCATCAAACAACTCAAATCTTCGGACACTTGCATGGGTGAATTCATGAAGACCGCAACCGCGGCTCAGATTCCGAACACGGCTAAAAAGGTTGGCGCTAGTTTTCCGAGCTATGGTTACCAAACGTGGGTTCGCAAGAATGCCTATTGGTGGGTCGGATTTGGTGGACAGCGCGTCGGCGTTGACCCTCGGTCCGAACGGGTCTTGGTCCTAACAAGCTGGCGTGAGGACTATATGGCCGAGGTGTACAAGCTCTTCGATGACTGGATCGGGGCCTACTGATATCCGGTCCGAATATCTGACGACTTCTAGCATAAATGAGCAAACCGGCCGAGTCGAAGAGTGACTCAGTTTGCGTATCTCGATTTGGCTCGTCACAAAATTCTCTTGCGAAGCTCGCGATCCACGGCGAAACGTAAATCGCTGGCGACCTCTTTCATTTTTGTGGCGTCGGGCACATCGGCTTCCAGCTCGAATGTATAGCCGCCGCCTATTGCCTGCAGTAAGACGCGAGGCGGTGGATCGGATTGAACGTTCGGGTCGGCCTTGGCGCAGCTCAACAGCAAATCGCGACCGCCTTCCGCGCCGAGCGCTTCGGGCAACTGAAATGTGATTTGGAGGCGGGCACCCCGGTCTTTATGTGTCCAATTCGTAACCGAGACGGATAAAAAATCTCCGTTTGGGATCAACACCGATGCACGATTGCCGGTGACGATTTCGGTTGAACGGACATTGATGCGACTGACGAGACCTTCGGTGCCGCTCACCGTGATCCAGTCGCCGACCTTGACCGGACGTTCGATCAACAAAATCAAACCGGAGACGAAATTGTTGATGATGTTTTGCATCCCGAAACCGATGCCGACGGAGAGCGCGCCGGCCACGAAGGCAAGGCTCGATAGATTGATGCCCAGCGCCATCACGGCGATCGAGCCGGCGATGATCACGCCGATATAGCCCAAGCCCGATCGCAGGGAGTTACGCACGCCAACATCGAGTTGCGTGCCCGGAAAGACGCGGCGTTCGAGAATCCGCTGCGCGAAGCGCGTCAACCAAACGCCGATGATGAACGTGAATATGGCGCCGATAAGGTCGGCCAGGGATAGCGTTATATTACCGATACGCACGCCTTCGATCAGGCGTTCCAGCATGAGCAGTGCGTCTTCGGCTCCGGTGCCCCACACCATCATCGTGGCAAGCGCCACGCCGACCACGGCCCCTATATCGAAAATGATGCCGAACCAAAACTGTGCCAGCCGCAATGCTGCCTGATCGGCACCGAGACGGTTTTGCAGCTTGCGCCCAGCGGGGCTTTCCGCGTTGCAGACACGGACGATTACTTCTTGAGCGATCAAGCGCAGAGCCCAGGCCAGGAATAAAATGGCTGCGGTCGCGAGGCTGTTGGAGAATATATATTGCCCGAGTTCGACAAAGCCGAGCGCGCTGGCGAGGATCGACATGATCGCAATCGCCGCCGGCACGATCAGAAGGAAAAGCCGTGTCGCCTTGCCGTTCGTTGCCTCGTTCTGCAACAAGAAACGGCCGCCGATGCCGAGAGCGGTGCGACCGATGAATGTGCCCATGACGGTGAATATCAGAGCCCAGACGGCGATGAGATTGGCGCTGGCAAATATGGCGGTGAGATGCTCGAGCGCGGCGCCGATCGAATAGAGGCAGATCAGAAATGTGAGCGAACGTACCAGCGCGGCTCGATCGGTGTCGTCCATAACAAGCAGATTGACGCCTTCGGGGGGCCGGGTCGCGACCGCACGCACACTCCATAAGGAAATCGCCGCAGTCAGCCCGGCGGTGGCTATGGCCAGTACGACAGCGCGTGCGGATGGTTCGGGCAACCAGTCCTTGAGAGGAGCGGTCAGTCCGGCGGCCGTCACGGCTGCGATCCAGGGCGCTGCGGATTGCAATACGGCGAGCGTGGTTCGGCTCACCGGTCCGCTTAAGGTCGGGGCCAATACGGGCCAGCTTCGCCGAGCGGCCAAACGGCCGGCGACAAACATCAAGAGCCAGGTCGCTACGGCAACGGAGATGACTAAGGCGGCCACCTGACTCGTTTCGTTCCCGGATTGCCGCCAAGATCGCGTTATATCTGTGGCGCTTGTCGCGACAAGGTTCGCTATCGCCCATATCTCGCCGCCGGCGCGCATCCAGGCCAAAGGATTGAATGGAATTTGGCCGCGCGCGATCAGCGAGGCGGCGAGCTGATCCAAGCGTTTGGACGAAACTTTATCGAGCAACTGGTCGGCCCGGGCGACAATGAGATCGACTTGGCGGGTCCAGCCCTCGAACAATCCGACGCGCTCTTCCAACGTCTTTCGCTGCGCCTGCACTTCGGCGGATTCGGATGCCCCGGCCGGTGCCGAGGCGACAAAGGCATCGCGCAGTTCGCGTGCCTCGTTGGCGAAGCCAAGGATCTTGCCGCCGAACTCGGTCGCTTGCGCGCGAACCGCGGCAGCCTGATCGGCAAGAGCATCGACCTGCGTCGCGTCCAACTTGAGCGCGTTGATATCATGACCGATCCGATCGAGCGCACGCGTCCAATCCGCGAAACGCGCGACAACCGAGGCAGATTCCGGTGGTTCCTGGGCGAGCGCCTGTGCGTCCCATGTCATGACGAGGAAAGCGACCGCACCACATGCGGCGGCTATACGAGAAAAGCGTCGAGCAAATAGCGCGAAGGCCAGACCCATCGTTCCCCCCAATGTGTGTCGTTTCATAATGGCGGTGAACCTGCGGCGGGTCGACAACCAAAGTTACGCAGCAATTAGGAAGCGCTGACGCGCAAATTCACCCTTAGCCGTCATGTGCGGATCGGCTGAAACTCAAACTCCAAAAATAGGTTCGTCATGGCCGTACTTGTTACGGCCATGACGAACCGGCCATCGGATCATGCAGGGCAAACTGGGTATCCGCGCTCCAACGGTCTTTTCGCGCTATTGCGCTTTCGTCCGTGGATGCCCGTAACAAGTACGGCCATGACGGCTTAATTTAAACCGGACAGCAGTGGGTCAAGCCCGGCAATGACGATACAACTTGGTATTTCGGCTGTTCGGCTGCGTCTATTGCTGCTCGGCCTGCGCGCGCTGGATGCGTTGGCGATACAGGTCGGCGAAATCGATGGGGCTCAGCATCAAGGGCGCGAAGCCGCCGTCGCTGGTCATGTCGGCGATGATGCGGCGCAGGAACGGGAATAGGATCATCGGACATTCGATCAGCAGCACCGCGCCCAGATGTTCGGGCGGCACATTGGCGGTGAAAACGCCCCCATATTCGATTTCGAGCAGATAGACGAGTTGCTCCTTAGCGCGCGCTTCGGCGCGGATCTTGAGCACGACCTCGAAGAGATTGTTCTGCTTGTTCTCGGCCTGGACATCGATATCGACCTGAATTTGCGGCGGTGCGGACTGTAAGGCGCTGAAAATCTGCGGCGTGTTGGGAGCCTCGAACGACAGGTCCTTCACATATTGGCCATTGATGACCAGGGGCTGTTGCTGCGACTGCGTGCCGGCATTTTCCTGCGGCTCGGGCGTGAAGCGCTCGCTGGGTATGGGGCTGGTTTCGTCGCTCATTGATGCTGTCCTTGCCGCGGTTTTACGCGCGACTGGGTAGCATCAATCGTGCCGAGGCACAACGTCGCGGGGCGGGCTCACCTCTTCGTATTCGCCCTCGATGATGACGGCCCGCGGCGGCGGATTTACGCCGCCGGCGCGCATGGGAAACGAGCGAACCAGGGCCAGGCGGACGAGGGCGCGGGTGACCGGCACAAACAAGATCAATGCGACGATGTCGCTTAGGAACCCGGGCAGCAGCAACAATACGCCGCCGGCCACGAGGCAAAGCGCATCGAAGGCCTCCTGCATCGGCACGACGCCATTGCGCATCTGCGTCTGGGCCCGCATCAGCAGAGAAATGCCTTCAGCACGCAACAACCACAGCCCGATCGCGCCGGCGGCCAGGAACAGCAGGATCGTCGGAACCAGTCCGATCCACGCGCCGACCTGTATGAAAGTCGCGATTTCGAGGACCGGCCAGCCGATCAAAACTAGAAGAATCATCCATCCCATGAGACTAATCTATGCCGAATTCCGGCAAATGCCATTGCGTACGTACATATATCCGCCCACTTTAGGCGGAACGGTCGCTAGACCGTGTGGGTGCGAGCCGGTAGTGTGGCGTTGGATTCAAGCGCCCCTGACGAAAAGTTTGGGCAATAATTCTGGAAATATGATGGGCGACGGCTTTCAATTTGTAGATATCATTCTATTCGCGATGATCGCGGCCTTTCTGGTACTGCGTCTACGCAGCGTGCTCGGACGCCACAAGGATGACGGCCGCCCCGCGCCGGGCGCCGATGACACCGTGGTCGCCCTCCCTGAGCGGCCCGATCGCCCGGCCCGTATCGACGTCGCCGGCGCGCGGGAACCGGCAACCCCGCTCGATGCCGGTGCTGCGCAAATCAAGGACGTCGATCCGCGCTTCGATATGCCCGAATTCATCGGCGGTGCCCGCGCGGCCTTCGAGATGATCGTGCAGGCATTCGCCGACGGCGACCGCAAAACGCTCAAGCAGCTTTTGAATGCCGAGGTCTACGAGAATTTCGAGGGCGCTATCGCCGACCGCGAAACCAAGAACGAGACCCTCGAAAACACCTTGATCCGCATTGTGTCGACCGACGCGACCGAGGTCGAGGTTGAGCACGATATCGCCTCGATTACCGTCAAGATCGTGTCCGAGCAGGTCAACGTGACCAAGAGCGCCGCCGGCGAGCTTGTCGACGGCAATCCCAACCACATCGCCGAAGTGACCGACATCTGGACCTTCTCGCGCGATTTGCGTTCGCGCGATCCGAACTGGAAACTGGTCGCGACGCGCAGTGAATAGGATATTTGGCGGGGCTGCCTTTCTGGCGGCTACCATGGCGGTTCTGTCTGCCTGCACGCCGACAAGCGTGACGCCTCCCCCGCCCGCCGAACCACAGCTCGATATCCGCGTCACCAATTTTGCGGCACTTGCCGGCTGGGCCGAGGATGATCAGCGCGCGGCCTATGATGCCTTCCGCGATTCCTGCGCTGCTCTGCAAAAACGTAGCCCCACGGCGGCGTGGAACATCGGCTCCGTCTCCGGCGTCAATTCCGACTGGATCGAGCTGTGCCGCCTGCCGGCGCCCACCAATGCGCGCGCCTTTTTCGAGAAATATTTTGTCCCCCTCGCGATTTCGGATCGCGACAAGGAGAACGGCCTGTTCACCGGCTATTTCGAGCCCGAGCTGAAGGGTGCCCGCGCGCAGAGCGCGCGATTCGCAACACCGCTCTATCGCCGTCCGCCCGATCTCGTCACCGCCGATCTCGGCGCCTTCCGCGAGGATCTGAAGGGCCGCAGCGTGACCGGCCGCATCGAGGGCAACCGCTTCGTGCCCTATCCCGCCCGCGCGATCATCGAACAGGGTGCCTTGGCCGGCAAAAAGCTCGAAATCCTGTGGGTCGACGATGCTATCGAGGCGTTCTTTTTGCACATCCAGGGATCGGGCCGGGTCGTGCTCGAAAACGGCGAGATCGTCCAGGTCGGCTACGATGCGCAAAATGGGCAGATCTATCGCGCCATCGGGCGCGACCTGGTCGAGCGCGGCGTATTGCCCGCCAATCAGGTCACCCTCGACACCATCGTCGAATGGCTGCGCGCCAATCCCGGCGAAGCCCAGGCGCTGATGAACAAGAATCCCTCTTACGTCTTCTTCCGCGAAATCCAGGGCCGCGGCCCCATCGGCGCGCAAGGCGTGCCGCTGACCCCGGGGCGCAGTATCGCGGTCGATCGCAAGTTCCATATGCTGGGCGCCCCGGTCTGGCTCGACACCACGCATCCGCGCACCGGCGCCCCCTTGCGCCGCCTGATGGTCATGCAGGATACCGGCGGCGCCATCGTCGGCGTCGTGCGCGGCGATTTCTTCTGGGGCCCCGGACCCGAGGCGCGCGCCAATGCCGGGCCGATGAAACAGCAGGGCCGTATGTTCGTGCTGGTGCCGCGCAGTTCGATGCGGATTTCGGAATTCGGGCGGGGCACTTTACTCCGATCCGGTTAAGCGGCATCGTGCGGCATGCTTGCAGTGCCGCCGAAAAACCCCTCCGTTGCGCTTCTGGTCACCTGCCTCGTCGATCTTTTGCGCCCGCAAGTCGGCTTCGCCGCCGTGACCTTGCTGGAACGCGCGGGCTGCAAAGTGAGCGTGCCCGAGTCCCAAACCTGCTGCGGCCAGCCCGCCTATAATTCGGGCGACCGCGCGGATGCGCGAAAAATTGCCCGCCAGGTCATCGAAACCTTCGCCGGCTTCGATTATGTGGTCGCACCTTCGGGCAGTTGCGCCGGCATGGTGCGAATTCATTTTGCGGAATTTTTTGCAGACGATCCGGTCTGGGCTGCTAAAGCAATGCACCTGGCCGACCGCACCTATGAGCTGACCCAATTCCTCACCGACGTGATGGGCGTGGCCGAGGTTTCGGCGGCGCATCCTGGGACGGCGATCTATCACGATTCCTGTTCGGGCCTGCGCGAACTTGGCATCAAGGACCAACCGCGGGCTTTGCTGAATACCGTCAATGGTTTGAAAACAAACGATTATTCCGGCTCGGAGGCCTGTTGCGGCTTTGGCGGCACCTTTTGCGTAAAATATCCCGAGGTCTCCGACCGCATCGTCGGGCAGCGCGTTACCGAATTGGCCGCGACCCCGGGCGATCTGCTGCTGGGCGGCGATCTGGGGTGTCTCATCAATCTCGCCGGCAAATTGGCGCGCACCGATTCTAAACTGCGCGTCTTCCATGTCGCGGAAATCCTGGCCGGCGACGCCGGACCGGCGATCGGCGAAAAATCATGACCATGCCAAAACAATGATGCATGTGACGACCGATTTCCCCGCCGCCGCCCATGAGGCGCTGGGCGATAAATCGCTTCAGGCGGCGCTGGCGCGCATGCGCCAGGGCTTCGTTTCGGGCCGCGCCAGTGCGGTCGCGCGCTTGCCCGAATTCGATGCTTACCGCGATGCGGCACGCGCCATTCGGGACCATACCTTGGCCCATCTCGACGCCTATCTGGAGATCTTCGAGGCCAATGTGAAGGCGGCGGGCGGGCAGGTCCATTGGTGCCGCGACGGCGCGGAGGCGCGCGAAACCATTTTGCGGATTTTGCAGTCGCGGGGTGCAAAAACCATCGCCAAAGGCAAATCGATGGTGGGCGAGGAAATCGAACTCAATGCCTATCTCGAAGCCAACGGGGTGCGCCCGGTCGAAACCGATCTCGGCGAATATATCATCCAGCTGCGCCGCGAAACCCCCTCGCACATCATCGCGCCGGCCACCCATGTCTCGAAGGCACAGGTTGCCGACGCTTTCCGTGCCGCCCATACCTTGTTGCCCGCCGACCGGTCGCTCGCCGAAGCCGATACCTTGCTGGCCGAGGCGCGGGCGATTTTGCGCGAAGAATTCCTCAATGCCGATGCCGGCATGACCGGCGCCAATTTCCTGATTGCGGAAACCGGCACCAGCGTGATCGTGACCAACGAGGGCAATGGCGATCTGTCGCAGACCGTGCCGCGCACCCATATCGTCCTCGCCGGTATCGAAAAGGTGGTGCCGACCCTCGACGATGCGGCGGTTCTGTTGCGCGTGTTGGCGCGCAGCGCCACCGGGCAGGAGATCAGCTCCTACACCACGTTTTCGACCGGGCCAGCGCGCAAAGACGATCTGGATGGCCCCGGCGAATATCACGTCGTTATGCTGGATAACGGTCGCAGCGCTTTGCTCGGTAGTGCCTTCCACGACATGTTGCGCTGCATCCGCTGCGGCGCCTGCCTCAATCACTGCCCGGTCTATGGCGCGGTCGGCGGCCATGCTTATGGCTCGGTCTATCCGGGTCCGATGGGCTCGGTACTGAGCCCGGCGCTGGCCGGCATCGCAGCCGCCAAACATCTGCCGCATGCGTCGTCTTTGTGCGGCGCGTGTGAACAGGTCTGCCCGGTGCGGATTCCCTTGCCGAAGATGTTGCGCGCCTGGCGCGATGTCTCCTTCGATCGCGGGCTGGTCACATTGCGCTCGCGCCTCGGTCTTGCAGTGTGGACCTTCGCCGCGCGCCGCCCGGCGCTCTATCGCCTCGCCACTGCGCTGACCGCAAAAACATTGCAAAAACACCGCGCCTGGTTTCGCTTGGTGCCGGGCTTGTCGGGGTGGCTCGCGACGCGCGATTTCCCCGCGTCTTCGGGCCGCACCTTCATGGCGGAATGGAAGGCCCGTCGATGAGCGACGCGCGCGCGGATATCTTTGCCCGGCTGCGCCCAGCGCTCGAAGCCGCGAAGCCCCTCGCGGCGCGGCGCGCTGCCGCCGCTGCTCGTGTAGCCCTTCCGCTGCGTAGCCTGGCACCCGCCCGTGTGCAAAATGTCGATCTGGTGGAAACTTTTCGCACCCGCGCGCACGAGGTCGGCGCCACCACGGCGCGCGTCACCACAATGGCGGAGCTGGGCGGAGCGGTTGCGGATTATCTGCGCGAACGGAACTTGCCGCAGACCGCCAAGGCCTCGCCCGAACTGGCTGATTGGAATCTGAGCTGGCCCGCGACCCTCGCCGTCGCGCACGGCGGGACCGTCGGCGACGATCCTGTGGGGATTGCCGCGGCGCGTGCCGGGATCGCGGAAACCGGAACCCTGATGCTGGCCTCGGGTGCAAAAAGTCCGACCAAGCTCAACTTCTTGCCTGAGACGCATATCGTCGTTCTGTGCGCCGGCCGCATCGTCGGCACCTACGAGCAGGCCTGGGATTATTTGCGCAAAAACCTGGAGGGCCCTCTCCTTCCCAGGACTGTGAACTGGATCACCGGTCCGTCGCGCACGGCCGATATTGAACAGACACTTCTGGTCGGGGTCCATGGGCCGAAACGTATCCACATCGTGATTGTGGATGAGGAGCCCGCTGCGCCGTGAGTCCGTGCAAAGACGAGGACGATACGGAATTGCTGCGCCGCGCCTTCGAGGATGTGAAGCCGCTCAAGGGCCGCGCGATCCGCAAAAAGATCGCTAAGATCGATCCGGTAAAACCACCGGTAAAACCCGTCGCCCGTCCACGCGCCGCCGTGCCCGCTCCCCTGCCCCTCAAACCCGCCGTCCCGGTGCTGCCGGAATTGACCGAAGGGGGCGTCGTCGGCATCGATGTGCGCACCGTGCGCCGGCTGCGGCGCGGCAAGATGGCGGTGGATGGCAGGCTCGATCTGCACGGCCATACCCAGGACGAAGCCTTCACGGCGCTGGCGCGGTTTTTTGAAACGGCGCAAGGACCCGCGCAACGTACCGTTATCGTCATCACCGGCAAATCGGGCGTGCTGCGCCAGCAGGTGCCACGCTGGCTCAATGCGACGCCGAACCGCGCGCGGATTTTGTCCTTCACTGCGGCGCGGCCTGCCGACGGCGGCGACGGCGCACTTTATGTGTTGCTCCGCAAGGCGAAGCAGCCATGACGCCGTTCGGTGCGCGCGTCCGCGCTTTGCGCGAAAAAAACAACATCCAGCTCCAGCAGATGGCCAAGGATCTGCGCGTGTCCTCGGCTTATCTCTCCGCGCTCGAGCACGGCAATCGCGGCCGCCCCGGCCCCGGCCTGGTGATGCAGATCGCGAGCTATTTCGAATTGATCTGGGACGAGGTGGACGAGCTTAAGCGCCTCGCCCAACTTTCGCATCCGCGCGTGCCGGTGGAAACCGGCGGGCTGTCGCCGAAGGCGACGTTGTTTGCGAATTTATTGGCGAAACATATCCACGAGCTGGACGAGACGACACTCGTGCGCATGCTCGCCGAGATGGGTTATGACGATAACGGGTGAACGACTATGGCCGATATTTGGCTGAACCTGCTCGGCCTGTCCATTTCGACCGCGCTGATCGTCTATTTGATCGTGCGCTGCGCGAAGCCGATCAGGACCGGCGTCTTCCGGTTCGGAAGCGGGTTCGCGATGCGCCGGGAGAACAATCCGAAGGATTTTGCGTTCTGCGTCCGATTTCAGATTGCCGCGACGGCGATCTTCTTCGCGATCTACTGTTTTCTCGTCTACGATAAATTCTTAGCCGGTCTGGGCTAAAGAATAAACTTACTGAGATCCGTGTTCTTGGCGAGTTCGCCGACGCGCGCGCGCACCAGGGCCGCATCGATCGCGATCGTTTCGCCGGCGCTCGAACACGGCAATCGTGGCCGCCCCGGCCCCGGCCTGGTCACGCAGATCGCGAGCTATTTCGAATTGATCTGGGACGAGGTGGACGAGCTTAAGCGCCTGGCGCAACTGTCGCATCCGCGCGTGCCGGTGGAAACCGGCGGGCTGTCGCCGAAGGCGACGTTGTTTGCGAATTTATTGGCGAAACATATCCACGAGTTGGACGAAGCGACCTTGGTGCGCATGCTCGCCGAGATGGGATACGACTAGCAGGGATAGTCCAGCGCGCGGAGTTCGTCTCACCCACCCGCTTGCGCCACCAGCTGTTTGGCATGCGCACCGCAGGCCAACGGTGCAGTGAGCTTGTTGCGTGCTCCGTCGGGATAGCGCGCGCTCGGATTGAAGCAGGAGAGCGGTTTGTCCAACCAATAGTTGGCTGGATCGTAGGAGTCGACAAACTGTAAGCACGAACCGCCTCTGCGGCACAGCCCGAAGTGTAGATATTCGCGTTTGGTATTGTCCGAGCCTGACAAGCCGATCAGCTGCCCGCGTTGCAACCGATCCCCCACTTTCACCGTCACCTTGGAGAGGTGCGTGTAATACGAGTCGAGTCGCTCCTCGTGCGCAATGCGCACGTATTCGCCGCCAAACTTGGTATTAGGGCCAGTCTGAATGACCGTCCCGTCGTCGGGCGCGATCACCGGCGTGCCGATGCGCGTGGTGACGGCGATGCCGGGTTGACGCCCGTCGCCGTATTCGACGCAACACCCGCCGTAAGGGGTCTTAGTACCGGCGGTATAAGGACCGTAGTTTGAACAGGAACTCAGAAACACAACACCGAGACAGAGAGCGACACATAACGCAATGTTACGCATGATCCACCTCCTTCAAGGCTGATATTCCGATCAATATGTTTACAGAATAAACTTACTCAGATCCGTATTCTTCGCGAGTTCGCCGACGCGTGCACGCACAAGTGCCGCGTCGATGGCGATGGTTTCGCCGGCGCGGTCTGCCGCAGTGAAGCTGATTTCTTCGAGCAGTTTTTCCAGCACCGTGTGCAGGCGGCGGGCACCTATATTCTCGACCGAGGAATTGATGAGGGCGGCGAGACGCGCCAGCTCGGCGATGGCATCGTCGGTGAATTGAAGCGTCACATTTTCGGTCGCCATCAGCGCCACATATTGCTTGATGAGGCTCGCTTCGGGCTCGGTGAGGATGCGCACGAAATCGTTCTCGGTGAGCGCGTTGAGGGCCACGCGGATTGGCAGGCGTCCCTGCAGTTCAGGCAAAAGATCCGAGGGCTTGGCGAGATGGAAGGCGCCCGACGCGATGAACAGGATATGATCGGTCTTCACGGTGCCGTGCTTGGTCGGAACGGCAGTGCCTTCGATCAGCGGCAAGAGATCGCGCTGCACGCCCTCGCGGCTGACATCGGCGCCGGCGCGCTCGGAACGCGCGGTGATCTTGTCGATCTCGTCGAGGAAGACGATGCCGTTATTCTCAACCGCCGAAATCGCATCGCGTACCACGACTTCCTCGTCGAGCAGCTTGTCGGATTCGTCTTCCATCAAAACGGCGTATGAGTCGGACACCAGCATGCGCTTTTTCTTGGTGCGCTTGCCGAAGGCCTTGCCCATGATGTCGTTGAGATTGATCATGCCCATTTGCGAGCCGGGCATGCCGGGGATATCGAAGGTCGGCATGCCGGCGGTTCCCGTATCGGCAACCTCGACCTCGACTTCCTTGTCGGCCAGCTCGCCCTCGCGCAGCATCTTGCGGAATTTCTGCCGCGTATCCTTGGCGGCGTTTTCGCCGACCAGCGCATCGAGGATGCGTTCTTCGGCGCGGAGCTCGGCCTTCACGGTCACGTTCTTGCGCATGCGCTCGCGGGTTTCATGGATGGAAATCTCGACCAGATCGCGGATGATTTGCTCGACGTCGCGCCCGACATAGCCGACTTCCGTGAATTTGGTCGCTTCGACTTTCAGGAACGGCGCTTCGGCCAGGCGCGCGAGACGGCGCGCGATCTCAGTTTTGCCGACGCCGGTCGGCCCGATCATCAGGATATTTTTTGGCAGCACCTCGTCCTTGAGTGGACCTACCAATTGCTGGCGGCGCCAGCGGTTGCGCAGCGCCACCGCGACTGCGCGCTTGGCGTCGGTCTGGCCGATGATATAGCGGTCGAGCTCGGAGACGATCTCGCGCGGGGAAAAATTGCTCATTTCGCCTCGAGCTTTTCCAGGGTGACGTTGCCGTTGGTATAGACGCAGATATCGGCGGCGATCGCCATGGCGCGGCGCGCGATGGCCTCGGCGTCCATATCGGGGCGGTCGATCAAGGCGCGCGCGGCGGCGAGCGCGTAATTGCCCCCCGATCCGATGCCGATCAGCCCATCGGCAGGCTCCAGCACGTCGCCGGTGCCCGATACGATGAGCGAGGCTTTGGAATCGGCCACCGCCATCATGGCTTCGAGGCGGCGCAAATAACGATCGGTGCGCCAATCCTTGGCCAATTCGACGCAGGCGCGGGTCAATTGCCCGGGATGCTGCTCCAATTTCGCTTCCAAACGCTCGAACAAGGTAAAGGCATCGGCGGTCGCACCCGCGAAGCCGACGATGACCGAGCCGCCCGCCAGGCGGCGCACTTTGATGGCGTTATGTTTGACGATTGTGTCGCCCATGCTGACTTGGCCGTCGCCGGCGACGACGACTTCGTTGCCTTTGCGCAACGAGAGGATCGTGGTTCCGTGCCATGCGGGGGAATTTGAGGACGACATATTTGGCTGGCTTTCCGAAGGGGCTTGAGCATTCCGATGTAGTTTTTCCAAAGAGCCGGGTCAATGGATAGCCTGTTAAACGGGCGCGATCTCGTCGTGGCGACGGCTAGTTTCCGACCTTTTCTTTTTGGGCAGTCCCTTTTTTTGGATTGGACCCGGCCGGCACATCGGCGGGCAGCGGCATTTGCGCCGCGGCGTTCAGTCGGTAAATCTGGGCGACATTGTCGTGCGCGACCTTTCGCGCAACCTCCGGCGGCAGTTGTGACAACATGCGCTGCAAATTCTCCAATCCGGTGGCGGTGCCGCCACGCGCCTGCGGGCTGTCCTGATAAAAGGTGTCGGTGCCCAGCACGAAGCGATTGGAAAAATCTGAGATGAGCCGGACCCAATCCGGTTTGAGCGTTCCTTGTGGGGTCAGGGCATCAGCAACGACCTCGGGGCGAGATCTTTGAATCCGAAAGCTCATGTACAGGTTCGTATTGCGGGTCAGAAGTTCGCGCACGATCGCGGGCGTGCGTGTCGCCAAGGGTTCGCCGCCGACATGCGCCCAGACGATCTTAGTCTGCCGATTGTGGGCGAGAAACCGTTCGAGCCCATTCTGGTTTTGCGTCAGCCGCAATGGATTTGGATGTTGCGCAGCCGGATTCACGAGATTAAGCGGCAGATCCATATCGCGTGGGACGAGGCGGCTGTGTCGGAAGAAGCGGACTTTCGTCCGGATCGTCGGGGCGCGCCAGGACGGGCGGCTTCCCCTTTAATTCTTGCGCTTATCCTGTTACAACCCTGCCGCAATTGGAGCCCTAGAAATGCGTCAGGCGCACATCGAGCGCAAAACCAAGGAGACCCAGATCGTCGCGTCCGTCAACCTCGACGGCACCGGCCGATACGACGTGTCCACCGGGATCGGCTTTCTCGACCATATGCTGGAGCAGCTGTCGCGCCACAGCCTGATGGATCTGGAGCTGAAGGCGAAGGGCGATCTGCACATCGATTTTCACCACACGACCGAGGATTCGGGCATCGTCATCGGCGAGGCTGTGAACAAGGCGCTGGGCGACCGCAAGGGCATCACGCGTTTCGGTTCCGCGCTCGTGCCGCTCGACGAGGCGCTGAGCCGTGTCGTCGTCGATTGCTCGAACCGCCCCTATCTCGTGTGGAAGGTCAATTTCTCGCGGCCTAAACTGGGCGATATGGATACCGAGCTGTTCAAGGAATGGTTCCAGGCCTTCGCCCAGGCGGCGGGCCTGACGCTGCATGTTGAATCGCTCTACGGCGAGAACAACCACCATATCGTCGAGTCCGCTTATAAGGGTCTTGCCCGCGCATTGCGCCAGGCGATCACGCTGGACGAGCGCGCGATCGGTGTCGTTCCCTCGACCAAGGGCGTTCTGTCTAGCCAGCCCTAAGGCGCCGGGGTAAGCCCTTCATGCTGCCCCTTCTCGCCATCATCGGATATTTCGCCTCGGCTTTCGGCTGGGGCAGCGCGCTCGTGATTTGGGCCCTGCCGCGCGGCGGATTCTATCCGGCCCTGACGGCGGCGCTGGGACTGGTGGCGCTGAGCTTCGTCGGCGGGATCTTGAACGCGCTGCATGGTGTGAACGACGTCACGCTCGATGCGCTGGTCGTCATCGGATGGCTGCTGGCCGGGATCTTCCTGATGTGCAATCGCACCCGCCTGCGGAATGTCGTTACCCGCGAAAACCTGCGCGATCTGCCGGTGGTATTTCTGCTGGGTGCGGTTTTTGTCTTTCTGGCCCTGACCCTGTTGCCCGGCAACTCCTTTAATATTTTCGACGATTTTCAGATTTATCTCGCCCTGCCGATGCGCATGCTCCAGCTCGGCACGCTTGCGGGCAATCCGTTCGATGGGGCTGGCTCGGCCGTGCTGGGCGCGCAATCCTTTTTCCAAGCAATTATTCTGCGGCGCTTTGGTCTCGGCTATGTCGCCGGCTTCGATGCGGTCTTCTGCCTTGTGCTTGCGGGCTGGCTGGTAATCGAGATCGCGCGGCTCGCCGGGGTCAATCGCGGCATGCAGTTCCTGGCGCTGATGGTCTATCTCGGCGTCAATCCGGCGACGGCCAATATCACGTCGGTCTATTCGGGTGGCTTGATGGTCCTCACGCTCACGGCGCTGACGATTCTGCTCGCGCGCTCTCCCGCGAACGGGCGGATCGCTTTTCTGCTCGGCGCCTGTGCTGCCGCCGCAGTCACCTTCAAGGTCACATATCTTTTGGTGGTTGCGATCTATGGCATTAGCGTCGTCGGGCTGGATTGGCTGCACGCGCGGCGCCAATCCGCGCCGAAGATCGTAACGGGCCGCGCGATCACAATCGCGTTGACGGGTGCCGCCGCCGTCTTGGTCCCGTGGATCGCGGTCTACGGGCCGGACTCGATATCGCTGTTGCCGCTGCTTGCGCAAAATCCGATCGTCATTCCGCCGTTCGAACGCCCGCCCGGCTATGCGCCGCTCTACCTCGATGTTTTGTTGACTTTCAAGCCGTTCATCTATGGCGCGACCTATGGTGCCTATGGCATCGGCGTGGCGACACTTCTCTTGGGCACCGGATTGGTTCTGTGGCGCCTCGCGGCGATAACCGGTTCGGCTCGCCGCCGCGACATCCCTATTGTCGAGATCGTCGCCAGTGCGCTGGCCTTTGCCTGCCTGGTCTCGTTCTTCGCCTCATCCTTTATGACCGATCTGGAATCGGTTTTGCGCTTTGCCGCGCCCGTTTTTGCCGGCGCGCTTGCCCTGACGACCATTCTGCTCGGCTTGCGTATTCAAGAGATTGTCGCCGACGGGCCGTCCCGTCCGAGCGATCTGACGGTGGGGCGCTTTTTGCGCCAGCGCAGCCTGTTGCTCGTGCCGGCGCTGGTTATCGCTCTTTTCGCTCCGAGCCTACGCGACCGGATTGTTTGGGCCGCCGAATACCGAACGCAAATCTCCTTCGCCGCCGCGCGCGACACCACTTATTTGACCTTCCTGCAAAACACGCTTGGGGTGGGGGTTCAATCCTGGCTGTCCGGGCTGCAAGGGCGCATCCCCGAGAACGAGCGGATTTTCGTGTGGAGTTCCAATTCCTTCCTGATGGATTATCGGCGTAATCCAATCTTCGCCTTCACCATGCAGGGATATTCGCATCCTTTTTTGCGCTTTCCGCCCGCCGGCAGCGCCAAGGAGACTACACAGGCGCTTAAGAACATCGGGGTGCGCTACATCCTGTGGGAACATGCGGGCTACACGATGGGCGACGAGCGCGAATATATCCAATCCGGCCTGTCGCGGTTCAACCATCTGCGGACGACTAATCTTTTGACGCTGCGCTTGTTGAGTTACTTGAAATTCATCGGCCAGCGCACGACGCCGGTCTATGCCGACAATCGGATCGTCATTTTTGCGGTCGAATCTATCGTCGATTGAGCCTTCGTTTCGTGCGTTTGGCTGGCGCGCCAAAAGGCGCCCTGTTACAAGAACCCCCATCATGCGCACCTTCACAATCCATATTCCGCGCCGGCCCTGGGCCTCGACTGCGTCGACCGTGGCCGCCGCGCGCGCGGTGAAGGAAGGTTTCTCCTGGCCCGCCTTCTTCCTGTCGTTCGTTTGGGCCTTGTGGCACCGGCTGTGGTTGATGGCGGGGGCCCTGATCGCGATCGAACTCGCGGCCGGCTTTGCTGCCAATGCGGTGGGGCTCGATGTTGTGACGGAAAGTGCGATCTCGCTCGGCATTGCGCTGATCGTCGGCTGGGTCGCCAACGATCTGCTGCGCGAACGCTTGGAACATCACGGGCTGGCCATGGGTGGGGTCGTTCTTGCAGATTCCGGCGAAGAGGCGGTGAACCGCTTTTTCGGCGAGGCGCCGGCGCGCGACGGATTCAGCCCATCCTCGACGCGGAGCGCGATGTGAAAGTCGCGCTCATCGATTACGGCTCGGGCAATCTCCGTTCGGCCGCCAAGGCGTTCGAACGTGCGGCCGGATCGAAAGGCACCGTTATCGTCACGGCGGACGCGCGCGATCTTGCGAACGCCACGCATATCGTGCTGCCGGGTGTCGGCGCCTTTCGCGATTGCCGCGACGGCGTGGTCGCGATCCCCGGCATGATGGAGGCGCTGACGCGCGCGGTGATTGAGGATAAGAAACCTTTTCTCGGCATCTGCGTCGGCATGCAACTGATGGCGAGCGTCGGCCGCGAGCATGGCGACACACCCGGCTTCGGCTGGATCCCGGGCGAGGTCGCGCGGCTGACGCCGTCCGATCCCGGGCTCAAGATTCCGCATATGGGCTGGAACGATCTCAGCTTCGCGCGCGAGTCCCATCCGGTCCTGAAATCTTTATCGCCCGGCGATTATGCCTATTTCGTTCATTCCTATGCGTTGCGCGCTGAGTCCACATCGCATGTACTCGCCACGGTCGATTATGCGGGCGCGGTGAGCGCGATCGTCGGGCGCGACAATCTGCTGGGCACGCAATTCCATCCCGAGAAAAGTCAGCGTGTGGGCGCTGCGTTCATTTCGGGCTTCCTGAAGTGGAGCCCATGAGAGCGCGCAGGCGATGAGCATGATCTTTTTCCCCGCCATCGATCTGAAGGACGGCCATTGCGTGCGTCTCTATAAGGGCGAGATGGCGAAGGCGACGGTCTTCGGAACCGACCCGGCTTCGCAGGCGCGCGATTTCGAGCGAGCCGGGTGTCGATGGATTCATGTCGTCGATCTCAATGGTGCTTTCGCCGGCAAGCCGGTCAATGCCGACGCGGTCGAGGCGATCCTTAGCTCCGTGACGGTGCCAATCCAATTGGGTGGCGGCATCCGCTCGCTCGCCACCGTGGCACTTTGGCTGGAGCGCGGTGTGGCGCGCGTCATTCTCGGCACGGCGGCGCTGAAGGATCCCGATCTGGTGATTGAGGCTTGTCGCGCCTATCCAGGTAAGATCGCGGTTGGCATCGATGCGCGGGACGGCCGCGTCGCCGTCGAAGGCTGGGCCGAAACCTCGGATATCACCGCACTCGATCTCGCGCGCAAGTTCGAAGACGCGGGCGTGGCCGCCATCATCTATACCGACATCGAACGCGACGGCGCTATGGGCGGGCCGAATGTCGAGGCGACCGTGGCCTTGGCGCGCGCCGTCACCATCCCGGTGATCGCGTCGGGCGGCGTGTCGCGGATGGGCGATCTATCCGCGCTGAAAGATGCGGGGGGCGATATCCTGGCGGGCGTGATCGCGGGTCGCGCGGTTTACGATGGGCGCGTCGAGCCCGGCGCCGCGCAGGCGTTGCTCGATCGATGACAAAGATTTGGGTAAAAGTTTTTTTCCCGTCCCCGCGAAAGCGGGAATCCAGCTGGATGCCCGCCTGCGCGGGCATGACGAAGGGTATTTAGAATGCTGACGGTGCGCATCATTCCCTGCCTCGACGTCGACAAGGGCCGCGTGGTCAAGGGCGTGAACTTCGTCGATCTGCGCGACGCCGGCGATCCGGTGGAACAGGCGAAACTTTACGACGCCGCCGGCGCCGACGAACTCACCTTTCTCGACATCACCGCGAGCCATGAGAACCGCGACACCATCTTCGACGTGGTGCGCCGCACCGCCGAGCAGTGTTTCATGCCGGTTACCGTGGGCGGTGGTGTGCGCGCCATCGAAGACGTACGCAAACTTCTGCTGGCGGGTGCGGACAAGGTCTCGATCAATTCCGCAGCCATTGCCAATCCGCCGTTCGTTGCCGAGGCTGCCAACAAATTCGGCAGCCAATGCATCGTCGTCGCCATCGATGCGAAAAAGGTTGGGGACCATTTCGAAATATTCACTCACGGCGGGCGGCGCGCGACCGGCATTGAGGCGGTGGGTTGGGCGCAGCGCATGGCCGAATTGGGAGCGGGCGAAATCCTGCTTACCTCGATGGACCGCGACGGCACTAAGATCGGCTTCGATCTGCCGCTGACCCGCGCGATCGCCGATGCGGTGAGCATTCCGGTGATCGCGTCCGGCGGCGTCGGCACACTCGACCATCTGGTCGCGGGTGTGACCGAAGGCCATGCGAGCGCGGTGCTCGCCGCCTCGATTTTCCATTTCGGCACCTTTTCCATCGCCGAGGCCAAGGATCATATGCGCCGCGCGGGCCTTCCCATCCGCGGTGCCGATCAGGGAGATGCGTTATGACAGCCGAGTTGGATGTGTGGATTCTCGAACGTTTGTTCGAGGTGATCGAAAGCCGGCGCGGCGCCGATCCCGCGAGCTCCTATACCGCGAAACTGTTGGCGGCCGGTACACCGACGATCGCGCGCAAGCTGACCGAGGAAGCGACCGAAACCCTGATGGCGGCGGTCTCGGAAGGCAAGGAGCGCGTCGTCGCGGAAAGTGCCGATTTGCTCTACCATCTGCTGGTGCTCTGGGCGGCTGAGGGTGTCAAGCCGGTCGAGGTTTGGGCCGAACTCGCCAAGCGCGAGGGCATGAGCGGGATCGAGGAGAAGAATTCGCGTAACCTTAAGTAAAAAGCCGTCATGGCCGCACTTGTTGCGGCCATCCACGAACTTCACGGCGTTTCGGCCACGTGGATGCCCGGATCAAGTCCGGGCATGACGCCCAGAAATGGAGGCGTTTGTGGCCGTTTACGACGACAATAATCTCTTCGCCAAAATTTTGCGGGGCGAGATTCCCTGCAAAAAGGTCTACGAGGACCAATATGCCTTGGCCTTCCACGACATCAATCCGCAGGCCCCGACCCATATCCTGGTGATTCCCAAAGGCAAATACCTCTCCTACGACGATTATTCGCAAAAAGCCTCGGCCGAGGAAATCGCCGGGCTGATGCGCGCGGTCGGGACAGTCGCCCGCGAAATTGGCCTGGATGCGCCCGGATACCGGATTTTGTCCAATATCGGCACCGATGGCGGCCAGGAAGTGCCGCATCTGCATTTTCACCTGTTCGGGGGCCGGCGCCTCGGCCCGATGCTCAAGCGTGACAATTAATCGGGCGCCAAGGCTCTTAAAGCGCCGTTAACCGGAATGGTATAGAACGGGTCCATGGCGGATAACGACACCATCGGACAAACCCTCGGCGCGGCTTTTCTCGATGCCAGCGAATCGAAAAATGGCGCGATCATGGATGTCGATATCGACATCGTCGCGGTGCTCGGCACTGCGGAACTCAAGATTTCCCAAATCCTGCAACTCGGCCGCGGCGCGGTCGTCGAACTTGATCGCCGCATCGGCGAGCCGGTCGATCTACAGGCCGAACGCCGCCTCATCGCGCGCGGCGAGGTCGTGGTGGTCGAGGACAAGCTCGCCGTCCAATTGACCGAGATCGTGAAGCGCAATCGCACGGACAGCCGTAACGCGATCTAAGTGGCTGCGGGCTCATCGCTCCTTTTTTCACACCTGCCGATCTCTTCGAAATCCGAGCACCATGGATGGAATTGCGGCTGCGTCGCGATTGCGAATTATCGTTAATCAAGTTCCGTATCTGATTAAGTCGCTTTACAAGTTGTGGCCGGGGTCTCAGAATTTTCCCCTGTTTCCGCATGGTCATTACTAGGCAGTGGAGGATTTAATTTATGTTGTCCCGTGAAGACAATTTTCGCCTGACCCGAGTTTCCGCAGGCACGCCCATGGGTGAAGTGATGCGCCGTTATTGGCAGCCTATTCTGCTCTCCAGCGAATTGCCGGAGCCCGATTGTGCGCCGGTGCGCGTGCGACTGCTCGGCGAAGACCTGATCGCATTTCGCGACACGTCGGGTCGGATCGGGCTGGTCGACGCCTATTGCCCGCACCGCCGGGCACCGATGTTCTACGGGCGCAACGAGGAATGTGGGCTGCGCTGCGTTTATCACGGCTGGAAATTCGACGCCGAAGGCAATTGCGTGGATCTGCCGACCGAGCCGGTTTCGAGCAAGATGAAGGATCACATCAAGATCGCGGCCTATAAAACCTATGAAAAAGCGGACCTCATTTGGGCCTATATGGGACCGACCGATATGATGCCCGAACCGCCCGACTACGAATGGATGCGCGCACCCAAAACTCACTTGCACGTTACCAAGACCTACGAACATTGCAATTGGCTCCAGGCGCTCGAAGGGGGTCTTGACACTGCCCATTCCTCCTTTCTTCACCGCGACAAATTGTGGGTGGGGAGCAAGCTGCGCGAACGCGACGGCGCCCCCCGTCTCGATGTCGAAAAAACCGACCACGGCTATACCTACATCTCGCACCGAAATTCAGGCGAAGACGGCACCTATGTTCGGGTCTATCAGTACGTGATGCCGCATCAGCAGATGCGCGGCGGGGTGACGAAGGATCAGCAGCGCTACGATTATCCGAAACTCGACGGACATCTGTGGGTGCCGATCGATGACCAGCAGACGATGGTCTATAACTGGGCCTGCGGCATCGATCACAATACGCCATTGCCGCTCGAGCATATGTTGAAGGCTGACACGGGCACGGGGCGTGGGCCCGACGACACGATCCCGGGCACCTTTAAGCTCAAGAAAAATCCATCCAACGATTACATGATCGATCGCGCCCTGCAGAAGGCGACGAGCTATACCGGCATCACCGGCGTGAATACGCAGGATTTTGCGCTCCAAGAGAGCATGGGCGGCGACGGCAGTGGACCGATTTGCGACCGTAGTAAAGAAAATCTGGGTTCGACCGATAAGGCGATCATCGCCATGCGCAATCTTCTGCTGGAAGCGACCCGTGACGTCGCGGCCGGCAAACGTCCGCGCGGCGCCGATCCCAAAAGTCATTGCGCGACGCGTCCATTCGATACGCTGGTCCCGCCGAATACCGATTGGCGTAAGGAAATGGAATATGACCTGAAGCCGAAGTGGTGAACGGATAATTCGACCAAAAACAAAACTTCGGGGAGGACTTGAATTGATGTGGTTTCGCATCGGCCTGCTATGGGCCGTCATAGCCTTGTTTTGCCCAGTCACCGGCGCACTGGCGCAATCGTGGCAGGACGAGTGGGCTTCGACGGTCGCGAAGGCCAAGGGCAAGCCCTTGGTCGTCGTGCACGCTGAAGGCGGGGCCTTCGGACAAGTCCTCTCCGAATTCTCCAAGAAGTTCGGCGTCGACGTCCAAGCGACCGTGGGCCGCCCGTCGTCAATTTTGGCGCGGATGCAGACCGAGCAGAAAAACGGGCAGTTCGTCTGGGATATCTGGATGGGTGGCACGTCGAACATGGTCAATGCCGCCGCGCCGGCCGGCATGCTCGAGCCGATGGAAAAATATTATATCCTGCCTGAAGTGAAGGAGCCGTCGAATTGGCGTCATCCGGATTTCATTTTCGGCGATTCCGGGCGGACGGCATTCGCGTTCGTCAACAAGCTCGAATTTTTCGTGACGCGCAATACGTCAGTTCTGCCAGAAATCAAAGTCGAAACCTGGGACGATCTGCTGAATCCCAAGCTCAAAGGTAAAATCTCGATCCGCGATGCCTCGGTGCCGAACGCGACGATTTTCGCTCTTGCGACCGCCTATGGCGCAAAGGGACCGGACTTCATGCGCAAGCTGCTAAGGGATCAGGATCTCAAGGTCTTCGAGAATCCGCAACAGCTCGATACCTCCATCATCCGCGGAGGCCAGGCGGTCGCGTTCGGGATGCTCGAAGAAACCCTCGATCGATGCCGGACGGATGGCGGGTGCAAGGATTTGGAGCTGATCCGGCCGTTCGGGGCGTCGATTTCCACCGGGATATCGATTCCCAAGAATCCGCCGCATGTCGAGACGACCAAACTCTGGATCAATTGGCTGCTGTCGCGCGAAGGCCAACAGGCGTGGGTCAATGCCTGGGCGAAGTTCAATACCGGTGGCGCGGTGTCCATGCGCAAGGACGTTCCGCCGGCGCCAGGTCACGAAAAGTTTCTGCCCGATTTCAACAAGCCCGAACAATATGTCTTCGTCTCTTCGGAAAAGGGCAGCGCCGAGGTCGATGCGACCATCAAATTGTTCAAAGACGTGATGGGGAAATAATCCGGCTTTCGCGATAGGATAGCGACATGGCCGTTCCGCTGACCATCCGCCTGCATCCCAACGACAATGTCGTGGTCGCGCGCATGGATATCCTGCCCGGCACCCCGGTCGAGGGCGATGTCGCGGCCGCCCAGCTCATCCCGCCCGGCCACAAGATACTAACCCGTGCGGTGAAACGCGGAGAGCCCATCCGCAAATACAATCAGATCATCGGTTTCGCGACCGAGGATCTGGCGCCGGGTTCGCATATCCATACGCACAATTGCGTCATGGCCGATTTCGAACGCGATTATGCCTTCTGCGCCGACGCGCGTCCGACCGATTTTTTCGCGGCGCCGGCCACGTTCCAAGGCTATCGCCGCGCCGATGGGCGGGCGGCGACGCGCAATTTTATCGGCATCGTGACGACCGTGAATTGTTCGGCCGCGACCAGCCGCATGATCGCGAACAAGGTCGCACCCTTGTTGGAGGCGTTTCCGAATATCGACGGCATCGTGCCGCTCACCCATGCCGGCGGCTGCGGGATGGCATCCTCGGGCGTCGAGATGGATGTGCTGCGCCGTACGCTCGGCGGTTACGCGCGCCACGCCAATATGGGCGCGGTGATGATGTTGGGGCTCGGCTGCGAGACCAATCAGATCTCGTCGCTGATGAAAGCCGAAGGCCTTGCCGAAGGACCGAAGCTCATTCCCATGGCGATCCAGGATGAAGGAGGGGTCGCCAAAACCGTGGCGCGCGCGGTTGGCTTCATCAAGGATATCCTGCCCGAGGCGAACAAGGTCGAGCGCGTCACAATCCCTGCCTCCGAACTTATCCTCGCCTTGCAATGCGGCGGCTCTGACGGCTATTCGGGCATCTCGGCCAATCCGGCGCTGGGTTACGCGGTCGATTTGCTGGTGCGCCACGGCGGCACCGCGGCCTTGTCGGAAACGCCCGAGATCTACGGTGCGGAACATTTGCTGACGCGCCGCGCCGTCAGCCGCGCCGTCGGCGAAAAAATCGTCGAACGAATCAAATGGTGGGAAGATCATTGCGCGCGCACCGGCGGCGCGATGAACAACAATCCGTCCGCCGGCAACAAGGTGGGCGGGCTCACCACCATCCTCGAAAAGTCGCTGGGCGCGGTGGCCAAGGGTGGCACGACCAATCTTGTCGACGTTTATAAATATGCTGAACCCATCACGGCCAAGGGTTTCGTCTATATGGACGGGCCGGGCTACGATCCGGTTTCGGCGACCGGTCAGGTCGCGGGCGGCGCCAATATGCTGTGTTTCACCACCGGGCGCGGCAGCGTGTTCGGTTGCAAGCCGACGCCGTCCTTAAAGCTCGCCACCAATAGCACGGTCTATCGCCGCATGACCGACGATATGGACATCAATTGCGGTACCGTCGTCGATGGCGAGGAAACGATCGCCTCCTGCGGCGAACGCATCTTCGATCTCATCCTGCGCACCGCGTCCGGCGAAAAGACCAAGAGCGAACTTCTGGGCATCGGCGACGACGAATTCGAACCGTGGAAGATCGGTGCGACCATGTGAGTCGCGCAAATTGGTAACACAGTTTCCTAAGCAGCTAAGCCGCTTTACATTCGATCCCTGGCGCTCGAGAATTTGCCAGCATTTCGAGCCATTACATCCTTGGCAATTGGAGGGCTTCGTTCATGTTGTCGCGCGAAGACAATATCCGCCTTACCCGCGTATCCCGCGGCACCCCCATGGGCGAGTTGATGCGCCGCTATTGGCAGCCCGCTCTACTGTCCGGCGAATTGCCCGAACCCGATTGCGCGCCTGTGCGCGTGCGGTTGCTTGGCGAGGATCTGATCGCGTTTCGCGATACCAACGGCAAGGTTGGCTTGGTCGATGCCTATTGCCCGCATCGGCGAGCCCCGATGTTCTACGGGCGCAATGAGGAGTGCGGCCTGCGCTGCGTCTATCACGGCTGGAAATTCGATGCCGAGGGCAATTGCGTGGATCTACCGACCGAGCCGGCGTCGAGCAAGATGAAGGATCATATCAAGATCGCCGCCTACCCGACCTACGAGACAGCCGAGATCGTCTGGGCCTATCTTGGGCCGAAGAATGATATACCGGCGCCGCCCGATTACGAATGGATGCGCGCTCCGCACACGCACCTTCACGTGAACAAATCCTACGAACAATGCAATTGGTTGCAAGCGCTGGAAGGCGGGCTCGACACGGCACATTCGTCCTATCTGCACCGCAGCAAGACGTGGGCCGGCACCGAATTGCGCCAACGCGACGGCGCACCCCGCCTTGACGTCGAGCGAACCGATTGCGGTTATACCTATATCTCGCAGCGTAATGCGGGCGAGGATGGAACCTATGTGCGGGTCTATCAATTTGTGCTGCCGCATCAACAGATGCGTGGCGGTGTGACGAAGAACAAGGAACGTTGGGATGTGCCCAAATTCGACGGCCATCTCTGGGTACCGATCGACGATGTCCAGACCAACGTCTATAACTGGGCTTGTAGCATCGATCACAATCATCCGATGCCGCGCGATTACATCGATCATCTGAACACCGTTTCGGGACGGGGTCCCAGTGATTTCATTCCGGGCACCTTCATTCCCAAACGTAATTTGTCGAACGACTATATGATCGATCGCGAGATGCAGAAGACCACCAACTTCACTGGGATTCTGGGTATCAGCACGCAGGATTTCGCGCTGCAGGAAAGCATGGGCTCGCGCGATGATGGCCCGATCTGCGACCGTACCGGCGAGCATCTCGGATCGACCGATAAAGCGATCATCGCCATGCGCAATATGCTGCTCGAAGCGACCCGCGATGTCGAAGCCGGCAAGCGTCCGCGCGGCGTCGAACCGCAGACCCATCGCGCCGTCAGGGCGTTCGATACGCTCGTCCCGCCGAACACCGATTGGCGTACCGAGATGGAGTACGACCTACGTCCGAAGTGGTGAGCCTGGGGACTAGATGCGGAATGCCGATGTGAAAAAAATTGGTGGGAGGATAATCATGTTCACGCGACTTATGGCGCTTCTGGTTCTGGCTTTGACGCTTCCGTTTGCCGCACAGGCGCAAGACTGGCAGGGCGAGTGGAAGGCGACAGCGGAAAAAGCCAAGAGCCAGACTCTGAAGCCGATCGTCGCCGGCGAGGAAGCCTATAGTTTGATCTTCGCCGAGTTTACCAAGAAATTCGGCATCAAAACCGAACCAACGGTGGCCCGCCCGTCGGTGGCGCTGGCCCGCTTCCAGACGGAACAGAAAAATGGGCAGTTCAACTGGGATATCTGGATGGGCGGCACCTCCAACATGTCCAACGTCGCGTCTCCAGCGGGGCTTCTGGAACCGATGGAGAAATATTTCATCTCGCCGGAGGTAAAGGATCCGGCGGTTTGGCGCGATCCGCATTTCATATTTGGTGATCGCAAACGGAGCGTTTTCACCAACGCCAACCGGGTCGAATTTTATGTGCTGCGCAACAACTCGGTTCTGCCGGAGGTTAAAGTCGAGACTTGGGACGATTTCCTGAATCCGAAACTCAAAGGCAAGATAGCGATCCGCGATGCATCGGTACCCAATGCCGGAACATTCGCCCTGGCGACGGCCTACGGGGTAAAGGGAGAAGCATTTCTGCGCAAATTGTTGAAGGACCAGGAGCCCAAATTTTACGAAAACCCGCAGCAGCTCGACGCTGCGATCACACGCGGCAGCGCCGCGCTGTCGATCGGTCTGGAAGCCTTTGTTTGGGACAAATGCCGCAACGACGGGGGCTGCAAGGAAATCGACAATCTGCGCCAGTTCGGCGCCGCGACCTCGGCCGGGCTGTCGGTTCCTAAAAACCCGCCCAACGTCGAAGCCGTTAAGATATTTCTCAATTGGTTCCTGTCCAAAGAAGGACAGGAGTTCTGGGTCAAGGCTTGGGCCGAGAAAAACACCAGTGGCGCGCTCAGCATGCGTAAAGACGTGGCTCCCGCGAAAGGACACGAAGCCTACCTTCCAGATTTCACGAAACCGGAGAATTACGTGTTCGTTTCGTCCGAAAAGGGCGGTGTCGAAGTCGACGCTACCATAAAGATATTCAAGGAAGTGTCGGGGCATTAAGCTCGTATCGGGTGAAATTGCCTTTTCTCGCGTTACTCAAGGCAACTTCGTTAACCTGATTCTGTAGAACCGTAAGTCGCTTTACAATCGATCATAGCCGCCGCAAAATTTAGCTGGTTCCGGCTTGATTACCTTTGATCGTGGAGACCATCCCCATGTTGTCCAACGAAGATAATATTCGCATCACCCGGGTTTCGCGCGGCACGCCCATGGGCGATGTGATGCGCCGCTACTGGCAGCCGGCGGCTCTCTCCAGCGAATTGCCCGAACCCGACGGCGCGCCCGTGCGCGTGCGGCTGCTGGGTGAGGATCTGATCGCCTTTCGCGACACCAACGGCAAGGTCGGCCTGGTCGAAGCCTATTGCCCACATCGCCGCGCACCGATGTTCTATGGCCGCAACGAGGATTGCGGTCTGCGCTGCGTCTATCACGGCTGGAAATTCGATGCCGAGGGCAATTGCGTGGATCTGCCGACCGAGCCGGCGTCCAGCAAGATGAAGGACCACATCAAGATTGGCGCCTATCCGACCTTTGAGAAGGCCGACATCGTCTGGGCCTATCTGGGTCCGCAGGAAAATATGCCGCCGCCGCCGGATTACGAATGGATGCGGGCACCCGCGACCCATCGCTGGGTCACCAAGACCTACGAGGAATGCAATTGGCTGCAGGCGCTCGAAGGTGGGCTCGATACCGCGCACTCATCCTACCTCCACCGCGAAAAACTTTGGCCGGGCGCCGAACTGCGCATGCGCGACGGCGCCCCCCGCCTCGAGGTCGAAAAATCCGATTTTGGCTATTCCTATATCTCGCACCGCAATTCCGGCGCCGACGGCACCTATGTGCGCGTTTATCAATATGTGATGCCCTATCAGCAGATGCGCGGCGGTGTCACAAAATTGAAAGAGCGCTGGGAGGTGCCGACGCTCGACGGACATTTGTGGGTGCCGATCGACGATGCCCAGACCTGGTCATACAATTTCGCCTGGGGCATCGATCACAATCATCCGTTGCCGCGCGACCATATGGAGAAGATCGACACCACCGCCGGCCGCGGGCCGGACGATCTGATCCCCGGCACGTTCAAGCCGAAACGCAATCTCGCCAACGATTACCTGATCGACCGGCAGCGGCAGAAGACCGTCAGCTTCACCGGCATCACCGGCTTGAACACGCAGGACTTCGCGCTGCAGGAAAGCATGGGTACGCAGGACGACGGCCCGATCTGCGATCGCACCCAGGAACATCTGGGATCGTCCGATAAGGCGATTATCGCCATGCGCAATCTGCTGCTCGAAGCGACCCGCGAGGTCGCGGCCGGCAAGCAGCCGAAGGGCGTCGACCCGAAATCGCATTCGCACATCCGACCGTTCGATACGCTGGTGCCGCCGAATGCCGATTGGCGCAAGGAGATGGAATACGATCTGCGCCCGAAGTGGTGAGGGCGTTCAATATATAAAATAATTTTCGCAGGGAGATAGTTATGTTTGCAAAATTAGCGGCGATTTTCGTCTTGGCCTTGATGATGCCGATCTTGACGCCGTCAGGGGCCGCGCATGCGCAAGCCTGGCAGGACGAATGGAAGGCAACGCTCGCCAAGGCCAAGGGCCAGACTCTCAATGCGATGGTCGCGGGCGAGGAGGCCTATCAGATCATCCTCAACGAATTTTCCAAGAAGTTCGGCGTCAAGGTGGAGACGACCGTCTCGCGGCCCTCTTCGGCACTCGCGCGCATTCAGACCGAACAGAAGAACGGCCAGTTCATTTGGGACATCTGGATGGGCGGCACCTCGAACATGGTCAATTCGGCCTCTCCCGCCGGGCTGACCGCGCCGATGGAGCCTTATTTCATCCTGCCCGAGGTGAAGGATGTGTCGAACTGGCGTCATGCCGATTTCATCTTCGGCGATTCTAAACGGAGCGTCTTCACCAATTCCAACAAGCTCGAATTCTATGTGCTGCGCAATAAATCGGTTTTGCCGGAGGTGAAGGTCGAAACCTGGGACGATCTGTTGAACCCGAAACTGAAGGGCAAGATTTCCGTGCGCGATATGTCGGTTCCCAATGCCGGAACTTTCGCGATGGCGACGGCCTATGGCGTGAAGGGGCCGGATTTCGTGCGCAAGCTGCTCAAGGACCAAGAGGTCAAGGTCTACGAGAATCCTCAGCAGCTCGATGCCGCCATCATGCGGGGCGGCCAGGCGGTTTCCATCGGTCTCGAAACCTATCTGTGGGACAAGTGCCGGGCTGACGGTGGTTGCAAGGATGTCGACAATCTCTATCAATTCGGCGCCGCGATTTCGCTGGGCCTGACGGTTCCGAAAAACGCGCCCGACAGCGACGCGGTGAAAGTATTTCTCAATTGGTATCTCTCGAAAGAAGGTCAGGAACTGTGGCTGAAATCCTGGGCCATCCAAAATACCAGCGGTGCGGTCAGCATGCGCAAGGATGTGGCGCCCGTGAAAGGCCACGAAAACTCCTTGCCGGATTTTTCCGATCCTAAAAAATATGTGTTCGTTTCATCGGAACACGGCAGCGCGGAAATCAACTCGACCATCAAGATTTTCAAAGAAGTGATGGGGAAGTGACGGGGCGCTAACTGAAATCGTCTTTTGCCACGGCGGCGGTCCCAAGCAGTCGCTTGTAGATCGCTGCCGTCGCTGAATCGAAACAGCAAAACAGAACCCGATCCGGCAAAGGTAGATCCTTGAGCGCCGCGCTGACGCTGCGCACCGCGATCTCGGCGGCCGCGCTCGGGCGGAAAGCCGAAGATGCCGGTTGAGATGGCGGGAAAGGCAAGCGAGGCCGAACCCGATTGCGCGGCGAGAGCGATGCAATTGCGATAACAGCTGTCAAGCAGCTCGTCCTCGCCCGCGCTGCCGCCGCGCCACACCGGCCCCACGGTATGGATCACATATTTCGCCGCCAAGCGATAGCCCGAGGTGATGCGTGCCTCGCCGGTTGGACAACCGCCGAGCGCGCGGCATTCCTCCAATAGATCGGGGCCGGCGGCGCGATGGATCGCGCCATCGACCCCGCCGCCGCCCAGCAGGCTTTCATTGGCGGCATTGACGATGGCATCGACCGCGAGGCGGGTGATATCGCCTTCGACGACGCTGAGAAGGGGATCGATCATCGCTCTCCTCTTATGCGGTCCGGTTGGTTAGGCCTTGGCGAGGATATCCGCCGCAGGCACGAAATCGTAGCCCAGATCGCGCGCGACGGCCTCAAAGGTGATGCGGCCACGATATACATTCAACCCGGCGCGCAGATGTTTGTCTTCGGCGAGCGCGCGGGCGACGCCCTTGTCGGCGATGGCCAACACGAACGGCAACGTCGCATTATTGAGGGCGCGTGCCGAGGTGCGCGCCACCGCGCCCGGCATGTTGGTCACGCAATAATGCACAACGCGCTCCTCGATATAGGTGGGTTCGGCATGGGTGGTCGGACGGCTGGTCTCAAAACAGCCGCCCTGGTCGATCGCGACATCGACGATGACCGAGCCCGGCCGCATCTTGGCGACCATCTGTCGGGTCACGAGCTTGGGGGCCGCGGCACCCGGCACCAGGACCGCCCCGATCACCAAATCGGCGCCGGTGAAATGTTCTTCGATGGCATCGATGGTCGAATAGAGCGTGGTCATGGATGAGCCGAATTGCAGATCGAGCGCATACAAACGCGCCAACGATTTATCGATCACGGTGACCGAGGCTTCGAGGCCCATGGCCATGCGCGCCGCGTTGGTGCCGACGACCCCGCCGCCCAGGATGACCACGCGCGCGGCCGGCACGCCCGGGACACCGCCGAGCAAGATCCCCGCGCCGCCTTGTTCCTTTTCCAGGCAATGCGCGCCGACCTGCACCGACATGCGGCCGGCGACTTCGCTCATGGGGGCGAGCAGCGGCAGGCCGCCGGCCTCGTCGGTCACGGTCTCGTAGGCGATGGCGATAGCGCCCGATGCGACCAATCCGGCTGTCTGCGCGGGCTCGGCCGCAAGATGCAGATAGGTGAACAGGATTTGGTTGTCGCGCAGCAGTTTGAGCTCGCCGGCCTGCGGCTCCTTGACCTTGACTACCAGCTCGGCGCGCGCGAAGACCGTGGCGGCATCCGGGGCGATCTCGGCGCCGACCTGGCGATAGGAATCGTCATCGAAGCCGCAACCGAGCCCGGCATTATGTTCGACCAGGACCCGGTGCCCGTGATGCACAAGTTCGCGCACGCTGGCGGGGACCATCCCGACCCGGTATTCGTGAACCTTGATCTCCTTGGGTATCCCGATCTGCACCGTATTCTCCTTGCGTATCAGTCTAGCGGAATCATCTTCGCCATGGTAACGCATCGCGACCAAGGGGGGAGTTGATGTCCGTCAACACGCCAGTGCGCAGCATACTCGTCTATGTCGGGCTCGATCTCGTCGGCGATGGCTTGATCAAGCTGCCGTTCATCCGGGCGCTGCGCGACGCTTATCCCGACGCCCAAATCACCTGGCTGGCCGGCAAGGGCAAAAGCGTCTTCGCGGGCGTCCTTAAGGGCGCGGTGGCGGGCCTGATCGACGAGGTGATCGAGCGCACCGATATCGGTGTCAGCTTTTCCGAGATCTTGCACAATCCGCTGCCCGGCCGTCATTTCGATCTCATCATCGATACCCAGCGTGGCGCGCTCGCCTCGCTCGTTCTGCACCGCGTCGCCCATCGCGATCTGATCTCGCCCTTCGCCAATTTCGTGCTCTCGAGTCTTAAGCCGTCGCGTGGGTACCGTTTGCCGCGCAACCTCCAACGTCAATTGTTCGATCTGCTCGAGATCGCAAGCGGCCATCCGGTGCCCACCCCCACGGGGATCACGATCGCGATCGATCCCGCGACACTCGATACGGCCGCGCGCCTGCTCCCCGGCGGGTCGTGCTATGTGGGATTCGCGCCGGGGGCGGGCGGTCCGGCCAAATGCTGGCCGCTCGAAAATTTCATTGCGCTCGCGCGCATCCAATTGTCGGTGGGCCGCATTCCGGTCTTCATCCTCGGTCCCGCCGAGGCCGGTTGGGACGGTAAAATTTTGGCCGAGGTGCCGGGGGCGAAATTCCCGCTCCAGCAGGACGAGATCGGGGTTCGCAGCGGCTTTGCGCCCGAGCTTACGGTCGCCGTGGCGAGCCGGCTGGCACTGGTCGTCGCCAACGATTCCGGGTCCGGCCATATGTGCGCGGCCGGCGGCGTGCCGATGGTTTCGCTGTTCGGGCCCACCAGTCCGGAAAAATTCGCACCGCTTGCCGAACGCGTGAGCATCGTTCGTGCGCAGGAATTCGGCGGCCGCGAGATGAATTTGATTCCGGTCGACGCGGTCGCGCGCGCCGTCAATGAGGTTCTGGCGGATTCTGCGAACGCTGACGCGCTACCAGCACGGTAATGACCACCGCGACGAGACCGATCGCGAAGGAATAAACGAAAAAGGTGACATAGCCGGCGCCCAGCGCCGCACCACTCACCGCGATCTGTGCTGCGGCCGCATTCAGTGAGTCAGAAGTGCCGCCGGCGAACAGGCCGGTCAGCGGCGCGAACCAGCCGCCAGCGTTGGCCGAGTGTGCGGCCCCCTCCACGATGCGGCCGGATTGCGATGCGATCAATTTTCCAGGCAGCGAATAGAGCGACGAGAACAAGGCATATTGCGTCGCGGTAAATCCGGCGGCCGTCAGGCTCGACATATAGGCGATCAGGCAGGTGCCCGAAAAACCCGACGCGATATTGTCGGTGCCGATGGCGACGAACAGTGCGGTGAGATCGGGCCCTTGCGCCGCCAGCCACACGTAGACGAGATTGCTGAGCGGTCCGGCGAGCGCGCCGACCAGCAAGGGCCGCATCAATCCGTAACGTGCGATCGCCCAGCCGCCGAGAAACACGCCCAGCATCGACATGACGACGCCGAATACCTTGCGCACTTCGGCGATCTCCGTCTTGGTGAATCCAAGATCGAGATAAAACGGGTTCATGATATTGAGCACGAAATCCGAGACACGATAGAGACAGATAAGCGCCAGGATCAGCAGCGCCGCGCGCCCGAAGCGGTTCCAGAAATCGGCGAGAGGTTCGGCGAAAAGCCCATAGAGGAAGCTGCCAAGGCGCGCGCGCCCACGCGGCACGATCACCTGCACCGCCTCGCGCGGCGCCGCAAAAACCGCGAGCACGCCGATACCCATGAGCGAGGCCATGACCGTGTAGGACAGCGACCAGCCATAGGTTTCGGCGAGCAGCAGAGGGGCTGCACCCGCGACGACGACGGCCAGGCGATAGCCCCACTGATAGGCCGCCGCCATGGCGCCCTGCTGGGTTTCCTCGGCCGCCTCGATGCGCCAAGCGTCGATCACGATATCTTGGGTCGCCGACGAAAATCCGGTCAGAAGCGCGAAGAGTGCCACCAGCCCGAGATTGCCCACCGGATCGGAGCCCGCGATCAGCCACAGCCCGACGATGATCGCGCCCTGCGACGCCAGCATCCAGGACCGGCGATGGCCGAGCCAGGCCTGCAGGCCGGGAATTCGCGTGCGGTCGACCAGCGGCGCCCACACGAACTTGAAGGAATAGGCCAGCGTCGCAAGACTGAAGAAACCGATCACTTCGAGTGAGAGACCGGATTCACGCAACCAGGCGGACAGGGTGTCGAAGATCAACAGGTTCGGCAGGCCGCTTGCGAAACCCAGGCCGAGGATCACGATCGTGCGGCGATCGCCATAGACCTTGAGCGCCGACAGCCACGATGCCGACGGCTCGCTCATGCGGGCACCGCTGGAGTCATCATCCGATTGATCGCGTCCAGGATGCTGGCGCGCGGCAATCGCGCGATACAGGGATAGACGCCGTCTTCAGACGGCAGAACGCAACTGCCGAGACAGCCCGCGCAGTCCATCGGCGTATAGATGAAATGAACGTTGGGCGGGGCGATCTCGCTGGCATAGGGCACGATCTCGCCGACATAGGCGGCTGATGCCAGACACAATGTGGGTGCGCCCACCGCCACCGCGAGATGCATCGCGGCGGTATCGACCGAGATCACCAGCCGCGCGGCACGGGCGAGGCCTGCGAGGCGTTCGAAGTCGCAGGCTTCGAACCGCACACGCGGCAGGGACAGCAATGCGGCATAGTCGGGATTGCGCTGCGGATCGTCGGGCGCGCCCGGCACGATCACATCGTACTCGCCCGGCAAGGCCCGCACGATATCGTCGAACAGAGCGGGTGCGGCTTGTTTGTCGCGCACCGCCGAAAAAGGGATCAGCAGAACCATGGGCCGCGTGGTTGCGGCGGGCGGCGGCAAGCGCTCGGGCGGAAGCCGCAAGACCGGCGCCGGTATCGTGATGCCCGTGAGGAAGTCGGCGAAGTGCTTCCAGCGCAGAACCTTGTCGAGATGGACGGGGCCGGAATCGAACAGCCGCGCATAGATGCGTTTGTTGCGCGCGAGCAGGCGATCGTATTTCGTCCAGCTGCGCGGCAGCATCGCAACCCGCTCGTCGGACGCGAGCGCCTTGATCAAGGCTTCATCGCGTTTGGGATGGCGCAAATAATCGGTATTCACGATCAGGCGCCAGCGCCGCGCGCCGAGCCGCCGAATCGTTTTGCGGCGGAACAGAAAGGAGCGCGCGAAACGGTCGTAGTCGACGGTTTCGACTTCGACGCGCCCGTCGAACAGAAAAGTCATCTTGCCGGCATCGCTCCGCAACACCAGGCATACACGTTCGTCCGGACGCGCCAGTGAAGCGAAGCGGGAAAACACATGGGCCAGCAGAACCGTGTCGCCGAGCCCGCCGGAGGCGACGATGAGAACGCCGCTGCCGGCCATCGCGTCAGGCCGCCCGGCCCATCGGCACCAGGGCGGCGAGTTCACGCCACACGGCCTCGACCGGGACCGCGCTGATGCAGGGGAAAACATCGAAGCGGCTGGCGCGCAAATGGCAGCGCCAGAAGCAGTGATAGCAGGGCATTTCTTCGAATACGAAGCGCGCATTGGGCGGTGACGCTTCAACCGGATAGGGCACGAAGCTGCCGAAATGTCCGCCGCCCACGATGACCGTGGTCGGCGTGCCGAGCGCGATGGCCAGATGCGCGGGGCCGGTATCGTTGCTGACCACACCGGCGGCATGTTTGAGCACGTCGAGCAGTTCGGGCAGCGTCGTTTTGCCCATCAGATCGACGACGCGGCTGTCGTTGGCAAAGCGCGTGCCGGCATCGCCCGCATAATCGTCGGCGCCGCCGATCAACACGACGCGCAAACCACGGGCGAGCAGACGTTCGGCGATGTCGAGATAGCTCGCAAAGGGCCAGCGCCGCCCGAACTCATTGCTGCCGGGATTGAGCACGACGTAAGGCCCGCCGTCGGCGACGGCGGGTTTCACGTCACGCCACGGAATGCGCGGCGGCTCCGGCTCGATCTCGCGCCCGGCGAGTGCGGAGAGGAATTTATAATGGCGCACGATCTCATGCGTGGGATAGGGGCCGGTATCGATGACCGGTCCGACCTGGCTCAGGTAATAGGTGAATTCGGTGCGCGTCGGCTCGTTGATATAGGGCAGCGAGACGATCGTCTTGGGCGCATCGGCGATCCATACCAGACTGTCGGCCATCAATGCGCGACGAAAATAGGAATCGCACAGCGTGAGCGCCGGTTTCAGCCGGCGCACCAGAAGTGCGACCTTGAAGCGATAGAACGGCTGGCGTGCGAAGGCATGCTCGTCGATCATAATGCGCCGGTAATCGGCGAAAACGATATCGGCGATGGGCGCCCAACTCGCGCAGCCGAGCACGGTGATCTCGTCGCGTTGCACGCCCAGCACTTCGGCATAGGCATCTAGGGCGCGACGGAACAGCACCATGTCGCCGATGCCGTCCATGCGCACGACCAGCACGCCGTTGGGTTTTCCGGGAACCGGCCAGTGGCGGGCGATCAGATCGAACAGGCGGAACATCCACCAGCGTCGCCGCATGCCGGCGGGCAGCAGGCGCCAGAACCACGAGGTCTGAAAGCGATGCCCGGGCAGCGACCGGCGGGCGAGTTCGTCATAACGGCCAGCGAGCGCATCCATGGCGGGACCCTATCGCGTGTCGCTCAAACTGAGAACAAAAAACCCTCTCCGCGCGGTCGCGAAGAGGGTTTGCGTGAGCGTTTTATCTTACGCGAAGGCTTTTTTGGCCATCTGCTTGAGATCGGATTCGGCACGCGCGCCGTAATGGCTGATGATCTCGGCGGCCATCATGCCGCCCAGCTTGCCGGCCGCGCGCAGTCCCTTGCCCTGGGTATAGGCATAGAGGAAGCCCGCCGCATAGGCATCGCCGGCGCCGGTGGTGTCGACCACCTTGGCCACTTTTTCTGCATCGATGACATGGACCTCGTCACCTTTGACGACGACCGAGCCTTTTTCGCTGCGCGTCAGGGCGGCGACTTCGCAATGACCGCGCACCTTTTGCAGCGCCTGGTCGAAATCGGTCACCTGATAGAGCGATTTGATCTCTTCTTCGTTGGCGAACAGGATATCGATGTGGTTCGCGATGAGATCCAGGAATTCGGCGCGGTAGCGGCCGACGCAGAATGGATCGCTGAGCGACAGCGATACTTTCTTTCCGGCCTGCTTGGCGATCTTGGCGGCCTTGAAGAAAGCTTCCTTGGCGCGCGGCGGGTCGAACAGATAGCCTTCGAGATAGACGACCTCGGAATTGGCGATCTTGCTCTCCTTGACATCTTCGGGTCCGAGATCGACGCAGGCGCCGAGGAAGGTCTGCATGGTGCGCTGGGCATCGGGGGTCACGAAAATCAGGCAGCGCGCGGTGGGCACCCCGCTCGCCAGGGTCGGGGTATCGAAATCGACGCCGACGGCGCGGATGTCGTGGCTGAAGGCTTTGCCGAGCTGGTCGCCCGCAACCTTGCCGATGAAGGCGGCCTTGCCGCCGAGGCCGGCGAGGCCGGCGACGGTATTGGCGGCCGAGCCGCCCGAGGCTTCGACGCCGGCATTCATAAGGCCGTATAGACGGTTCGCGGTGGCGGTATCGATCAGCGACATCGCGCCTTTCGTCAATTTCTGATCGTTTAGGAATTTGTCCTCGGCGTGGGCGAGAACGTCGACGATCGCGTTGCCGATCGCGGTCACGTCATACTTCGAATTGGCCATGAGGGCTCCCGTGAAGTTCCTTGGGGTTCGGTGCGGCGGGAGAGTAGTGCCACCGACGCTCAAGTCAATGCCGCACCGTTGGTTTCCGCCATTTTGGGTCGGTGCCCAAGCCAATGCGGCGAAAAAGCACGGAAAGAGATTGTCGCGCGCGTCCGGCGAGACTAAATCGGCGCAATGATTCGCGCCTTCACCAGGGCCTTTGGCCAGCTCTCCGATCCGGCTCTGCGCCGTTATCTTTGGATCAGCGTCGGCGTCACGCTTGCGGTCTTCTTGATCTTATGGGGCCTCGGTCTTTTCGCCCTCAGGGTTACTGAAATCCCGCCGTTCGATCTATTCGGATATACCGTCGCTCTGGACGGCGTCGCCGATGTCTTTGGCGCCATCGTGGTCTTTCTGGCATTGGGATTGATGTTCCCGTCGGTTTTGATCGTGATCATGGGGTTTTTTCTGGACGCTATCGCGCAGATCGTCGAGGACCGCCATTATCCGGGGCTTGGCGCCGCGCGCGAACAGAACGTTACGGAAGTGATACGAATTGTTTTGAAGTTCGCCGCACTGTCCATCGCGCTCAATCTGCTGGCGCTGCCGATTTTTCTGTTTTTGATCTTCCTGCCGCCGTTTAATCTTTTTGTCTTCTATGCCTTGAACGGCTATCTTCTCGGACGAGAATATTACGAGTTGGTTGCGTATCGTCGGCTTTCGCCGGTGCCCGCGCGAAGATTAAGGCGCGTGTGCGGGGCCAAATTATTTCTGGTCGGCGTCGTCATCGCCGTCTTGATGTCGGTGCCGGGTCTTAACCTGATCGTGCCGATCGTCGCGACCGCTGCGATGGTTCACCTCGTTCAGGACTGGCGCACGCGATATGCGGGCGAGCAGTAACGCCACAAGTGATGCCAACTGGGGCATGAGGAACGTCAAAATGTTCGGAAAAGACAAAGAGAACGAGACGGGTGACGGGCCGCGCGGCCCGAAGACTTCGGATCCGGCCGATATGGCGGCGCCGCCGCTGAAACCGTTTTCGCGCAAGGCCGCGGGTGTTTCATCCAAGCCGACATCGACGCCGTTCCGCGCCGAAATTCCACGCCGCGTCTTGGATATCCCGGGTTCGCAGCGCCGTCCCGCCGGTGCCATGGCGCTGGACGACGATGCCAACCGCCTCACGGTCGGACGCAATATCTGTCTGTCTGGCGAAATCAGCGCCTGCCAAAAACTTGTGGTCGAGGGTCAGGTCGAAGCGCAGCTGACCGACGCACTGGTGATCGAAGTATCGCCGTCTGGATACTTCCGGGGCACCGCCGAGGTCGATGAGGCCGATATTTCGGGACGGTTCGAGGGTACCTTGATCGCGCGGCAAAAGCTGACGATCCGCAAGGGCGGCCGCATTGACGGCTCGGTTCGTTATGGCCGCATCGTGATCGAATCGGGCGGCGAGATTTCGGGCGACATGGCTGCTCTCGACGATGCCAAGGAGCCAGCCGACGCGAGCGTGACGGACTGCTAAGGCCGCGAATGAGGCCGGGACAGATCGGCTTGTCGGCCGGCCGGGGTCAGTCCGGGTTCCGGGTTCGCGTGAACGTTCTGTCGGCGATCGTGTTGGCTGCGGTACTTGCGGGTTGCGCCTTCGACCCGCCGACCATCCAGCGTACGCCGCGCGAAGCGGCCGATGCCGAAAACAATGCCAAAAGCCGTCTGGCCGCGCGCAAGGGAACGCCGGGCAGCACCGCCTCGGCGCCAGGGGCCGCCGGCGCCGGTGAATTCGGTGTGCCGGGCGACGAAGTGGCGGCGCTCGAGGTCGATCTCACCAATTTCAAGGAACGCTTGGTCGGGCTCGATTCCGACGAGATCAACGATCTGCTCGGCACACCCGGGCTGGAGCGGGCCGAACCGCCGGCGCTGATCTGGCAATACCGCCACACCAATTGCACTGTCGATGTTTTCATGTTCGACGATGGGGGCGGCGCCATCGTCGATCATGTCGAGGTCCGTGCCGGGCAAGGCCCCGCGGCCGACGAAAAAGCTTGCTTCACGAGTCTGCTACGCAATACGAAATCGGCCGCGTTGCCGCGCGGCAAGCAACCGGTCTCACCGTCGCCCTCGGTGCCCGTCGGACGTGGCACCGCCGCGACGCCGTCGCGTAGCGGCCCGGCATCGGCCGCACCGGCACCGCGCCCAACTGCGCCGGGCGCGTCCCCGGCTTCGCCCGCGCCCGACTCACCGCCGTCGTCCGCGCCTGCGCGCGCGGCGCCGTCGCCTGCCGCGCCGGGCGACATGGACGATGCCTCGCCCGAAGATACCGATGTCGATTTCGATTTCGGACCGCAGTCCAACGCTCCCCCCGGTGCTGTCCCCGAGACGAAGTCGGACGCGGCCCCGATGGCGCCGATTATGTCGGCGGTTCCGCCGCCGCCGTCGCTTACACGGCCCCCGGCCCCCGCTGCCGCGCCCTCTGTTGCACGGACCGCGCCGGCCCCGACTTCCGCCATGCCGCCGCTCTCGGACGTCGCGCCGTCCAAGGCCGACGATCTCAATATCGACATGGATTCTCCGGCGCCGGTTCCGGTGGCACCCTCGCCTACCGCCGAACGTCCGGCGCCCGCCGCCGCAATGCCCGCGAGTCTACCTCCGGCCGCGAGTGCGGCCTCGTCGCCGCGCACGGCGATCCCGCTGGTGCCGTCGACGGCCACAGCCGCCGCCGCGCCCAAGGGAGCGAAGGGTGCGCCGCGACCGATCGAAAGCGTGGATGACGAAGATTTGCCGCCCGATCTTTTGCGCGGCCGCCGCCCCGATGACGATCCGGCCAATACCAACGAAGATATGGTCGAGTAGCGACCGTTAGACGATTGTCTTCGCCTTGTAGGCACATTGCTCGCGCACGACGCAGACCGGACAGTCGGGTGTGCGCGCCTTGCACACATAGCGGCCGTGCAGGATCAACCAATGATGGGCATGCAGCCTGTAGCGCGGCGGCGTCACCTTTTCCAATTTCAATTCGACCTCGAGCACGTTTTTTCCGGGCGCCAGGCCGGTACGGTTGGATATTCGGAAGATGTGCGTATCGACCGCGATGGTGGGCTCATGGAAGGCGATGTTCATGACGACATTCGCGGTCTTGCGTCCGACACCGGGCAGTTCCTGCAATTCGTCGCGCGTGTGCGGAATCTCGCCTGCATATTTTTCGACCAGGATTCTCGACAGGGCGATGACGTTCTTCGCCTTCGTGTTGAACAGGCCGATGGTCTTGATGAAATTTTTCAGTTTGGCCTCGCCGAGCGCCACCATTTTTTTCGGGGTATCGACGATCTTGAACAAGGGGCCCGTGGCCTTGTTGACCCCGACATCGGTCGCTTGCGCCGACAGAACGACGGCGACCAGAAGCGTATAGGGATTGATGTAGTGCAGTTCGCCCTTGGGCTCGGGCATGGCGCTTTCGAGATTGGCGTAGAAAGTTTCGATCTTGTCTTTTTTCATGGCGTCAGCTTAGCAGGCGAAGATAGACTTTCTCCAGGATCGAAACATCATGATCGAAATTCGACATCTGACGCCCGTTCGGTTCGGCGAGCCCGTTTTGGAAGTGCGCATGAGGCGCGGCGTGCAATCCTATCCGTTCGCTTTCAAGGCGTTGCTTGTCTGTTTCGCTCTTTTGTGCCTGACCGTTGCCGGGGCCTTCGCCTTCGTTGGCGCCGTTCCGGTGCTGGGCTTCGCCGGGCTCGAACTTGTTTTGCTGTTCGTGTTGCTGCGCCTGTCCTTTCGTCGTGCCGCCGCCGTAGAAGGCGTCAGCATTTCCGGCGATGCGACGATCGTGCGGCGCGGCGGTACCGAAGCCGCGCGGTTGCAATCGTATTGGCTGACGATCGAGCCGAGCGAATGGGAAAATCGGGGCCTCGTGCTGCGTTCGCGCGGCCAGAGCGTCGCGGTCGGCGCCGGCCTTGCCGCAGCCGAAGTGAGCGATCTCGCCGCCGCCCTGCGCGGAGCCTTGCACCGGGCCAAGATCACACCTGCCGGATCGGCATAAGCAATATTGGCGATCCTGCATTGCCGCTTGCGAGAAATCGTTCGATAAGACGATATGGATCAGTCGTCGTCAGCGTCCCCTGCTTCGCTAACGCCTCCCGCGTCTAATCCCGCGCCGGGCCATCCGCCCGCCAAGGCCTTCGCCGCCCTCCGCCATCCCGGCGCCCGTCCGTTCCTCATTGGCATGTGGCTCGCCATGCTCGGCGATTCCATCGAGCATGTGATCAGCTATTGGATCATCTTTCACAAATTCCATTCGACCGCGCTTGGCGGCTTCGCGGTGATTTCGCATTGGGCGCCGTTCTTGTTGTTTTCTGTCTATGCCGGCGTTTTGTCCGACCGGTACGATACGCGGCGCATCATTCAGCTCGGGATGGGGCTGTTCATGCTGGCCTCGCTCGCTTGGGGCGTTTTGTTCCTGACCGACACGCTGGAGATGTGGCATGCCTGCGTGATCTTGGTGATCCACGGCATTGCCGGTGTGCTCGCCGGGCCCTCGGTTCAGATGTTGATGCAGGACATCACGGGCCCCGCGCAATTGCAGAGCGGCGTGCGGCTTCTGGCGACGTCGCGCACGCTGGGCTTCCTGCTGGGGCCTGCCATCGGTGGCGCGCTGATGATTGCGCTCGATCCCGCCATCGCCATTCTGCTCAATGCCTGCATCTATCTTTATCTGCTGATCTGGCTGTGGAAGGCGCCGTATGGGCCGAAATTCCGCACGGAGCCGCGGCCTGCCCGCGCGGTGCGCGGGTTCGCCGATATCATGTCGGCGATCCGCGTGGTTGCGCAAACCCCTGCGATTCTGACCATCATCGTGATCTCCGGCTGCGCGTCTTTCTTCGTTGGCAATGCCTTTCAGCCGCAGCTCCCGGAATTCCTCGTCGATCTCGGCTATGGCGGGGATGAATTCCGCTATTCGCTGCTCCTGGGCGCGAATGCGATCGGCGCGGTCATCGCGGGCATTGTGTTGGAGATGCGAGGGCTCCTGGCACCCAACCCTCGGACGGTCATCTTTCTCAATATGGGTTGGAGCGCCTCGATCGGCGTCTTCGCGTTGTCGGACAATTATGTCGTCTCGGTCGCGGCTCTGCTGTGCGCCGGTTTCCTGTTTCTGTCGTGCAATTCGATGGCGCAGACCTTGGTGCAGCTCAACGCTCCATCCGAAAGTCGCGGCAAGGTGATCGGACTTTATACGACGGCGGCACAGGGTCTCATCATGTTCAGCGGCATCACGGTCGGCATCGGCGGCGCCTGGATCGGCATCCATGCCTCGCTCGCGTGGAGTGCCGCGATCTTGGTGATTGTCGCGTGCGCCGTGCTGATCTTCCTATGCCCGAAAGGGCCCACGATGCTGAAGGGTTAGCGCGGCACTTCGTCGGTAAATCCCAAAACATCAGCCATTGAATAGCGCCCCGGATTTTGCCCCGGCACCCACAGGGCCGCGCGCACGGCGCCGCGCGCGAAGACGCCGCGCGAGGAGGCCTTGTGCACGAGTTCGACGCGCTCGCCCTCGCAAGCAAAGATGACACTGTGATCGCCGACCACGTCGCCACCGCGCAAAGCAGCAAAGCCGATATCGCCTTTTTTGCGCGCCCCGGTCTGGCCGTCGCGCGCCGCGCCACGGGCTGAGACGTCGTTCAGCTTCACGCCGCGTCCCGCCGCCGCCATCTCGCCCAATGTGAGCGCCGTGCCCGACGGCGCATCGACCTTGTGGCGGTGATGCATCTCCAAGATCTCGATATCGAAATCGTCGCCGAGCACACCGGCCAGACGTTTGGTCAGGGCGAACAGCACATTCACGCCGACCGCGTAATTCGACGCCCAAACGATGGGAACGATTTTTGCCGCGCGCTCGATCTCGGCGGTACCAGCCGTATCGATGCCGGTCGTGCCGATCACGATGGACGTCTTGTGCTTGGCCGCCAGGGTTGCGTGCGCCGGCGCGACAGCCGCATGGGTGAAATCGATCACCACGTCGCAGCCGGCGATGATTGCCGCGGGATCGGAACCGAGCCTGAGCCCGCAGGGCGGAAGGCCGGCGATGACGGCGATGTCCTGGCCGAGCTGGGCATGGCCGGCATGGTCCGCGCCGCCCGCGAGCATGGCCCCTTCGGTCGCGGATATTTCGCGCACCAGCATCTGCCCCATGCGTCCGGCGCAACCGAGAATACCGATGTTCATGATGTCTGCCCCCGTTTATCTCCCTCTCCTCCCTTGAGAGGAGAGGGTCGGGGTGAGGTGGGGACTCACGGTGCAGCCCACCTCACCCGGCTCGCTGTGCTCGCCACCCTCTCCCCCCTAAAGGGCGGAGAGGGAGAATAATGATGCTAGTCCTTCAGATCTTCCCACAGGTCTTTGACCTTGGCGAAGAAGCCTTCCGATTCCGGGTTGTTCTTGGCGCCGCCCGCCTCGTTGAATTCTTGCAACAGTTCTTTTTGCTTTTTGGTGAGGTTCACCGGCGTTTCGATCGCGGCCTGGACGAACATATCGCCGCGTTCCTTGGAACGCAGGATCGACATGCCCTTGCCGCGTAGGCGGAACTGATGGCCGGACTGGGTGCCGGCCGGAATGGTGATGCGTGCGCGCGAGCCGTCCACAGCGGGCACTTCGATCTGGCCGCCAAGTGCCGCCGTGGTAAAGGGCAGCGGCACCTTGCAATAGATGTTGGCGCCGTCGCGATGGAACACATTGTGCTGGGCGATGGAGACGAAAATATACAGATCGCCGGCGGGTGCGCCGTGCAGCCCGGCCTCGCCTTCGCCGGCCAGGCGGATTCGGGTTCCCTCCTCGACGCCGGGCGGGATGGTGACGGATAGCGTCTTTTCCTGGCGGGTGCGCCCCGCGCCCGCGCATTTCGGGCAGGCATCCTTGATCACCTTGCCATGGCCCTGGCACGAGGGGCAGGTGCGCTCGATGGTGAAGAAGCCTTGCTGCGCGCGCACCTTGCCGTGGCCGTGGCAGGTCGCACACGTCTCTGGCGCGGCGCCGTTCTTGGAGCCGACGCCGTTGCACGCAGCGCAGGCGATCGAACTCGGCACGCGGATATTGGATTTGGCGCCTTTGAAGGCCTCGACCAGCGTGATCTGCATGTTGTAGCGCAGATCGTTGCCGCGCGCGGCGCGTCCGCGCCCGCCACCCCTGGCCCCCATGAAGTCGCCGAACATTTCCTCGAAGATGTCGGAGAAGCCGGCGCCGAAACCTTCTCCGCCGCCCGCACCCGGTCCGCCATTCTCGAAGGCGGCGTGGCCGAAGCGGTCGTAGGCCGCGCGCTTTTGTTCGTCCGACAGGACGTCGTTGGCCTCGTTGATTTCCTTGAATTTGCGTTCGGCTTCGGGATCCCCCGCATTGCGGTCGGGATGGAATTGCATCGCGAGTTTGCGGTACGCCTTCTTGATTTCGTCGGGCTTGGCCGCGCGCTCGATGCCGAGCGTCTTATAATAATCCTGCTTGGTCGCCATGATTTACGCCGGATCCATATCACGAACCCGGATGAATTTTGCATTCACCCGGGCTCATCCCCTGAGTCACACTAGCATACCGGACGATCAGTTCCGCTTTTTATCGGGATCGACTTCCTCGAATTCGGCATCGACCACGGTCGAATCGTCGGTTCCCGTCTTGCGTCCCTGGCCTCCCGGAGCCTGCGGCTGTTCGGGCCCGCCCGCCGCCGCCTCTTCCTGGCTCGCCTTATAGACGGCTTCGCCGAGTTTCATCGAGGCCTGCATCAAGGTTTCCGTCTTGGCCGCGATGGCGGCGGCATCGTCGCCCTCGATCGCGGTCTTGAGCTCCGAGATCGCGGTTTCGATCGCGGCCTTGTCGCCTTCCGCGATTTTGTCGCCGTATTCCTTGACGTTTTTCTCGGTCGAATGGATCAGGCCGTCGGCCTGGTTTTTGACCTCGACGAGTTCCTTCTTTTTCTTATCCTCCGAGGCGTTGGCTTCTGCTTCCTTGACCATGCGGTCGATGTCGGCGTCGGACAGTCCGCCCGAGGCCTGGATGCGGATCTGCTGCTCCTTGCCGGTCGCCTTGTCCTTCGCCTGCACCTGGACGATGCCGTTGGCGTCGATGTCGAAGGTGACTTCGATCTGCGGCATGCCGCGCGGCGCCGGCGGAATGCCCATCAGGTCGAATTGGCCGAGCACTTTGTTGTCGGCCGCCATCTCGCGTTCGCCTTGGAAGACGCGAATGGTGACGGCGCCCTGATTGTCCTCGGCGGTGGAGAAGACCTGGCTCTTGCGCGTCGGGATCGTGGTGTTGCGATCGATCAGGCGGGTGAAGACGCCGCCCAGGGTCTCGATGCCGAGGCTCAGCGGGGTCACGTCGAGCAGCAACACGTCCTTGACGTCGCCCTTGAGCACGCCGCCCTGGATCGCGGCGCCAATGGCGACCACTTCGTCCGGGTTCACGCCGCGATGCGGCTCGCGCCCGAAGAATTCCTGAACGCGCTGCTGCACCTTGGGCATGCGGATCATGCCGCCGACCAGCACGACCTCGTCGATCTCGCCGGCGGTGATGCCCGCATCCTTCAGCGCCGCCTTGCAGGGCGCCATGGTGCGTTCGATCAGATGCTCGACCAGCGCCTCAAGCTTGGCGCGCGTGAGCTTGATGTTGAGATGCTTGGGGCCTGAGGCATCGGCCGTGATGAACGGCAGGTTGACCTCGGTCTGCATTGAGGACGACAGCTCGATCTTCGCCTTTTCGGCCGCTTCCTTCAGGCGCTGCAGCGCAAGCTTGTCCTTGCGCAGATCGACGCCCTGTTCCTTTTTGAATTCGTCGGCCAGGTAATCGATGATGGCCGCGTCGAAATCTTCGCCGCCCAGGAAGGTATCGCCGTTGGTCGATTTGACCTCGAACACGCCGTCGCCGATCTCGAGGATCGAGATGTCGAAGGTGCCGCCGCCCAGGTCATAGACCGCGATGATGCCGGCTTCTTTCTTGTCCATGCCATAGGCAAGGGCGGCTGCGGTCGGCTCGTTGATGATGCGCAGCACTTCGAGGCCGGCGATCTTGCCGGCATCCTTGGTCGCTTGGCGCTGGCTGTCGTTGAAATAGGCGGGAACCGTGATGACCGCCTGGGTGACCGGTTCGCCGAGATAGTTCTCGGCCGTTTCCTTCATCTTTTGCAGGATGAAGGCACTGATCTGGGAGGGCGAATATTTCTGTCCGTCGATCTCGACCCAGGCGTCGCCGTTGTCGCCCGGCACGATCTTATAGGGAACGAGATCCTTGTCCTTGTTGGTGACCGGATCGTCGTAGCGGCGCCCGATCAGGCGCTTGATCGCGAACAGCGTGTTTTCCGGATTGGTGACGGCCTGGCGCTTGGCGGCCTGACCGACGAGGCGCTCGCCGTTGGCGAAAGCGACCATCGAGGGGGTCGTGCGACCGCCTTCGGAATTTTCGAGAACCTTGGCGTCCTTGCCTTCCATGAGGGAGACGCAGGAATTGGTGGTGCCAAGATCGATGCCGATTACTTTACTCATGATTGTCTCTGTCCTTTCGAGTCAGCAACAGAATCTCGCGGTCCTCTTTACTCGAGGCCCCGCGACTAGGCCGGCAAAGTGATTAAGAGCCGTGGAAGCCTGGGCGATATATAGGGTGACGTTTCCGGGCACGCAACCGGCCGAAGCCGCTGAAAGTGCGGGAAAAATAGGGATTGTAGGGGCTTTCGAACGGATTCCGCGACGATTCGCAATGCCTGGGCCGCATAAAAAACCGCGAACCCCGGAAAGATCGAGGGAAGTTTCGCCCGCAATCGGCATTGGTACCTAATGAGAGCGGGCAAATCCGCCCCCCGGAGTATGGCCATGGTACGGTTTCTCCTACTGACGTTCCTCGCGGTGATGACGAGTTTCCCGGCCTGGGCCGGAACGGGCGTTTCGGTCGGGATCTGGCAGGTGGGCGGTGGGCATCACCACGATCGTTGGTCGCACGGCGGCGGCTGGGGCTATCCCCGCCACCATTACCGTCCGCGCAGTTCGTTCTATTTCTATTCCGGCCCGCCGGCCTATCCGGTCTATGTGGCGCCGCCGGTGCACTATTACCCGGCCTATCCGACCTATGCCCCACCCGCCCGCGTGACCCCGTCGCCGAGCGGGCAATGCACCCAGTTCAACGGCGATGCGACCATCGACGGCAGCGGCACCCCCTTCTACGGGCGGGCCTGCATCCTCTCCGACGGTCGCTGGCATATCGTTCCCTAGGTTCTTGCCCTAACTTCCGCTCCGGTTTCGTTGCACCCCTAAAGCCCGAACGCGCACAAACGCACGGTCGGGCAAAGCGTGTTAGAAAAACCCCTGCGTCACGTCGGGGATAACTTAATCATGGCCTATGACGAAAAGGTGGCGGACCGCGTGCGACGGGCACTGGGCGGCCGCCGCAATCTGGTCGAACGCAAGATGATGGGCGGGCTGTGTTTCATGGCCGGCGGAAACATGGGTTGCGACGTTACCGGCTCGGCTCTGATGGTCCGTGTCGGGCGTGAGGGCTATGAGAAAGCCGTTGCCTTGGCCGATGTTCGTCCCCTCAAATTCGGTGGACGCCGCCCCTCGGGCTTCGTCTTAGTTGATCCCGCCGGCTATCGCACCGAGCGCATGCTCAAGGCATGGATTGAGCGGGGTCTCGATGTCGCGGCACGCCTGCCCAAGAAATCTCCACGAAAAGCGGCGAAGTAGCTCGCAAGAATCGGATAGAAGCCCGTCGCGAGACGGCCCATGGTCGCGCCCATGTTGACTTCAAAAAATACCGGCGTGATCCTCGTTTTGCTGTTCGTCGTCGCGGGCGCGCTGCGCGACGTGTTTTTCGGCGAGGTGTTCCAGCGCCATCGCTTCTTCGATGTGGTCTTCGTCAGTTTCGCTCTGGCGACGATCATCTTCACGATCGTCGTAGCCGTGCGCATGCCGGCGCAATTCGCGGTGCTGGCACGCAACTGGCGCACGGCGCTGATCGCCAATCTCGGCACCGCCTGCGCCTAGCTTTCCTATTTCTTCGCACTCAAGATGCTGGAGCCTGCGGTCGTGACGACGATCCACGCGGGTACTGGCGCCATCACCCTGGTGGCGCTCAACGCACTCGGCCTTCACATCTCGCGCCCCGTCGCGGTGCGCGGGATCGAGAAGCTTCTCCATGTCGGCATCTTCGCGGTGCTGCTGGCGTTGGCCGGCGTCGTTCTGGCGGGCCTGTCGGGCATCGCGGCCGGTGCCATGCCGCAAACCCTGCTGGGTTTGACGCTCGCCTTCGCCAGCGGAATCTTTATCTCGCTCACCTCGGATGTGACCAAACGCATGCACGAGCATGGCGTCGGCGCCGAGGCGGTGCTGGCCGCGCGCTTCATCGTGATGATCGGTGTGGCTGCAAGTATGAGTTATGTCGGCACCGGCGCCGGGATGCCGCTCGACAGTTTCGCCTCGGTCGCGTCGATCGCGGGTGCGGCACTGGGACTGATCGTGCTGCCGCTCTATGTCCTGCAGCTCGGTCTCGTGCGCACCTCGGCCGTGACGACTTGGATCATCATGGCTTTGGGGCCGTGTCTGGTCTTCGCCGCACAAGGGTTCGACGGGCGCATCGCAACCTCGCCCTATACGCTTTCCTGCATCGTCACCTATTCGGCGCTGGTGATCGCGGCCAATGTCGCGCGCGCGCGAGGGACTGCTGCGTCGGCGCAAACAGCGGCGCGCGCGAACTGAACTAAAGTTCCTTGTCGATAGCCTTGCCGCTGGAATCGCCGCCTGTTTGATCGGACTTGCCGTAAGCGTTCGATGCGGTGGCGCCCGGTCCCGGATTTTCGTTGGCGGGCGCAACCGGCGCCGCACCGTCCTTGGGACCACCCTTCGAGACGCCGACCATGGCAGGGCGCAATAGCCGATCGTGGATCGTATAGCCGTGTTGCATGATCTGGAGGATGGTGCCGACCGGCTTGTCGGTATCCTCGATCTCGAACATCGCCTGATGCAGATTGGGGTCGAGCCTTTTGTGCATCGCATCGACCTGTTTCACGCCGAATTTATCGAGTGTGGTGCGCAATTCGTTTTGCGTCAGTTCAAGACCGACGCAGAGATTTTTCAGATTGTCGTCCTTGGCGCGGGCTTCCGGCGAGGCGGCCGACAAAGCGCGTTCCAGATTGTCGGCGACCGGCAAGACCGCCTTGGCGAAATTGGCGACCGCGTATTTGTTCATGTCCTGTTTCTCGCGCTCGACGCGGCGGCGCACATTTTCCACTTCGGCGAGGCTGCGCAGCAATTGATCCTTCAACACCGCGATCTCCGCGCGCAACTCGTCTTCGACATTGGTGTCGCGCGGGGACTCGTCCGCCGCGTCGCTTTGTCCGAATTCCACGTCGAGCGAGGCCATCATATGGTCGATCGTTTCGCTGTTCGGACTGCGGTCGGTCTGGGGATTCATATCCAAGCTCGGCTCTATCCGCTCGGAGCGTCCATCTGGGGTTTTATCGTCTGCCATCGGTTCGCGGTACTTTCCTGGCCGGTTGTTCGTTGGCGTTTCTGGGGCGTTTTGGGCGCGTTTGTAGAACGCGGCTTGCGTGGGTGAGATAGGTCGTTGCGCGGGCTAGCTCAAGACCTTGCCGATCAGCTTGGAGGTATAATCCACCATCGGGATGATGCGGGCATAGTTCATGCGCGTCGGGCCGATCACCCCGATGGCGCCGACCAGCTTATTGTTGCCGCTGTGATAGGGTGCAACGACGAGGGAGCAGCCCGATAGGTTGAACAGCTCATTGTCCGCGCCGATATAGATGCGCACCCCCTCGGCGACGTCGGCCATATCGAGCACTTTGACCATCAATTCGCCGGTTTCCAGCGCCGAAAACAGGGCCCTGACCCGTTCGAGATCGGCGAGCGCGCTCACATCGTCGAGCAGATTCGCCTGGCCGCGCACGATGAGTGTGCTCTTGGTGCCCCCGCCCGCCCAGGTGGCCAGGCCGTCCTGCACCAGCCGCGCCGACAAGGAATCGATCTGGGCGCGGTTCTCGGCCAGCTCGCGCTGCAATTCGAGCCGCGCCTCGGAAATGCTGCGCCCAGCCAGTTTCGCGTTGAGATAATTGGTGGCCTCGACGAAGGAGGATGCGGGCAGATCGGTCGGAACCTCGATCAGCCGGTTCTCGACGATGCCGTCGGCGGTCACCAGCACGACCAGTGCCCGTCCCGGCCCCAAATGAACGAATTCGATATGTTTAAGCGCGGAATCGGTCTTGGGCGCCAGCACGATCCCGGCGCAGCGCGATAGGCCCGATAGCGTCGAGGTCGCTTGTTCCAGCACCGATTCGATGCTTTTGCCGGTGCCGGCGATGCGGCTTTGCAGATCCTTGCGGTCGTTGTCGCTGAGATTCCCAAGCTCCAGCATGCCATCGACGAACATGCGCAGCCCGGCATCGGTCGGCAGGCGTCCTGCCGAGGTATGCGGCGCATAAAGCAGCCCCCATTCCTCCAGATCGGCCATGACATTGCGGATGGTCGCGGGCGATAGATTCGTGGCCAGCCGCTTCGATAGCGAACGCGAGCCGATGGGCTCGCCGGTTTCGACATAGGCGTCCACGATCTTGGTGAAAATATCGCGCGAACGCTCGTTCAACTCGGCGAAAACCGACCGTTTCGTGTCCATTGGCTTGTCCATACCTCTATATCTAGACGCGAGGGGGTGCGTCGTCTAGGGTGCGCGGCTTCCCCAGCCCCCCTGAAACCGACGGCAGGTGCCATGTCCTCGACTATCCTTCGACCGTCCGGCCGCGCGCCCGATCAGATGCGCGCCGTCAGTTTCGAGACCGGCGTCAACAAATACGCCGAGGGTTCGTGTCTGGTGAAGTTCGGCGACACGCACGTCCTGTGCCTCGCCAGCGTCGAGGAACGGGTGCCGGGCTGGCTCAAAGGGTCCGGCAAGGGCTGGGTGACAGCCGAATACGGCATGCTGCCGCGCGCCACCAACGAACGTACCGCGCGCGAAGCGACCAAGGGGCAGCAGGGCGGGCGCACCCAGGAGATCCAGCGCCTGGTCGGCCGGTCTTTGCGCGCCGTCACCAATCTCACGAAAATTCCCGAATTGCAGATCCGCGTCGATTGCGATGTCATCCAGGCCGACGGCGGCACGCGCACTGCCTCGATCAGCGGCGGCTTCGTGGCGCTGCACTTGGCCTGCACCAAACTCATCGAACTCGGCATGCTCAAGGAATTGCCCTTCATGGGGCATGTCGCGGCGATCAGTTGCGGAGTCTACAAGGGATCGGTCGTGCTCGATCTTGATTATGCCGAGGATTCGTCGGCCGAAACGGACGCCAACTTCGTCATCCACGGCAACGGCAAATTGATCGAGGTCCAGGCAACCGCCGAAGGGGCGCCCTTCAGCGAGGAAGAATTGGGCGAGATGCTGCGTCTTGCGCGCAAAGGCACCACCGAATTGGTCGCCCTGCAAAAGGCGGCGCTTGGGATAGCGTAAGATGGCGCGCAAGTTCGCAGGTTCGAAACTCGTCATCGCCAGCCACAACAAGGGCAAGATCGTCGAGATCCGCCAGCTGCTCGGCGCTTACGTGAGCGATATCGTCTCGGCCGGCGATCTCGGGCTGCCTGAGCCCGAGGAAACCGGAACCACCTTTATCGCCAATGCCGAATTGAAGGCGCGCGCCTCGGCCATCGGATCGGGTCTACCGGCGCTGGCCGACGATTCCGGTTTGGCCGTGACTGCGCTCGGCGGCGATCCCGGCATCTATTCCGCGCGCTGGGCCGGGCCGGAAAAGGATTTCGACATGGCCATGCGCAAGATCGAAACCCTGCTCGCGGGCAAGGCCGACCGCAGCGCGACATTCGTGTGCGCGCTATCGCTCGCTTGGCCCGATGGCCATTGCGAGACGGTCGAGGGCATGGTGGCGGGATCGCTCATCTGGCCGCCCAAGGGCGACAACGGCTTCGGTTACGATCCGATGTTCGTCACCGACGGCATGCTCGAAAGCTTTGGCGAGATGGAGCCGGAGGCCAAACACGCGATCAGCCATCGCGCCGATGCGTTCAGGAAGCTGGTGGCGAAGGTTTTTGCGTAGGATTTAGTTGTCGTTCGGACGATGTGCTCGAATTACGTCAAATCGTCTTCGGAAATTTCTGCAAGTTTAAGCAAATGACGGAGCAAGCCGGTTTTGAGCGGGCGGTTGCCATGAATGGGAATCGATAGCCGGACGATACTTTCGGGTTTTCCGTAAATGTGATGGCTGCCGTTGACACGAAGCAATTGCTAGCCGCGCCGCTCGACGAGGCGAGCGAGATCGCGGCCCGACAATGCTTTCATACGGCGATTTCCAGAATGCGCTCCTTACCGCCGGGCTTGGGTTCGGCGACATCGACCGAAAGGCATCCCTCTATCGCCTTGTGCAGATTGAGCATCAGTTCGTCCATCGTATCGCCTTCGGTGGCGCAGCCAGGCAGCGCCGGCACCTCGGCCCAATAGCCGCCCTCTTCGGCCTCATGCACCACGACCTTGATTTTCATATCGGTCTCCGATCCGGATGGTGAGAAGGATACGCTTTGGCTGCTCGGACGCAGAGTCGAGAATTCCTTTTGGGCGTTATGTTAGGGTGCGTCCGCAATCGAAAGGCACCGCACCATGGCCAACAAGCCGCTCAAGAAATTCAAGCGCGAACTTCTGGCCAACAAGGCCGTTCGCGAAGCCTGCGACGAACTGGCGCCCGAATTCGCCATCGCCCAGGCGATCATCAAGGCGCGTCACGAACGCGGGCTCACCCAGGAGCAGCTCGCCTTGCGCATGAATACCTCGCAGTCCTATATCGCGCGTCTCGAAAACGCGAAGACGCTGCCGACGATGAAGACTTTTCTGCGCATCGCCGAAGCAACCGGCATGACCGCGCAATTTTCCCTGAAGAAAGCCTGAGAAAAACGCCGCCCGCGCGGGTTTGCGGGCGGCGCCGGATTTGTGGGTGTGCCGCCTAATTGGCCGAACGGCCGCGCCCATGCATTTGCTTTGGCATGTGCTGCTGCATCTGCCCCATCATATTCATCATGTTCATCCGGCCGCGCCCGCCCATGGCGCCCGGCATGGCGTTGTTCTCGGCCATGCCGTCATGGACTGCGGCCATGCCCTTTTCCGCGAAGGCGGTGTCCTCGCTTGCATGTTTCTGCAACAGCGCGATCACTGCCGTGTCGGCGGAGGTTTGCGTCACGATCACGCCCTTCTCGGTCGTCTCGACCTTCGTTTCGATCTTGTCGTAATTCTCGAAGATCGCGCGCAGCGCCGGGCTTTCGATTGGCAAGCCGGGATCGCGCTTTTCCGCGACGCGCTTCATCATGTCGTCGACATGGGTCTTGATGGTTTGGGCGATCTTCGGATCGTCCGATTCGGTGACCGTGCGAATTCCATTGGGCAGGTTGGTCACGGTGCGCGCGATGGCGTCGTGGTCGGCGAAAAGATCGTGGATGTCGCCAAGTTCGGCGGCGCTCGCATCGCCGCCGTGCATCATCGGCCCCATGCCCATGTTCATTCCTTGGCCCTTGCCCTTGTTTTGGCCTTGCCCCATGCCGCGCGGGCCGTTGCCCTGCATCTGATCATGCATCTGGCTGTGCATCGCGCCCGGGCCGTGCCCATCCGAGGCCGCCCACACCGCGCCGCCGGCGAGCGCCAACCCGGTGGCGAATGCACCGGCTGTCAAAATCGTTGTTTTCATCGTCGTCTCCAAATCTTCGCAACGGACGATCCCATTGCCGAGTTTCAGTAGAGACCCGAGATGTAACAGGAGTTTCCCGGTTTCGGCCGATTGTGTCACAAACTGTAACGCGCCTTTGTGCGTGCCTTATTTCGGTGCGCACGGTTTTTCTCTCCGGCCCCTTGCGCCGCGACTGATATGGAACATATAGAGAACAAATCGCCTCCGAGTGCAGGACGAGCAACATGAGCAAAGCCGGCGAATCTCGCGACAAATCGGCCCTCAGGCCGGACCGAATCGTGGCGGCGGATCGACATGCGATAGACAAATTTCGTCCTAAAATGACGAGAAATGTCCATAAATGTCGATAAATGACGATGCATCGGCACACCATTTCGGGATCGTCGGTTTTATCGTTTGTGGGATTGAATGGTAACCTTTAGGTAACTATAAACTCTTCGGCTACGCCGTCGTCGAATATGTGGCCGAGGATGGATCGAGTCCGTTCGGCGCTTGGTTCGATCGTCTCCATGTTCCGGCGGCGGTCAAGGTTGCGGGGCGTGCTTCGGCCGCTGACGCGAACGGAGGTCTCATGGTTTTAACGCGCGATTTCAAACAAACGGTGACGGCCCGCGTTCAGCGCGATCCGGCCTTCGCCAAGGCGCTGTTGGACGAAGCCGCCACGCTGTTCCTCAACGGCGATCCGCAAACCGCGCGCCTATTGCTGCGCGATCTCGTCAACGCCACGGTCGGATTCGAAACCCTGGCGACGGAGATTGCGAAGCCCGCAAAAAGTCTTCATCGCATGCTATCGATCAAGGGCAACCCGAAGATGGACAATCTCGCCGCGATTTTCGACGCGGTCCGCAAACGGTTGCACGTCGATCTCGAAGCCCGCGCGATCGCGGCGGAATGATGTTGCTGTCTCACAAAAATAATCGGCGCGCCGAAATGCCCACAAAACCCTGCAAAAGCCAACAAATGCATACATGCCTACACTGGCTTTCCATGTGGGTCGGTCGGCCTGCCGGAAACGACCGCCCGTCATGACCGAGGCCTTCGGCATTTACGTGCATTGGCCATTCTGCGAATCCAAATGCCCCTACTGCGATTTCAACAGCCATGTGAGCGAGGCCGTCGATCATACGGCCTGGGCCGAGGCCTACCGGCGCGAGATCGCGCGCGTGGGCGCGGCCGCGCCGGGGCGCACGGTCACAAGCGTGTTCTTCGGCGGCGGCACGCCGACCTTGATGAAGGCGGCGACGGTCGAGATGATCTTGAGCGAGATCGCGCGCGTCTGGACCCTCGCCCCGGACGTCGAGATCACGGCCGAGGCCAATCCTTCGTCGGCCGAGATCGAGCTGTTTCGCGATTTCCGCAGCGCCGGGGTCAACCGCCTGTCGCTCGGCGTGCAAAGCTTCGATGCGGCGGCGCTCGCCTTTCTCGGGCGCCGGCACGATGTCGGCCAGGCGCTGCGCGCGATCGCGGAATCGCAGAAAGTTTTTGCACGCACGTCGTTCGATCTGATCTATGCGCGACCCGATCAGACGGAAGAAAGCTGGCGCGCTGAGCTCGGCCACGCACTTGCGCTCGCGGGCGAGCATCTGTCGGTCTATCAGCTCACCATCGAGCCCGGAACCGAGTTTCGCCGCCGCCGCATTACGCCGGCAGCCGAAGGACCGGCCGTCGATATGTTCGAGGCCACGCACGAGATGATGAACGCGGCGGGAATGCCGGCCTACGAGATTTCCAATCACGCGCGGCCGGGCGCGGAATGCCGTCACAATCTCGTCTATTGGCGGGGCGAGGATTACGCCGGCATCGGGCCGGGTGCCCACGGGCGTTTGACGCAAGATGGTGTCACGGTCGCGACCGAAGAGATCCGCGCTCCCGCCGCGTGGCTCGCCGCCGTGGCGCTTGGTGCGGGGGGCGAGCGGTCGCGCACGCCGCTGAGCGCGAGCGAAAGGATCGAGGAAATCGTGCTGATGGGCCTGCGCCTCACCGAAGGGATTTTGCAGACGCGCTTTCGCGCCCAGACGGGCAAGGCGTTCGACGAGGCCTTGCCCAGCGACAAGATCGCGACCTTGATCGACGAAGGCTATCTCGCACGCGAGCCCGGCGCCTTGCGCGCGACACCAGCCGGATTGCAGCGGCTCAACGCAGTGATCGAATATTTGTTGGCCTAATTGGCGCAGGCATCGGCATCGGTTTGGCAGCGGCAGGATGTCTTGTTCCTCGCGAAGCGTGCGTTTGCGTAAGCCGAAACCGATGACGCAAAAGACGGCAACGAAAGCGCCAAGGAGGCCCGCATACACGACCATCAGCGACATGCTCGACATCCGGGCGGCGAGATTGAACTCAGAGACCCAATTGAAGACGAAGGCCGCGACCAGCAATCCCGGCAGCAGCATAAAGATGAAGACCAGCCGGTCTTTGATGCAGTGGAGCGCTGAGGTTTGGCACGTTATTTGCCGTGACCATTGTCGCCGTCGCCGTCGGCCATGGTTAATTGGTCGTGGTCGCGAAGCTGCTTGGCGCCTCGCTGATCACGGTCGCGTTGGTGATAGTGACCTGTTGGACCGATAGGCCGCGTTCGGCTACCCCGTCGGCGAGAAAGCGAAATACGCCGTCGCGTCCGGCGAAGCCTTGCGGCGACATTAGGCCCTCGACGTCGAGCGCACTTTGGCCCGGCGCAAAGAGGGCCGCGATGGCGGTCGCGTCGTAGGCGAGGGTGGCGAGGCGCGGCGGCGGCGCCCCATAGATTTCGGCATATTGTTTTTCAAACGTGGCGCGCGCCGACGGCGAGGGGGCGGCGAACCAGGCCCCCTGTAAGGCCGGTTCCTTGCCGATGCCGGGCGTGTCCCACAGTCCGGTGCCCAGCATGCGCGTTTTCTTGGGATCGATATCGTAATAGGGCAGCAGGGCCGCGATCGCTTCGAGCCGCTTGCCGCCATCGGCGATCAGCAAGGCGTCGAACGAAACGTCGCCCGCGGTCGTTTGCGTATCAAGCCTGCGCAGCGCGGCCTTCGAGACTTCGTCGTCGCGCCCGGCGAGCTCCTGCTTTTGCGCGACGAGATTGGCGCGGCGCTGGTCGAAATCGGCGAGGCGGCGCACGACCGGCGAAAAATCGACTGCGTTGGGATCGTAGGTCGCGACGCGCGTCACCTCGGCGCCGCTCAGCATTTTCACGGTATTGGCCAAGGCATCTTGAATTGCGCGGCCGTAGGTATCGTCGGGCGCCAGGATGGCCAAGCGGCGCACGCCGCGCCCATAAGCGTAACGCACCACGCGGTCGACCTGTTCGTCGGGGCGGAAGCCCATGATGAAAACGCCATCTCTGGCGACGCGCTTATCGCTGGTGAAGGCGATCACCTTGACCCCGGCGGCGCGCGCGGCGGGTGCCACGGCTTCGACTTCTTGGCTGAAGAGCGGGCCGAGGATCAGCGAGGCGCCGTCGGCGATGGCATAAGCCGCTGCCTGCGCGGCACCTTCGGGCGTGCCGTGGGTATCGTGCGGCAAAAGCTCGAACTTGCGGTCGGCAAAATGGAACAACGCCAGCTGCGAGGCGTTCAAGAGGGTCGTGCCGAGCGGCGCGCTCGGACCGGTGAGCGGCAGCAGGATCGCAACACGAGGAACCTCCGGCGTCAGGCGCGGAATCACCTGCGGCGTGTATCGGTCGTCGCCAGGGTCGACATTGGCCATTTGCTGGCCGTCGAGTGGGGGCTGCACGGGATCGACGGGACCCGGCACCGGTCGCGTTACTGGCGGCGGCCCAGAGGGCGGCGCCGCCTGGCCGACTTGTCCGCCCGCTTGTCTCTGGCTGAAAATAGTCGAGAATTGGTTTTTCTGGTCGCACGCGCTCAAGCCGAGCGCGAGCGTCAGTGCCGCCAGCAGCGGAACGATTTTTGAGTTCGTCTTCGATTTAAGCATGGACGATAGGCGTGGCACGGCAAACTCCAAACGCGCGCGGACGCAAGCCTGTTCCGGGGCCCTCATCCGACCAGGGCGAGCCTAGCGGCGCGCCCCTTCTAAGTAAACGCCATGGTAAAATTATGGGCAAAATTGTGGGCGACGCCGGGGCGCCGCTGCCGGCAGGTTTGCATCTGGTGGCCACACCCATCGGCAATCTCGGCGATATCTCGCGCCGTGCGCTAGAGACCTTGGCCGCCGTCGATGCGATCGCCTGCGAAGATACGCGGGTGACCGGCGGGCTGTTGGCTCGGCTCGGCATCTCGACGCCGCTCATTCCCTATCACGATCACAATGCCGACGAGGTGCGCCCTCGGCTTTTGGCGCGGTTGGACGCCGGCGAGAGCGTGGCGCTGGTCTCCGATGCCGGCATGCCGGCGATCGCCGATCCCGGCTACAAGCTGGTGCGCGCCTGCATCGAGGCCGGGCACGCGGTGAGCGCGGTGCCGGGCGCCAATGCGGCGCTGATGGGCCTCGTGCTGTCGGGCCTGCCCACCGATCGTTTCCTGTTCGAGGGGTTCTTACCCGCCAAAACCGTGGCGCGCCAAAAGGTACTGCACACCCTAGCCACCGTGCCGGCGACTTTGATCTTTTACGAATCCGGTCCGCGCCTCGCCGATTCGCTGGCCGATATGGCGGCGGTGCTGGGCGCTCGCGGCGGCGCCGTGGCGCGCGAACTTACCAAGCTGTTCGAGGAGGTGCGGCGCGGCACGCTGGCCGAGTTGGCCGCGCATTATGCCGAAGTCGGCCCACCGAAGGGCGAGATTGTGATCGTCGCGGGTCCGCCCGCCGCGCGCGCGGCCGAATCGACCGAGACCATCGAACAGATGCTGGAGAGCGCACTCCGCACCATGAGCGTGCGCGATGCCGCCGAGGCGGTCGCGGCGGCGAGCGGGCGTCCGAAGCGCGAAGTCTATGCTCAGGCGCTGGCCCTGTCGGGACGTAAGAATGAGACGGCGGGGTAGCGCCCGCGATCGGGCCAGAGATCGTGTGGGCGCCTTCGCCTTTGGGCTGTCGGCCGAAACCCTCGCTGCTTGGTTGTTGCGTCTCAAGGGGTACCGCGTGCTCGCGTGGCGCTCTAAACACCCGGTCGGCGAAATCGATCTCGTCGTGCGTCGCGGAAACCTGATCGCCTTTGTCGAGGTCAAGGCGCGGCGTGCCGCCGGCGAGGCGATCCATGCGATCACGCCCAACCAGCGCCGGCGTATCGAGCGCGCGGCCGAATCCTTCGTTGCCCGCAACCCATCCTTGAGCCAATGCGATTGGCGTTTCGATGTCGTTCTGGTCGATGGCGCGGGCTGGCCGTGTCACATGCAGGACGCTTGGCGACCGGGCGAATCGGACGGCCAATCGGAAAATTGAGTCCCTTGCGCGTCAATTTCGATATGATATAACATTATTTAAATATGTTATATCATCCGTTGTTTGTTCTGGGGGGACTCATGCTTCGACATAGGAAAATTTACGGCGCGGCGGTTTTGGCCGTTGGCATGTTCGCGGCTCAATCGGCGATTGCGCAAGAATCCGACATGGCGGCGATCCGACGCCAAGTTGAGGCCATGAAGGCCGACTATGAATCCAAAATTCGCGAATTGGAACGGAGGCTTGTGAAAACAGAGGCCACGGCGACCCAGGCAGCGACGACGGCGGCGAAAAATGCTCCGGCGGCTTCCGAGACGAAAAACGCCAACAGCTTCAATCCGCAGGTCAGCGTGGTCCTTAACGGAGGCTATTCGCATTTCCAAGACGCCCCCGCCGGTCGCGCCCGCATCCCCGGTTTCGTTTCGGCTCCAGAATATTCCCTGGGAAATCGAGGATTTTCAATCGCGGAATCCGAGCTGCAATTCAAGGCCAATGTGGATCAGGTTCTCGCCGGTCAATTGACCTTGGCGGTCGACGCCGCAAACGAAGTTGAGGTCGAAGAGGCCTTTATTGAGACGTTGGCTTTGCCGTTGGGCCTTACGGCCAAGGGCGGGCGCTTCCTGTCGGGCATCGGTTATCTCAATCAGAAACATGCCCACGAGTGGGAATTCATCGATGCGCCGCTGCCCTACGTCGCCTTTCTCGGCAATCAGTATCGCGACGACGGTGTGCAGATGCGCTGGCTGGCGCCGACCGACATGTTTCTCGAATTTGGCGGCGAACTGTTCCGCGGCAACAATTTCCCAGGCGCCAATTCCAGTCACGGCAAGGGCGCCTATTCGACCTTCGTGCATTTCGGCGACGATATCGGGGCCAGCAGCAGTTGGCAGGGGGGGCTGTCCTACCTGCGCACCGAGGCACGCGGTCGCGATCTCGGCTCCTCCAACGATGACAATTCCGAAGTTTTTAGAGGGTTCAGCAACCTCGGTATCGCAAGCTTGGTTTACAAATGGGCGCCGGATGGCAATCCAACCGAGCGCAACCTGAAACTAAGCGGCGAATATTTCTACCAGCGTGAGACCGGTAGCTTCGACGGAACCCCGGCCGACCGCGACAATGACGGCTGGTACCTTCAGGGTGTTTACCAGTTTATCCCGCAATGGAAAGCCGGCCTGCGCTACGACCGCCTCGCCGCCGATGAGTCGATCAACCCTGGCCTCGCAGGCACGGCACTCGACAGCCGGGGCGGCACGCCCCAGCGCGGCAGCGCCTTGCTCGAATACGACACCAGCGAATTCGGCCGAATCCGCCTTCAATATAGCCGCGACGACTCGATGGTCGGCGAACCCAACAATATTGTCCGGCTGCAATATACCGTCATCCTCGGGCCGCACGCGGCGCATGGCTACTGACCGTGAAAACGGCGCATATCTTTCTTGTCGCCGCCACGTTGTGGTGTCTCGCTGGAGACCCGGCGCGCGCCGAGTTCAAGATATTTGCCTGTGAGCCGGAATGGGGGAGCCTGATCGATGAATTGGCGGGGGACAAAGCTTCAGTCTATGTCGCCACCACGGCCCAACAAGATCCCCATCATATCGATGCGCGACCCAGCCTCATCGCACGGGCACGCGCCGCCGACATGACGGTCTGCACCGGCGCGGAACTCGAGGCCGGCTGGTTGCCCGCTGTGCAGCGGCAATCGGCGAATCCAAAAATCCAGCCGGGCGCACCCGGCAATTTCGAGGCGGCGGCTTATGTGCGCATGCTCGATGTCCCGGCGCGACTCGACCGCGCAGACGGCGACGTGCATGCCGCCGGCAATCCGCATGTCCAAACCGATCCACGCAATATCCAACGCATCGCAGGTGCCTTGGCATCCACTCTGATTCTCCTCGATCCGTCGAACGGCGCATACTACGAGGAGCGCCACCGGGGTTTCGTCGCACGTTGGACCGCCGCTATCGAACGTTGGCAGACGGCGGCGGCACCTTTGCGCGGGCAACCGGTCGCCGTGCAGCACAAGAACTGGGCCTATCTATTCGCTTGGTTGGATCTCAGGGAATCCGTGGCGCTGGAGCCGAAGCCTGGCGTGCCGCCGTCGGCGGGATATCTTGCCGAGGTCGTCTCGAAGGTGCGCAGCGCGCCGCCCCGCATGGTCATTCGCGCCGCCCACGAAAATGCGCGGCCGTCCGAGTTCCTGACCGCACAGACAAAAATACCGGCCGTGATGCTGCCCTTCACCGTGGGCGGAACGCCGGGTGCTGCGAATTTGTTCGGGCTATTCGACGATACGATCGCGCGCTTTCTCGCGGCTCTAGATGTCGGTAAACCTTGATATCGTCCTTTTGGCGCCGGCGTTCGTCGCCGGATTGCTGGTCGTCGCCACGCACGTTCCGCTCGGCCAGCGGGTTCTTGCGCGCGGTGTCGTCTTTCTCGATCTTGCCGTGGCGCAAGTCGCCTCGTTCGGTGTTATCGGCGCGGACGCCCTTGGTTGGGAGATCGGCGATTGGCACGCGCAATTCGCGGCAATCGTCGCCGCCCTTCTCGCTGCGGCTCTGCTGGTCTGGGCCGATCGCCGCTGGCCGGAGGTGCAGGAAGCTCTGATCGGCGTGTTGTTCGTCACGGCGGCCAGCGCGGAATTCCTGGTGCTCGCCAACAATCCCCACGGCGGCGAGCATGTGAAGGATATGCTGGCCGGACAAATCCTTTGGGTGACGTGGGACGGTTTGCTGCCGCTCGCCGTCGTTTCCGCCGCGATACTGTCGATATGGATTTGCCTGCGCGACAGACTTGGCAATTTCGGCTTCTACGCGCTCTTCGCACTTTGCGTGACGCAGTCGGTTCAATTCGTCGGCATCTATCTGGTTTTCGCGACCCTCATCTTGCCGGCCCTGGCTGCGCTGTGCGTTCCGTCGCATTGGTCGTCGCGTTGGGCCTTGGCCGTCGGCTACGGGATGGGCGCTGTGGGCTATGGAGCCGGTTTGGCAATCTCCGCGCTCCGGGATCTGCCGAGTGGGCCGAGCGTCGTCTGCGTGCTGGTCTTGATATTTCTCGCCACGGCGCTGGTACGTCGTTTTGCCTGATTTTCGCCGGATTTAGCCCATATGGGAGCGTTGCGCCGGCGCGCGACCCGGATAGAATGGCAGCGATTCGCGAAAACGGGCCCAGGTACCGAACCTTGGCGCCCGACCCTGAGGAGTAGACATGATGATACGACGCCCGCTCGCGACCGCTTCGATGGTTCTGGCGTTAGGCCTGATGGTGTCCGGGCTCGCCGGGTGTGCTGCGGTTGTCGGGGCCGGCGCGGTTGTCGGCGGTGCCGCCTCCGAGGAACGTGGCCTGCGCGGTCGGACCAGCGATCTTGGCATCCAGGCACGGGTCGCCGACAAATTCGTCCAGGAACGCCTGAGGTTGATCACCGATATCGGCGTCGAGGTTTATGAAGGCCGCGTGCTGTTGACGGGCGCCACCACCGATACGACGCTGTCGGACAAGGCCGTGGCGCTGAGCTATCAGGTCGAAGGCGTGCAGGCGGTGATAAATGAAATCCAGCACCTATCGACCGGCGCCGCGGATTTCGCGCACGATACCTGGATCTCGACTCAGCTGCTCTCTAAGATCACCTTTGACAAGGATATCCTTTCGATCAATTACAGCATCGAAACGGTGAACCGGGTCGTCTATCTCATCGGCATCGCCCAGAACCGCGCCGAAGTCGAGAAGGTCATCGCGCATGCGAGCAATATCGAATATGTCACCAAGGTGGTGAATCACGTGCGCATCAAACAGGCCACCATCCCGGCCGCCTGACGCCTTATTGCTCTTTCCCTCTCACGGATCGAATTTTCATGTCCCTCGTCGTCGCCATTCAGATGGATCCCATCGACCGCATCAATATCGATGCGGATTCGACCTTCGTGCTGGCGCTCGAGGCGCAGGCGCGCGGCTATACGCTCTATCATTATTTGCCGCAGGACATGGCGTTGAATCACAAGCGGGTCGTCGCGCATGCGCGCCCGCTCAAGGTGCAACGCAAGGTCGGCGAACATTTCAGCTTCGGCGCCGCCGAATGGATCGATCTCGCCAAGGCGGACGTGGTGTTGATGCGTCAGGATCCGCCCTTCGACATGGCCTATATCACCGCGACGCATCTGCTGGAGCATATCCATCCGCGCACATTGGTGGTCAACGATCCGGTCAGCGTGCGTAACGCGCCGGAAAAATTGTTCGTCACGCATTTTCCCGAATTCATGCCGCCGACGGTGATCACCTCGAACCGCGAGCAGATTCTGGCCTTCCGAGCCGAGCACAAGGACATCATCGTCAAGCCGCTGTTCGGCAATGGCGGGTCTGGTGTGTTCCACATCACCGAGGGCGACGAGAATTTGAACGCGTTGTTGGAGACCTTCACGCAGCTCTACCGCGAGCCGGTGATCGTGCAGCGCTACATGCCGGCCGTGCGCGCCGGCGACAAACGCATCATCCTGATCGACGGCAAGCCGGCGGGCGCGCTCAACCGCGTGCCGGCCAAGGGCGAAGCGCGCTCCAACCTGCATGTCGGCGGCACGGCCGAGCAATCCAAGCTCACCAAGCGCGAACACGCCATCTGCGAGGCGATCGGCCCGTCACTCAAGGAGCGCGGATTGGTCTTTGTCGGGATCGACGTGATCGGCGATTATATGACCGAGATCAACGTGACCTCGCCGACCTGCCTGCAGGAGATCAACCATTTCGACGGCACCAAGCTCGAAGCCGATATCTGGGACGCGATCGAAGCGCGCCTGGCTCGCTCCATAAAATAGGGCGGCGCGTCCCTCGTGAATTCATCGTCGCTCTTTGCCCCGAAAATCTCGGATTTCCGCGATAGTTGCGTCCCGATGCATCGACATTGGGCTGACATTTGATCGATACCGCATCGACTTGGGATCGACATTTCATCGACATCGGATCGACATTCGATCGTCCGCAGATCGACAGAAAATAAACACCCCATCGACATTTCTTGGGCCGGCCCACCGGGGCCAAACGTCCTCGGTTGGCGCTTTTCCTTGTTCGGGAAGGCGCGCAGCACGAGGACATCGAAGATCGAGAGCGGCGTTCAGTCTAGCCCGGACACGCCCCATAAGTCAAGAAAATAATTCCAATTAACCGGGGATTATTTATGTCCGGCCTGCCTGATCGCGGCGATCACGCGTTTGAGCTTGTCGTGCTCTGCGGTGCCCGGCCGATTGGCGCGTTCGAACAAGGCGATATCTTCAGGCTCGCGCTCGGGCAAGATGCCGGCCGCGCGGGTGACCAGCGCCACCAACCCGCGATCGATGGTGTCGCCCAAGACCTTCGCATTGATGCCGGAGCCCTCGATCAGGCAGGTCTTGAACGCAGCAAAGACGGACGAGAAATCGGGCGATGCCAGAATCATCGGCCAATGCTTATAGGCGTTGGGCCCGAGAAAGTTGCGATGGTGCTGCGAGGCGTGAATCTGCCGCACGCCATAGAGCGCATCGCTGACGACCGCTTGGCCGCGCGCGGCGAGCAGGATGCTGATGGCGAATTGATCGAACCAGCCCTGGTCCAGGCGCAGATGCACGTGGGCGAGCACGCAGATGAAATCATCTCGCCGCGTTACCGCGAAGGCGAGATGACAGAAGCGCTCCATGCAGGCCTCCAGGCGCGCCAGCGGTGTCGCCGCCCGATATTGAAACCGGTCGTGGTTGGCGAGCGAAAATCCGCCGCCCTCGCCGTTCGCCTCGACATAGACGAAACGCCCTTGCGCGGTCGCGACGTTTTCCTGCTGCTCCAAGATATCGATGGCGGCGTCGATCTCGGTCAGGAAATAGAAATCGTCGTCATGATGAAGCTGAGTGTAGAGCGACGATATTGTGCCGAGCGCCTCGACGATCTCGCGCCAGGCATTGCCCATCGTGCGTGGGCGATAATGCGTAACCGCGATCGAAGGGCGTTTCGCGATCTCGGACCGGGTCGCTGCAAAATTCGCATCGTCCGACGCATCCACGCACAGTACATGCCCGGTGAAACCTTGCGCCGCCAGGAATCCTAGCGCGCGGCCGACATGGTCGGGCCGGTCTTTGGTCGGCATGACGAAGCTGAAGATCGCGGGGTCGTTGTGTTTTGAAGACAACGTCAGACTCGGCGTAGATCGACGAACAGAAGATCGCGGTGCAGCGAGGTATCGGCGACCGGCTCGACCCCGTGGAAACTCCGCTCGGATTTGGCGAAAGCCATCATGCTGTTGGGCCGATAGGGGACCGTCTCGACCAGATCGAACCATTCAAACGGATGGTGGGGCCCGCCCGGACAAAAAAATCCGCGATCTCGGGGTAGATAGAGGGAGGTCCCCAATTCCGGGTGCGTGTCGTCGGGTGCCAAATAGAACAACAGCGAGACCAATTTCGCCGGCGAATCCGTATGGGGCCCCAATTCATATCCGGTCTGGTCGCGCATCAAACAGGTCTCGGTCGCGATCCGCACATCGCCGTCGGTCTCGCCGAATTTCAGATCCGCGCCGAATTTATCGACGATTGCGGCGGTGAATTCGTTCGATGTCACGTCTTCGAACAGATACGCCCAGAACGCGCGCGCTTCGCCGGAAAGCTGGTCGAGTTGGGCGGGCGCGAAGGCCCAGCGGTGCGGGCTATAGGTGTCGGTCACGCGCCCGCTATCCTTGAACCGCCGATAGAATTCATCGATGGGCAGGCGGCTGCGCAGCTCGGCATAGAAATCGGAGGGGAAAATATCTTCGATCACGATATGCGCGAAGGGATCGCGACGAATGGACGCGCTGCGGACTTTTTCGCTGAGCTGTGCGGCGAGGGCGGTGGCCATGGCGGCGATTGTTCTCCTTCGCCGCTCAGCCGTCAATCGGCGCGAAGGGCTCGCTGCTCGCCGTCAGGATCGCTGGAGGCTTTTTCGCCATAACACTTTGCCGGGCCGGAATTTGACCAGGGCGAGACGGTCGAGCCGCCCGGCGATCGGTGCCCACGATCCAAGAATTTTGTCGATGGCGTGGCCGATTTTCGCGGTCGGTAATTCCATGCCGATGGTGCAGTGCGGCATCCACACGCCGGCGAGATCGATGGGCCGGAAGCTTTTGCCAAAGCGCCGCTCGAAGCGCGCATGGAATTTTCGCAAAGGCCCGCTCTCTCTCGGCTGACAGAAGATCCCTGCCTGGTTGACGGATATGTTCGGAAACCCGACCGGGATGGCCGCTTCGTCCGCGATGAATTTTTCGAGCTTGGCGATGGTCTTGGCTTCGTCGATCTCGCGGTACATGGCGAGCGTTACATGGGGGCGATAGCCAAGCCGGAACAGAAGATCGGAGACGCTTTCGTCGCGCAGGGTCGCCCAATGTTTCAGGAATTTCGCTTCCGCCGCGCGGTTCAATTGCAGCTCGATGGTGTAAGGCATGATCGCTCCCCGATAGATTTCTTTTATCTCATCCGCTTCCCCGTGAAGGGGTTCCATCCTGTCGCCGCCAGCGCGGCCCAGGCGGTGGCGCCCAAATGGGGCAGGCGATAATAGCGAAAATCGTCGGTGATGCTATCCGGGCCGATGGCGAGGCCGGTGGTGATTTGCGCCTCGCGCGTCGCCCAGAGGTAGCCGCCGGGACTCACATGTTTCGCGATCTCGCTTAAGGTTCGATTGGCATCGCCGACGCGGCCGAGTATGCGATAGACCAGGGCAGCCTGCGCGGTGCCTTCGAGCCACAGCCCGTCGCGATCGTCGTTGAAATCGAATCCGCCGGCGACGCCATGTGCGCGTTCGGCATAACCGAGCGCACTTTGCCACTGCATTGGCGCATCGGGCAGCAGCAACGGCCAGAGCTGCGCATCGAGACCCGACGTCGCGCGGTTGACGGTGACACCATCCGTTCCCGCACCGGTCGGAAAATATCCGCCCTTTTTATCCCACATCGCTTCGAGGAAGGCGCGCGCGTGGCGATGCTCCTCGCGCCGCCCGAGCCATGCGAACAGGGCCGCGAGATCGGCGGCATGCTCGGTCGATTTCCAAGTCAATATTTGCGCACGCGCGCCATCGGCGAAAATACCGCCGGTGAAGCCGCCGGCCCCTTTGGTATCCTTGGTATTCGCGACGATCCAGTCGGCGAGCTTTTCCGCACTCGCGCGATAACGCGGATCTTTGATCGCATCGCCCAAGGTCAGCAGTGCCAGCGCCACCCAGGCGACGTTGCCGGTCGCGGTGCCGGTCTGATAGGGATCTTCAAGCCATTGTTTGTCCGCTTCACTCCACCAGCCCATCGGCGGGATGGGCCGTTCATTTTGCGCCCAAGATTGCGTATTGGGGCGATAGGCATTGCGCAAGCGGCCACGCGCACCGGCGCGATCCGCGCTCGCGGCGACAATAAAGGCCTCGCCAATTCGTTTGGCGCGCTCAGTTTGCCTGCAGGCGACGAGAGCGATGGCGGCGAGCGCATTGTCGTAACTGAAGGCACCGTTGAGCGCCGGCTCACTCGCCGGTCCGCTGCCATCGGCATGATCGTAGCTGCGCAGGAAGACCGGCCCAGTTCCCGGCACTTCATCGACGCGGCCTGCCAGCGCGGCACAACTCCGCGCGGCAAGATCGCCTTCCGCCGCCAATGTGGGCGCTGCGGATAGAACAAGCGAGACAAGGGCCGCGATCGTCAAAAATTTCATGCTAAGGTCTTGCTCTTATTTGTCGGCACCAGCTTAGACATTTTCATCATGATTCTCGAATCTGCCTTGTTGAGCATCCGGCCGGGCCAGAGTGCTGCTTTCGAAGCGGCGATGGCGCAGGCCCGCCCCCTGATCGCGGCCTCGCCCGGTTTTCAGGGGATCGAGGTCCGCCCCTGCCTGGAGCGCTCGGGATGTTATCTTTTGCTCGTGCGCTGGGATCGGCTGGAAGATCACACCGAAGGTTTCCGCAAATCAGATCGCTACGAGAAATGGCGCAGCCTTCTGCATCATTTTTACGATCCTTTTCCGATAGTCGAACATTTCACGGAGACGGTTATTTGAGCGAGCCCGATATTTGAAAGAGCCCGATGTTGGGCACGTCCATCGCTTGTTGATTTGCATCAAGGCGCCGAGGCTGGCGCCGGTCTAAGATCGCTTTTTTGGCAGGAACCGCCGATGCGCCGCCACGTATATCCCGACGTCGTTCATAACCAGGATCTGATCTGCCTCCCGCCCAAGGCCACCGCGCGCGATGCCGCGCGTCTCATGGCCGACAAACACGTGAGTTCGGTTCTCGTCATGGAAAAAGGGCACTTGACCGGAATCGTGACCGTACGCGATATCGCGCGCCGGATCGTCGGCGAAGGCCGCAATGCCGACCGAACGCACTTGCCCGAAATCATGACCGCCGACCCGGTTTGCGTCGATTGCAACGAGCCGCCCATGTCGGCCTTGCGCAAGATGAGGGATGGCGGCTTTCGTCATCTTCCCGTCGAACAGGCGGGTGAAATCGTCGGTCTCGCCGTGCGCAGCGATTTCAACAGCGAGGAAGAGCAATGCCTACAGTTCGAGGAATCACTGTGGGAGAATATGCGCTGACGCGTCCCGCGCTCAGCGTTTGACCCGCATATAGATCGTATGATCGGCGGGATCGGCGATATGGCCGCCGGCCAGCGTCTCGCCGTCGAACTCGAAGCGATAGGACAGCTTGCCGGTCGTGCGCAGCGACAAGGTTCCGGCGGGCAGCGCGTCTGCGGTGATATATTCGGTGTAGGGGAACGACATTCCGGCGCTGGCGAAATCGGACTCGCCACCCCAGCTCTGTCGCGCCTTCAGCTCCCAGGCGATTTTTTGCGGCTTGCGCGTGATCGCATCGATGACCAGCAGTTTCGGCTGGCCGCGCAGGGAAATGCCGCTCCAGGCGCCGCATAGGCCGGACAGCGTGGCGGGGGCCGCGTCGCACTTGGCGCGCACCGATGGTGGCGAAAGCGGGCGCACTTTGTTGAACGATGCGCGGCCGGATAACGGCGCGCTGATCTCGTTCTCGTAGACGGCGGTGGCTTCGAAACCGTCGCGGCTCAATCGGATCGCGTGCAGTTCGATGGCGGGTGTGCCGCCGGTCGTGATATCGAAGGTTCCGTTGCCCCGATTGGACAATTCGATCACCGGGACGGCCTTGGCAAGTTTTTCGACGAACAGCTGATTGCCGGCCGGGCTCTCATGCAGCGCCGCCCAGGTTTCGATCCGGGACTCCTTCGCGCGGGGATTTTCGGCCGTGATCGTGCCGCGCCAGACGCCTTCCTCGAATTCGGCTGCTGCTGCGGGTGCTGCAAGGCAGATAAGAAGGGCCGCGCGGACAAATCGCTTCATCTGCGAACTATAGGGCGGTTCCCGCCAAGCGGGAATGTCCTTGACGACGAAGCCCATTCGCCGCCAATATGAGAACAATTACGGAACATCAATCGAGGCGATCTTTCGTGACGGCTCGCATCAATACGGTCGCGTTCCAGGGCATCGATGTGCTCGACGTCGATGTGCAGGTCCAAGTCGCGGGCGGGCTGCCGGCCTTCCGCGTCGTCGGCCTTGCGGACAAGGCCGTGGGCGAATCGCGCGAACGGGTGCGCGCCGCCCTCAATGCGCTTGGCTTGGCTTTGCCGCCCAAGCGCATCACGGTTAATCTCTCGCCTGCCGATCTCGTCAAGGAAGGTAGCCATTACGATCTGCCCATCGCGCTCGGGCTTTTGAGTGCGATGGGTGTGTTGCCGGGCGACGATCTCGCGACTTATTGCGTTCTCGGCGAATTGTCGCTCGACGGTTCGATCCGCCCCGTCGCCGGCGTTTTGCCCGCCGCGATCCATGCCTCGGCCCGCGGTCTCGGTCTTATCTGCCCGGCCGCGCAGGGCGGCGAAGCGGCGTGGGCGAGCGGGATCGAGGTTTTGGCGTCCGACACGCTGCTGGCGCTGATCAATCATTTCAAGGGGACCCAGGTGCTGACCGCACCCGCGCCGAAATTCGCCGAGGGGTTGGCGCGCGACACGATCGCCGATCTTTGCGATATCAAGGGACAGGAAAGCGCCAAGCGCGCGCTCGAGATCGCGGCGGCCGGCGGACATAATCTTCTGATGGTCGGCCCGCCGGGTGCGGGCAAATCGATGCTGGCCGCGCGGCTGGCCGGAATTTTGCCCGATCTCGATCCGGCCGAGGCGCTCGAAGTCAGCATGATCCATTCGGTCGCCGGCGAGTTGGAAGAAGGGCGTCTCATGCGCCGCCGTCCGTTCCGCAATCCGCATCACTCGGCGTCGATGCCGTCGCTGGTGGGCGGAGGGGCGCGCGCCAAGCCGGGCGAAGTCAGTCTCGCGCATCTCGGCGTCCTGTTCCTGGACGAGTTGCCGGAATTCCAGCGCGCGGCGCTTGAAGCCTTGCGCCAGCCCTTGGAAACCGGATCGAGCGTTGTTGCGCGCGCCGCCGCCCATGTGCGCTACCCCGCGCGGTTCCAATTGATCGCCGCGATGAATCCCTGCCGCTGCGGCTATCTCGACGATCCGCAACAATGCTGCACACGCGCCCCCGTCTGTGCCGCCGATTATCAGGCGAAGATTTCGGGCCCGCTGTTCGACCGCATCGATTTGTGCATCGATGTGCCGGCCGTCAGCTCGGCCGATCTCTCCTTGCCGCCGCCAGCCGAATCGAGCGCCGACGTCGCGGTGCGCGTCGCCGCCGCGCGCGACATCCAACGCAAAAGATTCTCCATCGTACCGGTGACCGATCGCCCGGTGCGCACCAATGCCGAAGCCGACGGAACCTTGCTGGAAGAGGTGGCGGCGCCGGATACGGAGGGACGCAAGCTGCTGACCGAAGCGGCCGAGCGCATGAAGCTCACCGCGCGCGGCTATCATCGCGTGTTGCGGGTCGCGCGCACGCTCGCCGATCTCGACGGCAGCGATCATGTGCGCCGCATCCATATCGCCGAAGCCGTGAGCTACCGCCGCACCGTGCCCGGTCGGCAAGGTATCTTGGCGCGGAGATAAATTCGTTACCTTCCGGAGGTTCGAATGAGTGTTCGTCTGTCCGTCTCTGCGATGCTCGTCCTTCTTGCCGACCCGACTTCGGCCGCAGCCTGTTCGAGTAACAGCACTCAGGTTGCATGTGCCGAAAATTTATTTGCGAGCGGGGCGCCTAAGAGGACGATCTGGAGCGATGTCGGAGCCAATCGCTTCGGCGATATGGCGATCTGGGGCGACGGCCGTTTCTCGGCGCAAATTGGCGATCTGACGCTTTTCAGCGACGGCACCTCATCGCGGCGTTTGGGGAACGTCACCATATTCAATAACGGCCGGTTCTGTACCGATTACGGCCATGCCGTGATCTGCGACCAGCCGCGTCCTACTTCCAGGCGAGATCGAGGATGGTGAATCCGTGAACGTCGTAGCGGCCGCGGGCATCGATGGATAGATCGGCGCCGTGCAAGGCCAATGACGGCAGCGGCGCAAGCGGCGAAAAATAGTTGTTCGCGGCGACATGCGCGAAGGCTTGGCCGGCGATCCGCCGCCGCGCGGTATCGTCCATCGCGCCGTCGCTCGCCGCCGCGAAGCCATGCAACGCGGGGTCTTCGTGCAAATCCCAAATGCCGGGCGCGAAAAAGGTCTGCATCATATCGGCCACGTCGGGCATGACACCGGCGTGCCAGGGAAACAGCCCGGCATCGAGTGAGCGATCTCGCACCCGTATGTAGAACTCCTCGTAAAGGACGTTCTCGACCTTCACGGTCACGCCGAGTTGGCGCCATTGCCGCGCCACGATTTCGGCTTGCATCGCCGCCTGAGCACCGACGGCGGCGAGGGTCAACGCGACTGGCCCCTGGACTTGCGCGAGCAACGCGCGCGCGGCCGCCAGATCGGATGCAGGCAAAGCCGGAGTTGCGCCGCACCCGGCCTGTTCCGGCCAGCACAGGGCCATTGGCACGCGCACGCCCTCCGGCAGAGACCGGAGCAGCTCGGTGTGCTCGATCGCGAGATCGAGGGCGCGGCGGATTCGCCCATCGGCGAGCGGGCGCCCCTTGGCGCGCGTATCGTAGGCGAGCACCAGCATGCCGTTGCCGGCTGCGGCCGTGATTTGCGCGCCACGCGCGCGCGCCAGCGAATCGGCCGGGACCGGTTCGGCATTGAGCAGTAGGTCGAGCGCGCCGTTCTTGAACTCGGCAACGCGATCCTCGAATTTCCAATTGGCGTGCAGGCGCACCTGCGCGATGCGCGGCACGGGCTTGGCCTCGCCGCCATGGCGATAGGCGCCGGTGTGCGTCAGTAAGACGTCGCCTTGATCGAATTTAGCAAGACGGTAAGGGCCCGTGCCGATGGGGTTGCGCCCGAAGTAATAACGCTCGGCCAGCAATAGTCCGTGCTTATGTTCGGGTACGATCGGGGTCACGGATGCAAGGCGGGCGATATCGTAAGGGATCGCCTGTTTCGCGAATAGGCGAAGCTTATAGCGACCGAGCTTTTCGACGTGATCGATCCAATCCCATTGATGTTGCAGATGAAGGCGGGTATCGGGGCTGCCCAGCCAATCATATGTATAGAAAACATCGTCGGCATCGAGGTTCGTGCCGTCGTGCCATTTCACATCGTCGCGGATTTCGAGTTCCAGGGTGCGCTCGTCGATACGCCGCCACGATTTCGCAAGCAGCGGCTGGTAGCGGCCGCTGCGCTCGTCATAGCCGATCGCCGTATCGAACAATCCGTGGCCTACGAAGGCCGATGCCGCGCCTGAATCGTGATAGGAGCTTAGGTTCGCGAGTGGCCCGGCCATGCCGATACGCACGGTATCGTTGCTTTTTTGCGCGGCGAGCGGATACGCGGTGCTGAGAAGCAACGCTATCCCCAAGATGGTGCGGACGCCGCGACCCGTCACGCTTTGACTCCGGCACCGATCGCGGGTGCCGCATCGGGGTCGAGCGGCCAACGCGGGCGCGGTTTGAAATCGAGCGTGTCGGTGAGACCGAGGCGCAGCCGTTCGAGCCCTGCCCAGGCGATCATCGCCGCATTGTCGGTGCATAAAGCCGGCGGCGGCGTATGCAACGTAAAATTCTGCGTGGTGGCAAGATCGCCGAGGCGCGCCCGCAAAACGGAATTGGCGGCGACCCCGCCGGCGATGACGAGATGGGTCTCGCCGTTGTGGCGCGCGCGAAACATCTCGACCGCGCGTTTGGTGCGGTCGAGCGCCGCATCCGCGACCGCGGCCTGGAACCCGGCGGCGAGATCGCGCGCTTCGTCGCCGTGCAGCGGCAAGCCGCCCAAAGTTTCGACATGGCGCCGCACCGCGGTCTTCAGGCCGGAAAAGGAAAAATGGCAATCCGGCCGGCCGATCATGGGACGGGGCAGGGCGAAGCGGGACGCATCGCCGCCCTTGGCGGCGCGCTCGACCGCCGGCCCGCCCGGAAAGCCCAAGCCCAAAAGCTTCGCCGTCTTGTCGAACGCCTCGCCCATCGCGTCGTCGACGGTGGTGCCGAGGCGCATATATTTACCCACGCCTTCGACGATCAGCAGCTGGCAATGCCCGCCCGACACAAGAAGCAATAGAAACGGGAATTCGAGCGTGCCGGTCAAACGTTCGGTCAGGGCATGGCCTTCAAGATGATTGACCGCGATGAAGGGAATGTCGCGCACCGCTGCGATGGCCTTGGCGGTCATCACGCCGACGATCACGCCGCCGATCAGGCCGGGCCCGCCGGTCGCCGCGACCGCATCGAGATCGACGAAGCCAATCTTCGCTTCGTCCAACGCGCGGCGCACGATGCCGTCGATCTGCGCCAGATGGGCGCGCGCCGCGACTTCGGGGACCACGCCTTCATAGGGCGCATGGTCGGCGATCTGGCTGAGAACGACCGAGGCGCGGATGCGCGCTGCCGGAATTTCGGCGTCGGTGACGACGGCCGCCGCAGTCTCGTCGCAACTCGTCTCAATTCCGAGGACCAGCATGGAGTCTTAGGGGTTCCAGAAAAATGCGTTTACCCACCAGGGCCGGGACTCTACTCTCCCGCATCCTACAAATCCAAGAGTGCGTAAGCGCATGGCCGATCAGGACGTACTTCGTATCGGTACGCGCGGGAGTCCCCTCGCGTTAACCCAAACCAATGGCGTGAAAGCACGCCTGATCGCTGCAAATCCGCGGCTTGCGGGCGCGCGGGCGATCGAAATCGTGGTCATTAAGACGACCGGCGACCGCGTCCAGAACGTCGTTCTGTCGGCCTTGGGCGGCAAAGGCTTGTTCACCAAGGAGCTGGATGAAGCGTTGAGCGAGGGGCGGATCGATCTCGCAATCCATTCGATGAAGGACGTGCCGACCTTTCTGCCCGATGGTATCAGTTTGACGACGGTGCTGCCGCGCGAGGATGTCCGCGACGCCTTTGTTTCGACCCGTTTCAGCTCGTTCGGCGACCTACCCGAGAAATCCGTTATCGGCACCGCCTCGACCCGGCGCAAGGCGCAAATCCTGTCGCGCCGGCCCGACCTGCGCGTCGTGCCGCTGCGCGGCAATGTGGAAACCCGCATCGCCAAAATCGAAACCGGCGAAACGGTGGCCACGCTGCTCGCCTATGCCGGCCTCAAGCGGCTGGGCAAAGCCGATGCCGTAGCCGAAATCCTGCCCGTCGACGTCGTTCTGCCGGCGGTCGGTCAGGGTGCGCTCGCCATGACCTATCGCACCGGCGATCCCCGGATCATGGCGTTGCTCCAGCGCATCGTCGATCCCGCGACCGACATGGCGGTGCGTGCCGAACGGGCCATGCTGTTGGCGCTCGACGGCTCGTGCCAGACGCCGATCGCCGGATATGCCGTGCTCGATTCGGCCAAGCGGTTGACCCTGAAGGGCATGATTGCCCACCCCGAAGGCACCCAAATCGTCGAGGCGGAGGCCATGGGCCCAGGGAGCGAAGCCGAAATCATCGGCTTGAAGGTCGCCAACGAGCTGCTTTTCAAGGCGGGACCCGGCTTGATCAAGGAGATAAAAAAGATCGAACCCCACGTTTACCGGGTGCCAACGGACGACACGGAAGGGTAATATCCCCCATGCATCTGTTGATTACCCGCCCCGGCGACGACGGCGCCCGGCTCGCCGAGGCTTTGCGCCAGCTCGGCCATGATCCCATTCTGGAACCGCTCCTGACCATTCGTCATTTGGACGGCCCGCCGCTTGATCTTGCGGGTTTGCAGGCAATTCTCGCCACAAGTGCGAACGGTGTGCGGGCAATTGTCGGCAGAACGAATAAACGCGATGTACCATTGTATGCAGTCGGCGATGCAACGGCGCGGGAGGCCAAAGAAGCCCTGTTTTCCGAGGTCCACAGCGCAAACGGCGATGTCATGGCTTTGGCTGCCCTGGTGCGCGCAAAACTGGATCCGGCAAAGGGTCCGCTGGTTCATATCGCCGCAACCGAGGTCGCAGGCGATCTCGCCGGAAGCCTGGCCGGGGCAGGTTTCACGTTGCGCCGCGAGGTGTTGTACGAATCCGAACCGGCGAACAGTTTGTCGCCGTCGGCCATTGCCGCCATCAAGGAAGAACGAATCGACGCGGTCCTGTTGTATTCACCGCGGACGGCGGCGACACTTTCTCGCCTGATTCGCAAGGCGCGGCTGGTACGCGATTGCCGGCGCATCGAACTGCTTTGTCTCAGCTCGGCAGTCGCCGAGGCGGCACGCGACATTCCATGGGCGGGAACCCGGCTCGCCAGCGAACCGACACAGGAGGCCATGTTGGCATTGGCGCGAGATTTGACGGATCCCAACTCGGCTACCACGAACCCGGCGGTGCCGGCCGGTGCCGGTCCCTCCGTTTCCAGTCCGGCACCGAAGATATCGCCAGGCCCAACCCATTCCGCGCGTACGGTCTTCGCAACCTTTGCGGCGATCCTGGTCCTCGCCGGTATCGCCTGGGCGACCCAATCGCAATGGCGGCCTATCGCGGCGCACTACGTGCCGTTCCTCGCCATGGACGACACAATGCAAGCTCGCCTCGACGACGTCGCCAAACGATTGGCCTCGCTCGAAAGCCAGCCGCGCGCCACTGCCTCCGCCGCCGATGCCGGGGCGGTACTTGCGGCGGCGCAAGCCGAACGCGAACGCTTGCAAGCGCGAGTCGAGAAATTGGAAACGACACTCGAAGGCCTGCGCGGCACCGTGGCGCACGGTACCGAATCGCAAGACGGCGCGGTTGCGCGCGATGCATTGCGTCAGATCGGCGACCGGCTCAATACCGTCAGCAGCGACACCAGCGTGCGGCTGGAACGTCTCGCCCGCCAGATCGAAACCATCGAACAGACGGCCCAGACGCGCGAGGATTCCGAAACCATTCGTCAGGCGCGTATCGTCTTCGCCATCGGCCGGTTACGCGACGCGGTCCTCACCACCCATCCCTACCGGATCGAATTCGCCGCCTTGAAGGCGCTGGCAGCCGACGATCCCGGCATCGGTCAGGCGCTCGCGCGCTTGGCGCCCAACGCCGATAGCGGCGTGCCCACCGCCGAGGTCTTGCGCCAGCGCTTCCGCCGTATGGCCGGTACCATTGTCGCGGCGACGCGCGAGTCGGCAGGCGGCAACTGGTGGGATCGCTCGCTCGCGCGCATCGTGAGCGCCGTGAATATCCGCCGCATCGACGATGTCGAGGGGGTGAGCGTCGATGCGATCGTCGCGCGCGCCGAACAGGCGCTCGAGCGCGGAGACGTGAAACAGGCGGCAATCGAACTCGGCACCCTCGCCGAACGCGCAGGCGCGCTCGCCAAATCCTGGCTTGCCGATGCCGATGCCTATCTCGCCGCCAGCGGCGCCTTGGTCGATTTGCAGACTTTGGCCTTTGCCGAACTCGGCGCAAAGCGCGGCAATTGAGGGCCATCGATTGATCCGCGCCCTTATCTTTTTGTGTTTGTTGGCGGTTCTCAGCCTGGTCGCGGCCTCGGTCGCGGAAACACCTGGCGCAGTCACGCTCGATTGGCTCGGCTATCGTGTGGAAACCTCGGTCGCGGTGTTGCTGTTGATCGTGCTGGGCGCTTCGATCGTTTTTGCCGGCGTGTGGCGCGCCTGGTCGGCGGTCGTGAACGGACCGCGCCGCATGCGTCGCTGGACCGCCGAACGGCGTCAACAACGCGGCTATAAGGCACTGACCCAAGGCATGGTCGCGGTCGCGGCGGGCGACGCGACCGAGGCGCGGCGTCTCGCGCGCCGAGCCGAAACGCTGTTGGGCGAACCGCCGCTCACCATGCTGCTCTCGGCGCAAGCGGCGCAATTGTCGGGCGACGAAAAGGCGGCCGGAAAATTCTTTCACGCCATGGCTGAGCAGAGCGAACCCGAGACGCGTTTTCTCGGCCTGCATGGCATGCTAACCCAGGCTATGCACGACGGCGATCAGGAACAGGCGCTCGAACTCGCCAAACAGGCCTCGGAGCTTAATCCAAAAACGGATGCTGTCGCTGAGACGTTGTTCGATCTTCAGGTCAAAACCGGGGATTGGCACGATGCCGAAGACACGGTGAAAAAAGCGGTGAAGGCGAAACATATCGATGCCGACGAAGGCAAGCGCCGCCGCGCCGTGATCGCCTATCAGCAAAGCATCGAAGCGCAATCCGAAGGCCGCTTCGACGATGCCGTCGGTCATGCAAAACGCGCGGTCAATCTTTCGCCGTCCTTCGTGCCTGCGGCGACGCGCTATGCCGATCTTCTGGCCGACGCCGGAAAACGCCGCCGCGCCGTGTCGGTGATCGAGGAAGCCTGGGTGCGCCAGCCGCATCCGCTTCTCGCGGCCGCCATGGAGCGACTGTCGTCGGGTGGTGCCGAAGATCGCCTACATGCGATCGAACGGCTCGCCGGCTATAACCGCGATCACGAGGAAAGCCACGTAGCGCTTGCCCGCGCGGCACTCGCCGCCAAGCGGTGGAGCGAAGCGCGCGAACATCTCGATATCGTCGCGCGCATCCATGCGACGAGCCGGATCGCACGCCTGATGGCGGAATTGGAAGAAGGCGAAAAGGGCGACACCGACGCCTCGCGCGGCTGGCTCAAACGCGCGACGATGGCTGAGCCGGATGCCGCCTGGATATGCGAATCGTGCGGTAACGTGTCGGCCGAATGGGAACCGGTTTGCGGGCGGTGCGAAAAATTCGACAGTTTCTTATGGATGCCGCCGCCGCGAATTTCGCATTACTCAGCTACCGAAGAAGCTGCCGCGATGGCCGACGCCGAAATCGACACGGAGATCGAGGGCGAAGCCGAGTCCGCCGGTCCGCCGCGCGCGGGCGCATGACGCGCGGCGCGTGAGCCTCGTCTCGGAACTAGCCGCGTTCGAGGCGGCGGTGTGCAGCCATCAGAAGGGCGATCTCGATGCGGCGATCGTGGCCTATCGCGGGATCATCGATCGCGCGCCTGAAATTGCGGATCCCTGGCATCTGCTGGGTGTCGCCCTGCATCAGAAGGGCGAGCCTAAGCTGGCGCGCCAACTGATCGAAACCGCGATTGGGCTGAACGGCGCCGTTGCCGATTATCACAGCAATCTCGGCATGGTGTTGCTCGCTTTGCGCGACGAAGCCGCGGCCGAACACAGTCTGCGCCACGCGGTGCGCCTGGCTCCCAATCACGCCAAGGCGCTCGCCAATCTCGCAGGGCTTTTGCGTGGGCGCGGATTGTTCGACGAGGCGCTGGATCTCGCGCGCCGGGCTGTCGCCGCCGCGCCCAACGATCCCGAAGCGCACAACAATCTCGGCAATGCCTGGAAGGATGCGATGCATCCGGTCGCGGCGGTCGCGGCCTACGATCGTGCGCTGGCACTCGATCCCGCCTATGCGCTCGCCCATTGGAACCGTGCTCTGGCTCTTTTGACGCTCGGAGATTATGCGCCGGGATTCGACGAGTTTGCCTGGCGCTGGCGGTGGGGTGGATTTCCGACGCGCCCGCGCGACTATCTGGCGCCCGTGTGGACCGGTCAGGAGATCGCGGGGAAAACGCTTTTTCTCTATCCCGAACAGGGATTGGGCGATGCGATACACTTCGTGCGTTATGCTGCGTTGGCGTGCGCGCGCGGCGCCACGGTCGTGGTGGAAGCACCGGGAGGATTGGCGCCGCTGGTGGCGCGGTCCGGCCTTGCCGATCGAGTGATCGTGGCCGGCGATGATGTGCCGCCCTTCGATCTGCACGCGCCGTTTCTCGATCTGCCGCACCTGTTCGAGACCACTCTGGAAACAATCCCGGCGACCACACCCTATCTTGTGGCCGATCCCGCGCTGGTTTCGGTCATGCGCGTGCGCAGCCAAGGACGCGGGCCAATGCGTGTCGGCCTCAATTGGTCCGGCAATCCGTTGAGCCCGGTCGAACGCTTCCGTAATCTGCCGGCGGCGGCGATGACACCGCTGGCCGGGCTCGCCGACATTGACTGGATCAATTTGCAAAAAGGGCCAGGCGGCGACGCTCTGCCGCGTCCGGCGGAGTTGGGCCTGATCGAGACCGGCGAAGGACCGCTCGACGAGACCGCCGCACTCATCGCAACGCTCGATCGGGTCGTGACCACGGATACGGCGGTCGCCCATCTGGCCGGGGCGCTCGGCGTGCCGACTTTACTGATGCTGCACCACGCGCCCGATTGGCGTTGGCTCGTGGATCGCAGCGATAGTCCCTGGTATCCGTCTCTCCGCCTGTTCCGCCAAGAAAATCCGGGCGATTGGGCGCCGGTGGTCGGAGCAGTTGCCGAGGCGCTCTCGAAACGCGTATAAAGGCGCCGCAACCGGGATCGATCCCAGGCTGCGCGTCCCCCTTGGGCGCTTCAAGGGCCGCCTTAGCTCAGTTGGTAGAGCATCGCATTCGTAAAAGATGTCTCTCATATATAAGTCGTTGAAAAATAACGATTTTCATATCAAAAAACCAGATCACGGCTAATCACATATCATTCACAAATCATGTTGTGTAAACTTGAGGCATAGCAGCGTCTCTGGATGTCTGAAATGCCGACCAAAAAATATGAGCTAAATACCCAGAGTTTTCATGATGGACGCGTCGTTCTTTATCAGCGCCCAAATCTCAAGAAGCCAGTCTGGCAAGCACGCATAAAGATACCCAATGCAGCAGGGTACCTAATCAAATCAACGGGCACGACGGACTTCTTTGAAGCGCGCCGTTGGTCAGAAAATCTTTATGATGACATTCGCCTCAAACAAATGAATGGCGTGTCCGTCAAAACAAAAACCATTGAGGCTCTTTGGAAGCTCTTTGAACAAAGCTATCCACAAGAAGCGCCATCGCAACGCCGCGTTAAAGACGTATTCCACTTCGTAAAAGCATACGCGCTGCCATATTTTGGCAAAACCAAGATCGATGAAATTAATACTGTAGCCGTAAATAATTTTTTTGATTGGCGGAAAGCAAACGGCAGAAGCAAAAAATCACCAACAAATACGACGTTGTTGTCCGAAATTAGTAGCCTTAAAGCTTTTCTCGATTGGTGCTATCGCCGTGGATTCTGCTCAAGAAAAATCGAGATAGATAAACCGACTCCCGAAGGGAACCGAAGACCACATTTCGACGCGCGCGATTACACTAAGCTGACGAGATTCCTGCGCGAATGGGTTAAGCAGGGTAAAACGGCAACGGGCGGTGGCAAATATCGCGACCGTGTAATGCTAACCAATTATGTGCTGATCCTCGCGAACACGGGAATTCGTGTTGGCGAAGCACGTGGTCTGCGGTGGGGGGACATCGACACTGACAAAGCCGCAGAACCAGAATCAAAGGAATACATTATCCTTCAGGTAAAGGGGAAAACGGGCGCTCGGGAGGTTGTCGCCAGAACAAACGAGGTGAAAAAATATTTCCAAAGAATTTGGCAACTTCGCCTTGATGAAAAGAATGGCATCAAACCCGCACTCGACGAGTTTGTTTTTTGCCATCGAGATGGCAGTCAAATTCATTCGTTTAAGAAAGGATTTCAGAACCTTCTTCAAAACGCAGGGGTCGAGTACGACAGCACCGAACAAAAACGCACAATCTATTCGCTACGCCACACCTATGCGACGTTTCGGTTACAAGAAGGAGTTCATCATTTCACCCTAGCCCGAAATATGGGGACGAGTACCCGAATGTTGGAAACCTTTTATGGTCATACTTCAAACCGCGCCATGGCAGACGAGTTGACCAAAACGCGCAAAAGAGCAATAAAGACACTTCCCTGGGAATAACCCTTCTCAGGAAAGAAGTGCCGCCTTAGCTCAGTCGGTAGAGCATCGCATTCGTAGTGTAAATTGCGTCTCTCAAGGGAAACCTTGAGATGAAAACCCATCAAACTCGGGGAAACCTGTAAAATGGCAATCCCGAGCGAAGCCTCAGAAATGAGGAACGTGTAGAGACTTAACGGTGGGACCCTAACCCGCGAAATCGGTATGGGTAAGAGAAAGTCCAGCGCACAAACACCCAGTTGGGGTGGCGACGAAAGTCGTAGTGTGATGAATGCGAGGGTCGCGTGTTCGAGTCACGCAGGCGGCACCACTTCTTTCATTCAAAAATCATCGGTAGTCATCTCCAGTCGGTGACCTGATTCAATGCCAAGGTTCATTCATGCCACGTATCGCTTCTATTAAAGTAATTCGCGCACAAATCGCGGCTCTTGAAGCCAAAGCGAAGAAAATTGAGACGGCTCAGAAACCTGGCGTCGCTCAGGTCCTCGCGCTTATGAAGAAATATAAGCTGAAAGTAGCGGATTTGAGTTCAGCGCCAAAATCAACAAAGAAAGCGGCAAAGAAATCCGCGACGAAAAAGACCAAGAAACGCAGCATCAAAAAAGCGGCTGTGAAATACCGCGATGATAATGACAACACATGGAGTGGTCGTGGTCTCACGCCGAAGTGGCTAAAAGCAGCCGAGAAGGCGGGTCAAAAGCGCGACACATTTCTGGTGTAAGCGGCGGGCGAATAGCGCGATGAGTTACAGTCAAGTTCGAGAGAAATTCTATGGAAAACGAATATGAGCTTGTGCACTCACCGCTCAGTGGAAAAATAAGCGGCGATTCACTGACTGTAGAGGTGTTCATTTATCGTGGCAAAGATGCAGAAGATGAATGGAG
>CAMDWJ010000008.1 GCA_945877815.1 Caenispirillum bisanense
GCAATTCGCCGGGTTTCGGTACCTCGGCCGAACGCCTCGCCCAGCGTGTCGCAACGATGAGCGGCGGCAGCCTGACCATTCGCGTTTTCCAGGCGGGCGAGACTGTGCCGGTCTTCAAGGAGCTAGAGAAGGTCGCGGCCGGTGAGGCCGATATGTACCATTCCTTCGACAGCTACTATCAGACCTCGTCGAAAGCATTCAATTTCTTCACCGGCGTTCCATTCGGGCTCAACGCCACCGAACATGCCGCCTGGATTCGCTATGGAGGCGGACGCGAAGCGTGGGACGACCTCGGTAAGCAATTCGGCATCAAAAGCTTCATGGCCGGATCGACCGGCATGCAGATGGGCGGCTGGTACAACAAGGAAGTTAAATCCCTCGCCGATTACAAAGGTCTCCAGATCGCAATCCGTGGGATGGGCGGCGACGTGGTACGGAAGCTGGGCGGAACGGCACTGCCGCTCGCCGGCAACGAGATTTTCCCGGCCCTGCAATCGGGCGCGATCGATGCGGGCGAATGGTTCGGCCCGTGGCTCGATCTGTCCTACGGCCTCTATAAGGTCGCTAAATACTACTACTACCCCGGGTTCCAGGAGCCCGGTTCGATCGTCACGCTGGGCATCGGTCTCAAAAGCTGGGACGGGCTCACGGCCGAGCATAAGGCGATCATCGAATGCGCGGCCGATGCCGAAAACGACGCGGTTCTGTCCGAGTTCAATGCCAAAAATATCGAGGCTCTGAATATCCTCATGACCAAACATAAGGTCACCCTGCGCCGTTTTGGCGACGAGGTGATGAAGGCGCTGGGCGAGGCTGCGGGCGATGTCGTGTTCGACGCGGGCTCGGCCGATGCGGTCGGCAAAAAGGTCTACGAGAGCTTCCAGAAATTCCGCAAAACCGCCGTCGTATGGACCAAGGTCACCGACCAGGCTTACGGCGACGCGCGGCTTTTGCCGTTCCGCTACGGGAAGACGTAACGTCCTTCCCCTGCCCGGCGCGTTTCTTGCGCACCGCCGTCCATTGCTACCACGGGGTCGCCTCTCCCGTCTTCGCCTGATGAATGGCGGCGGCGAAGGTGTCCCATACGCACGGATCTTGGCGATGGCCGGTCAACGTCGATAGTTTCGCATACAGCGCATCGGCATCCTGGCGCGCGAGCTGGGCGACGCTTTCGATCCCGAGCAACGTGAAATCTCGCCGCATCGCGGGGCCGATATTGGCCAGCGCAAGCAATTCATCTTTTGCTTTCGGCTTTGATGCGGCCATGGCCTCTAGAACTTGTTCGCCTTGTTGAATCCTTTGGGCGGCAGGCGGCCGGCCTGCGCGCGTTCGCCGCGCCAATCCTTGAGATCGGTTTCGGTGCGCGTACGATCACCCTGCTGCCAGCTCAGACCTTCCTTATAGGTGAAAGTCTTCAGATCTGCGAGACCGCCATCCTTGTAGCGTTGCAGGATCACGCCCCGCCCGCGCGACATTTCGGGCACTTCCTTGAGCGGGAAGAGTAGCAACTTGCGGTTATCGCCGATGACCGCGACTGTGTCGCCTTCGACGCGCGCGCAGACGGCCGCTTCCTCGTCGCCGCTGACGTTCAGCGCCTGCTTGCCTGTGCGGGTCTGGGCGAAGACATCGTCGGATTTAACGATGAAGCCCCGGCCAACCGAGGAAGCCAGGAGGAATTTCTCGTCCGGCCGATAGATGAACATGGCGACGATCGCGTGTTCATTGCCGAGTTCGATCATCAGACGCACCGGCTCGCCGAAGCCGCGTCCGCCCGGCAGCTTGTCGCCGGCGAGCGTATAGAAGCGCCCGTTGGTCGCGAACAAAAGTATCTTGTCGGTGGTCTCGGCGCGCATCACGAAGCGGCCGCGGTCGCCTTCTTTGTACTTCATATCGGAAATGGCGGCGTCTTCGAGATGTCCCTTCGCCGCTTTGATCCAGCCTTTGTCGGACAGAAGAACCGTGATCGGCTCTTTCTCGATGAAGGCGTCGAGCGGCACGTCAATGATAGTAGGCACGTCGCCGATCTCGGTGCGACGCTTGCCGCCCTTCGACTTAGCGCCAAATTTAGTGCGGATCGTGCCGATCTCGTCGGCGATCTGCTGCCAGCGCTGGGTCTCGTTCTTGAGCAGCTTGTTCAAGGTTGTGCGCTCGCCGGACAATCCCTTGTGCTCGGTCTTGATCTCCATTTCCTCGAGGCGCCGCAAGGACCGCAGCCGCATATTGAGGATCGCTTCGGCCTGCCCGTCAGTCAGCTTGAAGCGGTTCATCAGTTTCGGCTTGGGCTCGTCCTCTTCGCGGATGATCTTGATGACCGCATCGAGATTGAGATAGGCGATCAGATAACCTTCCAGCATCTCCAAACGGTGTTCGATCTTGCCGAGGCGATGATTGGTGCGGCGGATCAAGACGTCGTGGCGATGATCGAGGAAGGCTTGCAGGACCTCGCGCAGGTTCATCACCCGTGGGGTATGGTCGGCATCGAGCACGTTCATGTTGAGGCTGAAACGGGTCTCGAGTTCGGTCTGCTTGAACAGTTGCTCCATCAGCAGTTCGGCATCGATGGCGCGATTTTTCGGCGTGATGACAACTCGGATGTCTTCGGTTGATTCGTCGACGATGTCTTCGAGCAGCGAAAGCTTCTTCTGCTGCATCAGCTCGGCGATGCGCTCGATCAAACGCGATTTCTGGACCTGAAACGGAATCTCGGTGATCACGATCTGGTAGCCGCCGCGCCCGAGATCTTCTTTTTTCCACCGGGCCCGCACGCGAAAGCCGCCGCGCCCGGTTTTATAGGCGGCGATCACGGCCTCGCGACCTTCAACAAGGATGCCGCCGGTCGGAAAATCGGGTCCGGGCATCAGACTGACCAGTTTCTCGATAGTCGCGTTCGGGGTTTTGATCAGATGCTGCAAAGCGGCGCAGATTTCATCGACATTGTGCGGCGGGATCGAGGTCGCCATACCGACGGCGATGCCGGCCGCGCCGTTGGCGAGCAGATTGGGAAACGCCGCCGGCATGACGACCGGCTCGCTTTCCTCGCCGTCGTAGGTCGTGCGGAAATCGACGGCATCCTCGTCGAGGCCTTCCATCAGCGCCATGGCGATATCGGTCAGACGTGCCTCGGTGTAACGCATGGCGGCCGCGTTATCGCCGTCGATATTGCCGAAATTGCCCTGCCCGTCGACAAGCGGATAGCGCACGGCGAAATCCTGCGCCAGACGTACCATGGCGTCATAGACGGCGACGTCGCCGTGCGGGTGATATTTGCCGATCACGTCGCCGACCACGCGGGCACATTTCTTGTAGCCGGTGCTGGGGTCGAGCTTCAGCAGGCGCATGGCATAGAGCAACCGGCGATGGACCGGCTTCAGGCCGTCGCGCACGTCGGGCAGAGAGCGCGACATGATGATCGAGAGTGCATAGCTGAGATAACGCTCGCTGATCGCCTCTTTCAGGGGCGTGTCACGGATCTCCATAAGACCGCCGGGGGCTTTGTCGCTCATATCAGTCGGTAGCCTCGTCGCACTATGTAAACAATGTCGGTAATTGTCGGCATTTGTCGACAAATCAGGGGTTTTTGCGCAAATTCGGCTTGGAACATTACGCGAACAATTCTAATAAATATAGGCCGAGTCGCGGCTACGTCCACCCCCTCGAACGAGCTAATTCGCTTATGGCCGAACCCTTGAAAAACGCCTTCGGGCCTACGGTTCCCAAGCAAATCGCCGAGATGATCGCGGCGGTTTTGCCGGCTTTTCCGGCCCAAGCGTTTCTTAAGGACGCGCTCGCCGGCTATGAGCCTTTGGCCCTGCTGGCGCGCGGCCGGCATATCGCCGAAGCCCTGGCTCGCCACCTGCCCGACGATTTCGCCGCTGCGTCGGATATCTTGGTCGCTTCGCTGGGCCCCCGGTTGGCGCGCACCGAAAACAACGGCATGGCGCCGTTCCTCTATCTGCCCCATACGATCTACGTCTCCACCTATGGGCTCGATCATTTCGAACCTTCGATGCGCGCATTGTATGAACTCACTCGGCGCTTCACCGCCGAGATGGCGATCCGCCCCTTCATCGCGCGCGATACACCCCGCACGCTGAAACGCCTGACGCAATGGGCGGCAGATTCCGATGTCCATGTGCGCCGGCTGGTTTCCGAAGGGACCCGTCCGCGCTTGCCGTGGGCCGCCCGCCTGCCTGCGTTTCAGAAAGACCCCCAACCGGTGCTGGCCCTGCTCGAACTGCTGAAGGACGACCCCGAGCTTTATGTCCGCCGCTCGGTCGCCAACAACCTCAACGATATCGGCAAGGATCATCCCGTTATTCTCGCCGCGACGGGTGCGCGCTGGCTGAAAGGGGCCACGGCCGAGCGCGCCTGGATCGTGCGCCATGCGCTGCGCTCGGCGATCAAGCGCGGCGAAGCTGCAGCCTTGGCGGTTCTCGATTACACGCCGGCACGTAAACTTGCGCTTGCCGTTCCCACCATAACGCCCCGGCGTGCCAAGATCGGCGGGGCCGTGACCGTCGCCTTCGACGTGACCAACAAGGGCAAAGCGCCGCTTCGCCTGATGATCGATTTCCGCATCCATTTCGTGAAGGCCAACGGGAAGGCGAGCCCCAAGACCTTCAAGCTGACAAGCTTTGAGCTCGGCGGCGGCAAGACCGCGCGGCTCAGCAAGAAGGTCTCCTTGCAGGAAATGACGACGCGCAAACATTATCCGGGCCTGCATAGAATCGAGGCCGTTATCAACGGACAGGTGTTGCCGCTTGGTGATTTTCGCCTGATCGCTTAGGCGTGATGGCGCAGCCGGTCGATGAGGCGGTCGCGCGCCGGCGGCGCGCCCGTGCGCGCATGGACAAAGATGTTCTGGTCGAGGAAGTAGCCGGTGAGCCGCAAGCCGTCGAGAATTTGCGGCACCAAGGCCGGGCGCGGCCCCTCGTTCACCAGGAAAGGTGGCAGAGGCAGCAGCCGGTCGCGATATGGTTCGCCCGCTGAAGCCGAGACGGCACAGCCCGAGCGTGGGCTGACATAGATCAGTTGTTCGGTCCGCCCGGTCGCCGCACAGGTGCCGAGATCGAGCCCAAAGCCCAAATCTCGCAGCAGCGCGATCTCGAAAGCGACATAGCGTTCCAGCCAGTCAGGCGCCGTCAGCGTTTCGACCAGCGCGAGCACGTCGCCGTACAGGGTCGGATGCGCCTCGCGTTCGGGAAGCGCGCTTTCAATGACCGCGCACAGCGCCGATAGACCGGCAAGTCGCAAAGGATCGTCGAGGATGTGTGCGGCATGGGCATGCGCCAATTCGCAGGTATAGCTGCCGAGATGATCTTCGAGCCGGGCGCGCCAGTGGGCGTCGACCATATTGCCGGGCTCATACAGCCCCCGCGCCCGCCGTCCGCCGCCGCCGCGCACGATGCCGAAATGACGGCCATGCGCCTCTGTCAACAGCGACAAGATCACAGCGCTTTCGCCGTGCTTGCGCGCGCTCAAGACGATGCCGCGGTCGGTCCAGTCCATCTAAAAATCCGGCAAACGCCGCGAACGACATTTCGAGACTTCGATCACCGTTTGATGACCTCTCAGTGCGTTTCCCTGGGCTTCGATAACTGCGATCAATCTTGGTAAGGCTTTTTGACGATCATCGACGCTGAATCGCAAAAGTACCGCTCCTGGAACTGTAAAGAATTGCCGGAAGATCAAATCTCCGAAGTCCCGATCTTTGGTTAAAACAAGGCGATCTTCGAGATGCGCCCGGCGGATCACGTCCAGGTCGGAAATGCCTGGGCTATCTTCGTTGACGTACGCGACGTCATGACCGGATTCGCGGAGATGCGTTACAATGGACGTGGCGATGCATTCATCGACAAGCCAGCGCAGGAGTATCACGTCAGTCGAAAACCGTAACTTCGTCGGCGAGATAATCGGCGGCAAAGACTTGCGCTGCCCGGATATCCGCCAGCGTTAAATGCGGATGATCGCGCAGTATTTCTTCCTCGGCCATCCCGCCGCCAAGTTTCCGCAAAATCAGTTCGACCGTTATACGCGTCCCTCGAATGACCGGTTTTCCGACCATGATTCCCGGAGAGGTTTCTATGCGTTCGTGTTTCATGTGCGGACAATACCGCAATCTTTAATTTTTCGCACCTAGGACATTTTATTAGGCTTTGTAGTCCAATCCCCAATCGCGATAGCGCTCGGGATCGTCGCCCCAATTCTCGCGCACCTTCACGAACAGAAACAGATGTACGCGGCGGCCGAGCAACTCTTCAAGTTCCTTGCGCGAGGCCGAGCCGATTTCCTTGATGCGTAGGCCCTTGTGGCCGAGCACGATGCCTTTCTGGGTATCGCGTTCGACATATATGGTCTGTTCGAGCCGCGCACTTCCGTCGTCTTGCTCTTCCCAGGCTTCGGTCTCGACCGTCGCGGCGTAAGGCAATTCCTGGCGGAGCTGGAGATAAAGTTTCTCGCGCGTGATTTCTGCCGCGAGCAGCCGTTCAGGCATGTCCGAAAGCTGATCTTCCGGAAACATCCAAGGGCCGGGACGCATGCTGGCGGCGAAGTGGGCCGTGAGATCCTCGACCCCGTCGCCTTGGGCCGCCGAAATCATGAAGATGTTTTCGAACAGCTTCAGCGCGTCGAGTTCGGAGGCGAGCGTCAGCAGGATCGGCTTGCTCACCAAATCGACCTTGTTGATGACGACGTCGGCGGGCGTGTTCTTGCTCGTCGCGAGGCGTTCCAGAATGGCTCTGGTGTCGCGATCGATGCCACGCTCGGCGTCGATCAGAAGTGCGATACGATCGGCATCGGCCGCCCCGCCCCAGGCTGCAGCGACCATCGCGCGGTCGAGCCGGCGGCGCGGCGCGAAAACGCCGGGCGTGTCGATCAGCACGATCTGCGTTTGGTCCGCCATGACGATCCCGAGTACGCGGGTGCGCGTCGTCTGCACCTTGGGTGAAACGATCGAAACCTTCGATCCGACCAGCCTGTTCACCAGCGTTGATTTGCCGACATTGGGCGCGCCGAGAATCGCGACGAACCCGCATCGTGTCGTGGCACCCTGATCGGGCATTCTGGTTTCTTCAGACATCTTTGACCTTTTTCAACATTTCTTCGGCGCAGCGTTGCTCGGCCGTGCGTTTCGAGGCTCCGCGCGCGGAGATAGATGGTTTGCCGGCGATCTCCACCTCGACGGTGAACATCGGCGAATGTGCGGGCCCTTCGCGGGACAGCTCCCGGTAAACGGGAAGTGCCAGCCCGCGCGCCTGGGCCCATTCCTGTAAGCTCGTCTTGGCATCCTTGGGTGGCGAAGGAGTCTCGGCCAGCATATCGCGCCAGCCGCCGTGCACGAACTTGGCTGCCGCCTCCAGCCCACCATCCATATATAGCGCGGCAATCACGGCTTCGCACGCATCCGCCAAAAGCGCTGGATTGGTGCGCCCTCCACCCTCGTCCTCGCTCCTCGCGAGATTGATATAGCGCCCGAGATCGAGCGAGCGAGCGACGCGCACCAAAGCCTCCTGGCGCACCAAAGCGACATGGCGGCGCGCGAGCTGGCCCTCGTTCTCGTCCGGGAAGGCTTCGAGCAGCATATCGGCGCAGACCAGACCCAGAACCCGATCGCCGAGAAATTCAAGACGCTCGTAGGATTGCGCATGCTCGTCGGCGTTGGCCAGCATGCTTGAATGCATCAAGGCAAGATCCAGCAGCTCTGGCCGCTTGAAGTCGTGTCCGAGGCGCCGGGAAAGTTCACTGGCGGACGCGAGCGCGCCCATCGGTTACGAGATTCCGTTGAAGAAGCGCGCGAAGCGGAGCGCGAAAGGTATTTTCCAGACTTCCCACCATGCGGCCGAGCCGTTGGTCGAGAAGAACAAGAATTCGGCGCGACCGACCAGGTTCTCGCGGGGAATGAAGCCGACCTCCGAAGCCCGGCTGTCCTGCGAATTGTCGCGATTGTCGCCCATGGCGAAATAGTGATCGGGCGGCACCGTATAAACGCCGGTATTGTCGTTCGGGCCCTGGTCGCTCTGCTCGCATATGAAATGGGTCACGCCATTGGGCAGGGTTTCGACATAGCGTGTTGCGCGAATGCCGACGGCGCGGCCGTAATCGTCTTCGCAGCTCGCCGGTACGCGTTCGCGCTTTACTGCTTGCCCATTGATGTGCAGGACGCCGCCAGTCACTTGGATGCGGTCGCCCGGCATGCCGATCAGTCGTTTGATGTAATCGGTTTTGTTGTCGGCCGGCAATTTGAAGACCGCGACATCGCCGCGTTGCGGTTCGGTGAACAAGATTCGCGTGTTCGACGGGATCAACGGCAGGCTGAACGGCAAGGAATGGCGCGAATATCCGTAGGACCATTTGGATACGAACAGATAATCCCCGACGAGCAGAGTCGGAATCATCGAACCTGATGGAATATTGAACGGTTCATATCCGATTGTGCGAACGCCAATGGCAATAACGACCGCATAGAGGACCGTTTTGGCGACGTCGCTGTACGGGCTCACGGCCTTGGTTTTCATTGACGATGTCACAAGGATTTGAAATCAAGAAGGAATTTGGCTGCGCGAGGGGGGATCAAGCCAGCCGAACCCCGGACTGTCAAGGCTGGCCTCATTTTGAGGCAATTTGATCGATTTGGTCGACCAGTTCCGCGATTTGAACCGACCAATCGAATTTACCCATGAATTTGGCCCCGGCTGCGCCGATTCCTTCGCGACGGTCGCGCAATCGGCGCTCGGCGTAGGCACGTTCCAGGGCCGCCACGATTTCGTCCAGGTTGGGCTCGCCCCACCCTTCGGTTCCGCCATAGGGCGGGTAAGGCGCGACCGGGTTCTGACGGTTCAACTCATAACAGTGGTCCGACCCAGCGATATCGGCTTGGCCGGTATTTACCGAGAGAATCGTCGGCACCCCGGCGGCCATCGCCTCCATGGCCACCAGATTGGTTCCGGGCTCGCAGCGGTTTGGAAACAGGGCCACATCGGCGCAGGCGAGATGCGCTGGCATCGCGCGATTCGGCGCCATGTCGAGATCGAGGTAGGCGCCGGCCGGGATGCCGTTGCGCTCCAACCAAGCGTCGATCCGCAAACTGCCATCGGCGCCCGCCTCGGGTTTGCCTTCGACGTAAGTTGAGCGCGCGATGGTCGGCATGATGCCCGGCCATTGATTGCCCCAGGCGAACATCAAGAGAGCGTCGGGATGATGCGCGTGAAAAATGCGGAATGCCGCGATCACGACATCCTGTGCCTTGCGGTATTCAAGCTTGCCGCCGGAGAAGATGACGAAACGCTCGGCGAGGTTTCTGCTGCGCGGCCTCGGCTTGAACAATTCGGTATCGACACCCTGGAAGACGGTGACGACATGATCGAGTCCGCGTTCCTTGGCGATGCGGCCGTTCCACCGCGAGCCCGCCACGATCAGATCGTAGCCACGCGCGCGCGCGAGTCCGGCCTCGCTGATGGTGGTATCTTCGAAGAAGACCACCCCGACATTCGGTTTGCCGCGCGCTATCTGCTCGTCCATCGGTGGATGGAAATCGTTACGCAATGCATGCAGCACCGGAAAATCGAAATCGAGGACGCCGACCTTCTGAAGCAGTTCGTCGAGATGGGGCTGGCGTTGCAGCACAGGATCGAGCGCCAGCATTGCTGCATCGTCTAAATCGAGGCGATGGGGTGCCAGATAGAGAACCGGATTGCGCCCCATGCGCTGCAATTGCTGTACAAGGTTGGTCGCGTAAACGCCCCAGCCGGACAGGCTCGACGGCCGCCAGCCGATCGCCAGGCTGTCGCTGCGCGCCATCAGGCGGAGGTGTCGGGAACCGCGGAAATGATGACCACGGCCTCGGCCATCGGATGTTCGTCGGTGAGGCTGACATCGATGACGGCGCGCATGCCGGGCGGCGTGATGGCATCGAGGCGCGCTTTGGCGCCGCCGGTCAACGCCATCGTCGGTTTGCCGCCTTTCAAATTCACGACGCCCATGTCGCGCCAGAAGACGCCGCGCCGGAAACCGGTGCCGAGTGCCTTGGAGCAAGCCTCCTTGGCGGCGTAACGTTTGGCGTAAGACGCGGCGCGCAATTTGCGGCCTTCCGATTTCTCGCGCTCGATATCGGTAAAGATGCGGTTGAGAAAACGGTCGCCATATTTCTCCAACGTGCGTTCGATACGCGCGATGTCGATCAGGTCGTTGCCGATACCGAGAATCATGCGATTAGGCGGACCTTTCACCCAAGCTGGCGGCACAAGCATTGTCCATCAGCGCGCGCATGCGGCGCACTGCGCTGTCGAGCCCGCCGAAGATCGCCTCGCCGATCAGGAAATGCCCGATATTCAGCTCGGCGATCTCGGCGATCTCCGCGATCGGGCCAACGCTGTCGAATGTGAGGCCGTGCCCGGCATGGCATTCGAGGCCGAGGCGCTCGGCATGCCGCGCCGCCGTGCGAATACGTTCAAGCTCGGCGGCGAGCGTTGCGCCTTCGGCGAGGCAATAGGTGCCTGTATGCAATTCGACCACGGGTGCCCCGATGGATTTGGCGGCGTCGAGCTGGCGGATATCGGGTTCGATGAAGAGCGAGACGCGAACGCCGCGCTTGCGCAAGGCGCTGGCGAGCGGCGCGAGACGGTCATGGCCGCCGATGGCATCGAGGCCGCCCTCGGTCGTGCGCTCCTCGCGTTTTTCGGGAACGATGCAGGCCGCGTGCGGTGCATGACGCAACGCGATCTCGAGCATCTCGTCGGTCGCGGCCATTTCGAGATTGAGCGGCAAGCTCACTTCACGGCGCAAGCGATCGATGTCGGTATCCGAGATATGCCGGCGATCCTCGCGCAAATGGGCAGTGATGCCGTCGGCCCCTGCCCTCTGCGCGGCCAAGGCGGCGCGCACGGGATCGGGATGATCGCCGCCGCGCGCATTGCGGATGGTGGCGACGTGATCGACGTTAATGCCCAAGCGAAGATATCGGCTCATGGAACTTCTCGCGATTTCGTCATGGCAAAAATATTGGTATCAGCCGCGCGCGCGCTCAACCGAATTTATAACCGCGGACGCGCGCAGGGCCGCGATGATATTGGTGAGCTGACGCACGTCGCGCACCTGCACGTCGATCCTGAGATCGAAGAAATCGGCGGTGCGGCCTGTGACTTTGAGGTTGGAGATATTGCCTTCGTTGCGCGCGATCAGCGTCGATAGCTCGCCGAGACTGCCGGGTTCGTTGGTCACGGTCACGTCGATGCGGGCCGTATGGGTGTCGTCCACCGCGCTCTCGTCCCAAGCGAGATCGATCCAGCGCTCGGGCGTGTCGCTGAATTCCTCCAACTCCTCGCAATCGATGGCATGCACGTTCACGCCGCGGCCCTTGGACACGATGCCGACGATGCGGTCACCCGGCAGCGGCGTGCAGCATGCCGCGAAATGCAGCGCCATGCCGGGAATCATGCCTTTGATGGGGATGCCCGGCTTCGCCGGTTCGGCCTTGGTCTTGCGGCGTCCGAAGGAGCGTGCGAATTCGATGACCTTGCCGTTCTTGCGCTTGTCCTTTTTTGTGCCGGGATAGACCGCCTCGATCACCTGGCGGCCGGTGATCTGGCCCGAACCCACTTCCGCAAATAGATCGTCCACCGACGCCATCGTAAAGATCGGCAGCGCTTCCTTGAGCGCTTTGTCTGTGAAATCGTATTGCTCGTCGCGGAACACGCGCTCGAGGATCGCCTTGCCAAGCGTCTTGTATTCCTCGCGCTCGCGCTGGCGCACGAAACGACGGATGCGCGCGCGCGCCTTGCCGGTGGCGACGAAATTCTCCCAGACCGGCGACGGCGTCTGCGCCTTCGACGTGATGATCTCGACCTGATCTCCGTTTGCGAGCTCGGAACGCAGGGGTACGGAGCGGCCGTTGACCTTTGCGCCGACGCAGGTATCGCCGATCTCGGAATGGACCGCGTAGGCGAAATCGACCGGGGTGGCGCCCGCCGGCAGCGCGATCACGTCGCCGGTCGGCGTGAAGCAGAACACCTGGTCCGGAAACATTTCAAGCTTGGTATTCTCGAGGAAATCGTCAGGGCTCGCGGCATGCTCGAGGATGTCGAGCAGTTCGCGCATCCAGCGATAGTCGCGCCCTGAAGTCTTGTCGTCGATATGCTGCTTATATTGCCAGTGGGCCGCGACGCCCAGTTCGGCGATCTGGTTCATGTCGCGCGTGCGGATCTGAATCTCGATGCGCTGGCGGTCCGGCCCGATGACGCCGGTATGAATGCATTGATAGCCGTTCGCTTTAGGCGTCGAGAGATAGTCGCGGAAACGGCCCGGCACGACGTGATAGGCGCGATGGAAGACGCCGAGCGCCTTGTAGCATTCCTCGACACTGTCGACGAGTACGCGGAAGGCGATGATGTCGGCGACCTGTTCGAAGGAGATGTTCTTCTTCTGCATCTTGCGCCAGATCGAATAGGGCGTCTTCTCGCGGCCGAAAATTTCGGTGGGTACACCATGTTCGGCCAACAACGCTTTCAATTTGTCGACGATGGACGAGACGTTGTCCTTCCCCTCTTCGCGCAGGAATTTGATGCGGGCAAGGATCGAATTGCGCGCTTCGGGATTGAGTTCGGCGAAGGCCAGATCCTCAAGCTCGTTTTTCATCTCCTGCATGCCGATCCGTTCGGCCAGCGGAGCATAGATTTCCATGGTTTCGAGCGCCGTCGCGCGGCGTTTTTCAGGCCGCTTGATGTAGTTCAGTGTACGCATGTTGTGCAGCCGGTCGGCCAGCTTCACCAGGAGGACGCGAATGTCTTCCGACATGGCCAAAACCAGCTTGCGGAAATTCTCGGCCTGATCGGATTGTTCGGATTGCAGCTCGATGCGGGCGAGCTTGGTTACGCCGTCGACGAGCTGGGCGACTTCCTCGCCGAACAGTTCGCGGACCTCCTCGGTCGTGACCTCGGTGTCTTCGATCGTGTCGTGCAGCAGCGCGGTGATGATGGTTTTGCTGTCGAGCTTGTATTCGGTGAGGATTCCCGCGACCTCGAGGGGGTGCGAAAAATAGGCGTCGCCGGAGGCGCGCTTCTGGTTGCCGTGCGCCTTCAAGGCGAAGACGTAGGCCTTATTGATCGCGTCCTCATCGGCGAACTTATCGTAAGCTTTGACCCGTTCGACGAGCTCGAACTGCCGAATCACGTGAAACCTCCCCTTCCGCAACCTGCGGAAAGAATTAAACTACATCCTAAAAGTTAATGTAGTTCGCCCGGAGGTAAAAAGAAACGACGTAAGGCTATTATTCGTCGTCGGCGCCGGCGGAGTCTCCGCCATCTTCGTCGCCATCGACATCGTCTTCAAAGCGCGGCGACGAATCCGTACTGCCATCGCCAAGCAGGACGGCGGCGCTGGTCTGCGACGCGATCGCGGCGAAGTCGTCGGTCGCAGACATCAGATCGATCTCTTCTTCCTGCTCGTCGCGTTCGACATGCTTCTGAAGACCCTTGATGAGACTGTTTTCGAGCTCTTTCAGGTCCACCGTTTCGTCCGCGATTTCGCGCAGCGCCACGACGGGATTTTTGTCGTTGTCACGGTCGACGGTAAGCTCCGCGCCGGCTGCCAGGCCGCGCGAACGCTGCGCGGCGATCATCACGAGATCGAAGCGATTGGGGATCTTTTCGATGCAATCTTCGACGGTGACGCGGGCCATGCGGCCTCTCCTCTAACGGATGCGGGATTGGAAGGCCGGGTTTATATCCCGGGAACCCGGCTGAATTCAAGCTTTTAAGGCCCGAATTTCCTGATCGGGGGGCAATTGGGCGATTAAATCGGCAATCCCGGCCCCCAGGGATGGATGGCGCCAATCGGGCGCGATGTCGGCCAGGGGCATAAGCACGAAGGCGCGCAGGTGCAGTCGGGGGTGCGGAATGACAAGATCGGGCTCATTCTGGCTGAATTCGTGCCAGATCAGCACGTCGATATCGACGATCCGCGCCGCGTTGCGTAGGCTGCGCACCCGGCCCATGCTCTCCTCGACCGCTAAGCAGGCCACCAGGGCCGCATTCGGCGTCAGTTCGGTCGCAACGCCCACCACACAGTTCACGTACCACGGCTGGTCCGAGTAAGGTACCGGCGCGGTTTCATAGAACGGCGATCGGGCGAGCAATGTGAACCCGGCCTCTTGCAACCGCGCGATCGCGACGCGACAGTTCGCGACCGGCAATCCGTAGGCTGCGGAGGGCAAATTCGAGCCAATCGCGATGTAAATCATGGGTTTGAGATCGTTGCTTGATTCAACGTTTAGCCTCGTTCATAGTCTATGCATCAAGACCGGCGCGCGTACAAATGCTCGGCATCAGGGGGGTGGCTGAATGAATTTCTATCCGTCCGAACGCATCGGATTGTTCATCGATGGCTCGAACCTTTACGCCGCCTCCCGGGCGCTGGGCTTCGATATCGATTATAAGCGTCTTTTGACCGTTTTCTCATTGAAAGGCTACCTGATCCGGGCCTTTTATTACACGGCTTTGGTCGAGGATCAGGAATATTCGCCGATCCGTCCCCTTGTCGATTGGCTGGACTACAACGGCTATACGATGGTGACCAAGCCCACCAAGGAATTCACCGATCCGTCCGGACGGCGCAAGATCAAGGGCAACATGGATATCGAACTCGCCATCGACATGATGGAGATGCTCGACCATCTCGACCATATCGTGCTGTTTTCGGGTGACGGCGATTTCCGCCGTTTGGTCGAGGCAGCGCAGCGCAAGGGGCGCCGGGTTTCTGTCGTCTCGACGATCCGTTCCAAGCCGTCGATGATCGCAGACGAATTACGCCGACAAGCCGATGTCTTCATCGAGTTGAACGATCTGCGCGCCGAGATCGAGCGCCGTGGCGGTCACACCGACCATTTGGGCGAGCACGCTCCGCAGCCTCCCCATAGCGACGAATACGACGATGATGGCGATGACCAGGACCAGGACCAGGACCAGGACTATATTTCAGTACACGGCGTTCAGCGCTACGTCGGGTCTGTCTAATCGCCCATGCCCGCCGCCGAGGTTACCCCCGGGCATGACTGCCCTGTATGTTCGCGCCTCGTAACCTTCCGCGAAAATCTCAGACAACGGGAGCCAACATGGCATAACGCGCCGGTTCCCTCATTCGGCGCCATCGATGCGCGTTTGCTGATCGTCGGCCTCGCGCCGGGTATGCACGGCGCAAACCGCACCGGACGACCCTTCACCGGCGACTATGCCGGAGATCTGCTTTACGCCACCTTGCTTAAATACGGATTGGCCAAGGGCGAATATCGCGAAGATCCGAACGACGGGCTGACCCTGATCGATTGCCGCATCACCAACGCGGTGCGTTGCCTGCCGCCTGAGAACAAGCCGGTTGGCGCCGAGGTGAAAAATTGCGGCCGCTTCTTGGTGGACGAGATCACCTCCATGCCGAAACTGCGCGCGATCCTGGCGCTTGGCACCTTGGCCCATGGCGCGGTGCTGACCGCGCTGGGCGAGCGCCGCGCGGCCTTTGCTTTCGGCCATGCCGCCCAGCACGAACTGAGCAACGGGTTGATCTTGGCCGACAGCTATCATTGCTCGCGTTACAATACGAACACTGGGCGTCTGACCGAGGCCATGTTCCATGCCGCCTTCGTGGGGCTGTTGGCCCGCCTTGCGTAAGGCCCCCGTCTCCGTGCTATATCCCCGCGCATCCGCATTGACCCCGGGGGTTTGAACGTGATTGTCGCCTGTCTCGATCTCGAAGGCGTGCTGATACCCGAGGTTTGGATCGGCCTTGCCGAGACGACCGGCATCCCCGAACTGCGCCGCACGACCCGCGAGGAGCCCGATTACGACAAATTGATGCGCGAGCGCATGGTCCTGCTCGACAAGCACAAGCTCGGCCTTAAGGATATCCAGGCTGTCATCGACACGCTCGACCCGCTGGACGGTGCTCTCGAATTCCTCAATCGGCTGCGCGAGACCTATCAAGTCGTCATTCTATCCGACACATATTACGAATTCGCCGAGCCCTTCATGCGCAAGCTCGGCTGGCCGACGATCTTCTGCCATCGCCTGGAGTGCGACGCGAACGGTCGTCTCGTCGATTACAAGCTGCGGATGAAGGACCATAAGAAAGCCGGTGTGGCGGCTTTCCGCGCGCTTAATTTCAAGACCATCGCGACCGGCGATTCCTATAACGACACTGCGATGCTCGGCGAGGCCGACTACGGCATCCTGTTTCGCGCCCCGGACAAGGTCATCGCCGAATTCCCGCAATTCCCGGTGACGCGCACCTACGATGCGCTGTTCGATACCTTCGAACATGCGCGCCGGAGCATCGGCGGCTAGCGCTTGCGGCGTCTTACCTGCGGAGTCTGTGCATTTCTAGGCATCGTGACCGAAAAATCCCGGAAATCGACCGTTTCGCTTCGCGTAAAATGCACACTCGTCTAGGCATGATATAGGCACGATCTTCGCATTTTGCGTGCATTTACTGTGCATGATCTAGGCATTTACTGTGTATTTTTTGGGGATCCCCGTTCCGGCGATCGATGTTGTTTCAGAAGAGAAACAAAACAAGAACATTATTGCCAAAAGTCCGCTCCGGGTCAAGAAAAATAGCTCCGATCGATCGGTCCCAGTGGGCACAATTGTCGCGACACTTTTTCCACGCGAACGTTCGGAAATCCTATTCCTGGAAGGCCTGCTCTCGGGTCCTGCGGAACTGCGGCAGCACGATCATGGCAATGAGGGCCAGAGACGCTAAGAGAAGTACCATCGAAATCGGTCTTTCCACGAAGATCAATGGATCGCCTGAGGACAGCGTCATCGAACGGCGCAGGTTTTCTTCCATCAACGGGCCAAGCACGAATCCGAGAAGCATCGGCGCCGGTTCACACTCCAACTTCGAGAATACATATCCGGCGACCGCAAAAATCGCTAAATTCCCTGGATGATCATCGCACCGACCATCACGGCCTTAACCGGGGTCGATGGGATACCAAGCGTCAACAGCGGAATGAAGGACGTCTGGGAGCCTGCATTGTTTGCGGCTTCAGGCCCGCAACATCCTATCACTAATCCCGTCAGCCAAGACTAAGGCGGCACCGGCTTTAGCTAAGAGGATCATTCGCGGCCGAAACGATCGAACCGGTATTTGCGGGCGCAAGGAAAAGTAGGCTTGTGCCAAACATCAATCGGTAGATTGGGTTTGAAGCCTAATCCTCGTCGTCGGCCTCGGTGCCGTCGGTGGTCAGGTCGAGGAGCCGGTGCAGATGCACGATGACATATTTCGTGCTGGCGCTATCGACAGTGGCGAGACTGGCACCCTTCCAGGCTTTGAGCGCCTCGGCATAGTTCGGATAAAGGCCGACCATATGCAGGCGCTCGGGATCGGTGACGAAATCGAGTCCCTGAGGATCGGCCACTTCGCCGCCGAAGACTAAATGAAGTAGCGGTTTGGAGGGCTTCTTCGCCATGGGGTACTCCTTCGATAGGAAATTCTAGTACGGTCGGCGCGTGCTACCAAGTGCGACAAACCGCACATCTGCCAAGTAGCGGCGTTACGGTCGCTTAGCTGTGCCGCAACAGGCGGGCTTGATCGCGTTTCCAGTCGCGTTCCTTGATCGAATTTCGTTTCTCGTGCTGATGCTTGCCTTTGGCGAGGCCGAGTTCGACCTTGGCGAAGCCCCGCTTGTTGAAATAGATAGAGAGCGGCACGACGGTCATGCCTTCGCGGCTGACCGCATTCACCAATTTCGCTAACTCGCGCTTACGTAGCAGCAGCTTGCGCCCGCGCCGGGGCTCGTGCTGGGTGACGCTGGCGGACCGGTATTCGGGGATATAGGAATTGAGCAGGATCAGTTCGCCGTCGCGATCGGTCGCGTAGGATTCCTCGATGCTCGCCTGGCCCAAACGCAACGACTTCACCTCGGTGCCCTCCAGCATGATGCCGGCCTCGATGGTGCTGTCGATGAAGTAGTTGTGGCGCGCGCGACGATTGCGGGCCACCACATTGACCTCGCTGTCCGCCTGTTTGGCGTTCATATCGATCCCGTCAGTTCAACAGGCCGACCTGGGTCAACGCCTGACGCACACGATCCTTGCTCGCTTGCGCGATCTCTGTGATCGGCAGCCGGGTTTCGGCATCGCATCGCCCCATCAGGCTGGCCGCGTATTTCACCGGCCCAGGGCTGGTTTCGCAAAACAGCGCTGAATGAAGCGGCATCAGCTTGTATTGGATCTCCTGCGCTTTGAGCACGTCGCCATCCTGCCAAGCCTTGTGCATGGTCGCGCACAGGCGTGGCGCCACGTTGGAGGTGACAGAAATGCAGCCGTGCCCGCCCGCCGCGAGGAACGGGACAGCCGTACCATCCTCGCCCGACAACTGGCAGAAATCCACGCCAATGGCGTTGCGCGTCAGGATCGGGCGATTGAGATCGCTGGTCGCGTCCTTCACGCCGGCGATGTTCTTCAACTCTGCCAAGCGGGCCATCGTCGCGACCTGCATATCCACGACGCTGCGCGGCGGAATGTTGTAGATGATGATCGGGATTCCAATGGCGTCGTTGATGGCCTTGAAATGCTGGTACATGCCTTCTTGCGTCGGCTTGTTGTAATAGGGGGTCACCACAAGGACGCCGTCGGCGCCCGCCTTTTCGGCATGCTTCGCAAGCGACACGGCCTCGGCGGTGGAGTTGGAGCCGGCGCCGGCGACCACGGGAACGCGGCCTTTCGCCACGGCGATGCACATTTCGGTGACGCGCATATGCTCCTCATGGCTCAGAGTCGGCGATTCTCCGGTGGTACCGCACGGGACGAGCCCGTTGGTCCCCTCGGCGATCTGCCACTCGACCAGGGAGCGAAAGGCGTCGGCATCGAGCGCGCCGTTCCTGAACGGCGTAATCAGGGCGGTGAAAGACCCCTCGAACATGGCGACCTCGCTTGGGTTTGAGGGGGGCAGCATAAACCCCATGAATTTGCGCGGCAAGCTTGGCTGCGTCGAGCGCCGCGGTCCTCTGCCACTGGTCATCTGTAAGGCAGCTTGGTCTGTAAGGGGGCCGGGATCACGTCGTAATTGCCGGACTGACGTGCCGCAAAACGATCCGCGTCTGATTTTAGGGCGTAGACCATCGCCTGTTTTATGTTGGAGGTTAGTTTAAACCCTCCCTCAACACGCATCAGGTACTGATCGGTATCGGCGTTGCGAACGACATACTTCATCACCAAAGAACTAACGTACGGCGGTCTGGTTCCTGAATCCGCCGCAGCATACCCGTGACCTGTAAGAGCCATTTTTACGGATTTCCGCGCCATTCGACGGCGAAATGACCTCTTTTTGTCCTAAATCTGATTCTGATTGTACCCCCGAACTCGCGTCTAGGATGGGTGCGTTTGGATCGAGAGGTCGCACCGTGGCGATGCAGGTTGAAGTCTATCTTCAAGCAATGTTCCTCATCAAAGAGCATGGCGAAAATGCGCCCGACTATGCCGCGAGCAAGGCGGACGAGATGCTCAACGTCGGCAACCTCTATGAACGGAGGACGTGGCGACGTGTTGCCGAGACGATTGAGGAAATGCTGGCCCGCGAGGCTGCGAGTTCCTCCTTTATTCATTAACGCGGCCTACTGCGTTCGGAGTTGAATAAACGCGCTGGCCGAGTGCTGCCTGACGACGAATCGCGCCAAACCCTCCAGGCCGCCGTAAAATAGTGCCCGCCGCCCAAGGGGCCGATCTTATCCACGATCCGAAGGGGGGCCAGCGTGCCGGGTTACCCTCGTTGCGAAATAAACGAAACGCACTTAAGATCGCGTAAACCACAAATAAGCGAAACTCCATCAGGTTTGGCTGAGAAAACGAGTCGTGGGGCGCGCACTTTGTTCAAACTCTTTCACGCTGTTCTGATTGGGACGATTTGCTTATCGGCGACGTTTGCCCAGGCGCAGGGGACCAAAAAACGAATCCCTGAAACGAGCGAACTGAATGCCGCCAAATCGGCATACGAGGCCGGCGAAAAAGGTCAGTGGGTCGCGAGCCGGGAGGCTGCCGCGCGGGTCAAGGATCCGCTGCTCGCTCAAATCCTTAATTGGCAGCGTCTGACGAGCTATACCTCGGGCGCCAATTTCGAGGAGATCACTGCTTTTCTCAAAGCCTATCCGGAATGGCCGTCCCGCGACCGCCTCGTTGCACGGGCCGAAGAAACCATGTCGCCAGCCTATCCCGATGCCGCCGTGGTCGCTTGGTACGGCAAGCGAGTGCCCGCGACGCCCGAGGGTGCGACCCGTCTCGCCGAGTCCTTCCTGGCTGTCGGGCGACGCGATGAAGCGCTGCGTCTAATCCGTAAGACCTGGATCGAAGCGAATTTTGGCGATCAGCAAGAAGCTATATTTTACAAACAGTTCAAAGATCACCTTACTAAAAAAGATCACATCGATCGGCTCGATCGGTTGGTCTGGGCTGGCCGCACGGTGCCTGCCAAACGCATGTACCCCAAGGTCGGAACGGATTACCGGGCTCTCGCCGAGGCGCGCTTCTCGCTGCACGAAGCCGACAAGGGCGCCGACGGCGCCTTGAAACGGGTGCCGGCGAATCTTCTGGATGACCCGGGGCTGGCATACGAACGGCTGCGCTGGCGACGGATAAAGAATCGGGACGACGAGGCGGTCGCCACTTTGAAAGAAGGCTCCGCTGCGCTGAAGGTCCAACCGGCGCGCTGGTGGAGCGAACGCAGTATTCTCGCTCGGCGCTCGCTGATGAAGGGCCATATCACAGATGCCTATCGCATCGCCGCCAACCACAACATCAAGCCGGGCAAGGATGCCGCCGAATTACTCGACGCCGAGTGGATGGCGGGCTGGATCGCGCTGCGCTTCCTCAAGGACGATTCGATCGCCTACAACCATTTCACGACCGTCTATCGCGAGGCAAGCCAGCCCATCAGCCGCGCTCGCGGCGCCTATTGGGCCGGCCGCGCCGCCGAGGCAATGAAGGATTCCGACCGCGCGCGGTATTGGTATCGCACCGCCTTCAAGCATCCGACGACCTATTACGGCCAGCTCGCGGCGACCAAATTGCCGCGCGAAGACACGATCAATATGCCGCCCCTGCCCCATACCGATCCCATCATCGCGGCGAGCTTCAGCAGCCACGAATTGGTGCGAGCGGTACGAATCATCGATGCGGCCGGCATGACCAATATGTTGCGCCCCTTTGTGCGCCAATTGGCTGAAATCGGCAAAACTCCGGATTGGCTGGCTAATGTTGCCGATCTTGCCTATGAAACCGGGCGCGCCGATCTGTCGATCTATGCCGCGAAGCGCGCCGAAACCGAAGGCGTGAGCCTGCTGCAAGCCGGCTTCCCTGTGCTCAGCTCCAAGCGGATGTCCGACGCCGACCGCCCGCTCGTTCATGCCGTCATCCGCCAGGAAAGTCTGTTCAACAATGCCGCCATCAGCCGAGCGGGTGCGCGCGGACTGATGCAGCTAATGCCTGCCACCGCCAAGGAAATGGCGCGGAAAAACGACATTATCTTCGTGCACGATCGCCTGCTGGAGGATGCGGACTATAACGTCCATTTGGGGCAGACCTATCTCACCGACCTCGTTAACGAATTCGGCGGATCCTACATCCTGGCACTTGCCGCCTATAACGCCGGCCCCAGCCGCGCTCGGCAGTGGATACGAGAATATGGCGATCCGCGCGATTCGACTGTCGATGCCATCGATTGGATCGAAATGATCCCCTTTTCCGAGACTCGCAATTACGTCCAGCGCGTGCTCGAGAATTTGCAGGTCTATCGTTACATGCTCTCGCCGACTCAGGTTGCCTTGACGCCCGACAGCATGCTGCGGCGGCGCTAGGCTGCGACGCCTGCATGGCCGAAACCAACGAGCCCGTCGGGCGTTTGCCCTCCTTCGCCGATGTCGAGGCTGCTGCCCGTCGTCTGTCCCCAATCGTTACGCGCACGCCGATCCTGGAATCCTCGGTCGTCAACGAGATGCTCGGCTGCCGCATCCTCATCAAGGCCGAATGCCTGCAAAGGACCGGCTCGTTCAAGGTGCGCGGGGCCTATAACAAGATCGCGCAAATCCCGGACGAACGCCGCCGCCTGGGCGTGGTCGCCTATTCGTCCGGCAATCATGCCCAGGGCGTCGCCCGCGCCGCCCGCCTGATGGGGATCCCGGCCCATATCGTCATGCCTGCGGATGCGCCCAAGGTGAAGATGGACAATACGCGTCGCGACGGAGCGACAGTGGTTCCCTACGAACGCAAAAATGCCAACCGTGTTGCGATCTCGCAGCGTCTGGTCGAGGAGACCGGTGGCACGATGGTGCCGCCTTACAACGATCCCGACATAATGGCGGGACAAGGAACCCTGGGTCTGGAATTCGCGGAGCAGATCGTGGGCCTGGATACCCAGCTCGACATGCTATTGGGACCGTGCAGCGGCGGCGGCATGATCGGCGGTACCGCCATCGCCTTTCGCGGCACATCGCCGACGACCGAAATCTATTGCGTCGAGCCAGAGTTCTATGACGATACGACCCAGTCGCTGGCGGCGGGCGCGCGTGTCGAACTTCACCCGACCACAAGTTCGATCTGCGACGGGCTTCTGGTCGAAGCCCCCGGCACGATCACCTTCGAAGTTCTAAAGACCCATCTTTCCGGCGGCTTCGTCGTCGCCGATGCGATCGTTGAGCGCGCGGTGAAGCTCGCATTCGACGAATATAAGGTCGTAATCGAGCCGTCAGGCGCCATCGGCCTCGCCGCGATCATGGCGGACCCGGCGCGGTTCAAGGGCAAGACGGTCGGCCTCATCGCCACCGGCGGCAATGTCGATGCCGAGGCCTTCGCGCGGATGATCCGCTAGACTTTTACGACGCCTTGGCGGTTTCGATATGGGTGTGCGCCTTGACGATCGCGGCGCCCTTGGCGAGCAAGTTGACGCTCTCGCTTTCCTTTTCCTTCTTCACGGATTCAATGCGCCGGCAATGGCCCTCGAGATAGGCTCCCTGTTCGATCGCCAGGTTCTCATGAAGAATGTCACCCAGCACATGCGCGGTCTTGGCGAGCGAAACGGTGCGCGCCTTGATCTGGCCGTTGACGTTGCCGTGGATACGCACCGTCTCGGCCCGAATTTCACCCGTGATATGGGCGCTTTCGCCGACTACGAGAACGTCCGTCTGGATATTGCCGTTAACGCGCCCGTCGATCTGGATCTCGCCGGCACTGACGATATCGCCTGTGATCAACAGATCGGCCGCGAGAAGCGACGGCGGCGCCGGCACCTTCTGGAATGCCTGGGACAGCGAGTTGCTGTCTTTACTGCCCTTTGTAAACATATTTGCCAGCCTTCAAAAATCGCATTGGATCGACAGGCCTGCCATTATGCGCGATTTCATAGTGCAGGTGCGGGCCCGTACTGCGCCCCGAGTTCCCCAGTAACCCGATTTTATCCCGATTATCGACCTTCTGGCCGACCTTAACGAGTATTTTGTTGAGATGAGCATAGCGCGTCTTAAAGCCCATGCCATGATCGATTTCGACGAGACGGCCATATTCGCTTTGCGCCTCGGCAACGGTGACGACGCCTGGCGCCGTTGAATAGACCGGTGAGCCGATGGGAGCACGTAGATCGAGGCCATAATGCATCGACCAGCGTTGGCGGATAGGGTCGCGGCGTTTTCCGAACTCACTTGAAAGCTGAAACTGATCGAGCGGCGCCGGCAGCGGTGCCGAGCGCATCAATTGACGCAAATCGTCCCAGCGGCCGAGACGCTCTTCCAGATTGGATAGGCTGGCTTTCAGTTTTTCGCCTGATTCAGGCAGAGGCGTCGTCGTGGCGATAAATGGCCCGCCTTGACCGACGGGACGGCGCATGATCGCCATTTCGATGGCTGGCAGCGGCGCCGACTCGTACATTTCCTTATCCAGCATCTCGGCGACGTCGATAGCGAACTCCTCACCGGATGCAACCTGATCTGTGCTGTCGTCGCCGGGCTCGGCCTCGTCCTCGCGGCTGCCGACCGGGGCCTCCTTAATCGCGGTATTGGCATTGACGGCAAGCTGCGCCAGGAATTCGTCGGTATTCAACCCGGCACGGGCAAAGACGCGTTCCATGAACACAATGCCGTCCTGCGTACGTTTGGACAGACGCGTGATCACTTCGGTCTCGGTCAAGTGCAGGCGGCTGACTTCGTCTTCAAGCTGGGCAACGTGAGTTTTAAGCTTTTGATTCATCGCATGCGCTTGGTCACGCTCGCTCTGCACCGATTGAAGATTGGTGGTCACCGAGGCGAGATTGCCGCGAAGCTCGAAATTCCGGCCATTTAGGTTACCGAGTTCGCCTTCGATCGAGATTAGCTTCTCGCGGAGCGAATTCTTGGCAGCATTGATTTCGGATTGTTGCGTCTGCGACGTCTCGAGATTTTTCTGGGCGGACCGAAGATTGAGCTGGAGCGTGGCGTTATTTTCGACGAGATCGAGCATCATTGCGTGGTTTTTCTGTAACTCCTTGGTCAGAAGCGAAAAACGAGCCTGATAATGTGAAACCTCGCTGAGAAGATTGCGGTAATTGTCGTGCGCGTCCGAAATCTGCGCATCTTTCGAGCGAATGATATCGTCGAACAGGAAATAGGTGGCAGAGGTGAAGGTGCCCCATCCAAGGGCGACGAATGAAGCAGCACAAAGGGCGATTTGGAAATTCTGGGAAATCTTGACGTAGCGGATATGGCTACCGGTGCGCAGGATGAGCTGACGTTCAGGCATCCACTTGCGTATGAAGCGCAGCAGGAAGTCTCTTAGGACATCGTATCGTCGTTTCATATCCCCCTCACCTTCGTACCCGAAGGCGCCCCCTACTCTTTCCCGGCACGTCGCATCGTGCGTCCTCCCCAGGCGATGCGACCGCAAGTTAGGTTATGTATGCTACGATTTCGACGGTAACCGCTGGGGATATAGGGCGCAACTGTTTAGACCGGCCAAAATCCGATAATCTTGGGCATTTTCTGCGACTTCCGGTAATGCCTTGAATATGCCTTCGGATTAGCGTTAACCCTGCACACGGATCCGTCGAAATCCTTGATGCATGTCCTCGTTTTTCGCCATATACGGGCCTTAATGACGATTTTTACTCCCAGATTCGCGCGGATGGTGGCAACCGTGGGCGGGATCGGTTATGCCCCGGCAATGCCTGGCACCTGGGGATCGGCGGCCGCACTTCCGGTGGCCTGGGGGCTGCAGTCGCTCGGTGGTGTACCACTTCTTGCCGCCGCGACCCTTGTCGTTTTTTGTTTGGGCGTTTGGGCGTCGGGTGTCGCGATGCGCGAAAGCGGAACGGACGATCCCGGCTGGATCGTGATCGACGAAGTTGCCGCCATGTGGTTGGTGCTTCTGGTCGTTCCGCCGAATATCGATCTCTATGCCATTGGCTTCGTCCTGTTTCGCATTGCGGATATCTGGAAGCCGTGGCCTGCATCTTGGGCCGATCGCGTTTTGGAGGGTGGTGCCGGCGTCATGGTCGACGATCTTTTCGCCGCTGCCTGGGCTGCACTCGCCTTGATCGTTTTCCGTTACGCATGGTTTTTATGATGTCGTTTTTGTAATGTTTGGCGAACCGACCTTGAATCTGGCCCGCCGCTTGGTCGATGAATGCCGCACCCGAGCGATCATGATTGCGACGGTCGAATCGTGCACCGGCGGATTGATCGCCGGCGCCATCACCGCGATCGACGGTTCCTCATCCGCCTTTGAGCGCGGCTTCGTGACCTACACCAACGTCGCCAAGAACGAGTTGGTCGGCGTGCCGATGGGATTGTTTGAGCGTGTCGGCGCCGTTTCCGAAGAAGTCGCCCGGGCGATGGCCGAGGGCGCCTTATCCCATGCGCCGGTCGATGCCGCTGTTGCCGTGACGGGCATTGCCGGTCCAGGCGGCGGCAGCGCCGAAAAACCGGTCGGCCTCGTCCATATCGCGGCGGCGCGCAACGGACACCCGACGGAGCATGCCAGCCATATCTTTCCAGGCGATCGCCATACGGTGCGTCTGGCCACGATCAACGAGGCCCTGCGGCTCCTGACCAGCATCGTCGTGCGCTGAATGTCCACGCGCTCCGACTTATTGAGCGAGCTGAGTAACAAGGAATTCTTTCGCGTCTTTGTCGGCACGCTGGGCATGATTTTTCTCGCCGTGAGCGGTTTTACGCTGCTGGGCGATCACCGGTCGCTCGGCAACGATGAAATTTCGCCCTCCATCCTCTATATCGTTCAGGACTATACCTACGCAGCCCTGATCCTGCTTGGGGTCTATCTCTTCTGTATAAAAATGGCGCGCGTTTCATGGAGCGCGATCGGATTTCGCGCCTGTTCGCTGGATTGGTTGGTTCGCGGATTTTTGGCCGCTGTTTTGCTCTACGGCTTACGCATCCTGCTCGACAATCTGATGGTGGAATTTTTCAATCAGCGGCGCATGTTGGAACCCCTGACCACCGACCGCGCCATGCTCGAGGGCGAGTCGGGTTGGCTGTCCGCCGTTTTCATCATCGGGGTTGCGATATTGACCCCGATCGCGACGGAAATTTTTCAACGCGGAATCTTGTTTGGTTGGCTAAGGCGCAATTTCAATTTCATTTTTTCGTCGATCTCGAGCGCCGTTATCTTCGGCGCGTTGCATATCGAAATCGTGAGGTACCTCCAGGTCATGTTGTTCGGGATCGTGGCGGCCTACCTCTATGAAAAATCGCGATCGCTCTGTGTGCCACTTGTCTTTCACATGACCGTGAGCGCCGCCTATGTCATGGGCGTCATGGGCTGGTCGTAACGCCCTTCGCGTCTCAGCGGGCCGGCAGGGGCCGCTTGCCGTAGATCACCTCGGCGCGACGCTCAAAGGCGTTCACCATGATGCGCACGGCCTCGCCGAAGACGACGCCGATCATCGCCTGCAGGATGCGTGAGCGGAACTCGAAATCGACGAAGAAATCGATCGTGGTTCCGGCACCGTCCGACGTGAAGTTCCAATGGTTCTGAAGGTATTTGAACGGACCTTCGGAATATTCGACATCGATGCGGCCGGGACGATTGAGCGTGACGCGCGAGGTGAAACGCTCGCGGAACATCTTGTAGCCGATGATCATGTCCGCGACGACCAGATCGCCCTCGCGCGAGCGGATGCGGGTGCCGACGCACCAGGGCAGGAATTCCGGATATTTCTCGATATCGGCGACGATATCGAACAATTCGACCGGCGTGTAGGGAAGAAACTTCTTCTCGGCGTGAGTGGGCACGAGGGCGTGCTGCCGCTCAACGGGACGCGAGCTTGGCGCGGCGCGCTTCGCGCATCACGGCGAAATCGTCGTCGGCGTGATAGGACGACCTCGTCAGCGGCGTCGCCGAAACCTTGAGGAAGCCCTTGGTATAGGCGATGCGCTCGTATTCCTGGAATTCTTCAGGTGTCACGAAACGTTCGATCTTGGCGTGACGCGGCGTCGGCTGGAGATACTGGCCGATGGTGAGGAAATCGACGTTCGCCGAACGCATGTCGTCCATCACCTGCATGATCTCCATCCGGTCCTCGCCGAGGCCGACCATGATGCCCGACTTGGTGAAGACTTGCGGATCGATCTGTTTGGCGCGGTCGAGCAGATTGAGCGAATGGTAATAGCGCGCACCCGGGCGGATCGTCGGGTACAGGCGCGGCACGGTCTCGAGATTGTGGTTGAAGACGTCGGGGCGAGCGGCGATCACGGTTTCCAGCCCGCCCGGCTTGTCGCGGAAATCTGGCGTCAGCACCTCGACGGTGGTGCCTGGCGCCAGATCGTGAATTTTTTGTAGGCAAAGCGCGAATTGTTGTGCACCCCCATCGGCCAGATCGTCGCGGTCGACCGAAGTGATGACCATGTGCCGCAACCCGGTCTTGAGCGCCATGATGGCGACATTGTCGGGCTCCAGCGCATTGACGGGACCGGGCTTGCCTGTGGCCACATTGCAAAAGGCGCAGGCGCGCGTGCAGATTTCGCCGAGGATCATCACGGTCGCGTGCTTCTGTGCCCAGCATTCGCCGATATTTGGGCAGGCCGCTTCCTCGCACACCGTCACCAGATTGAGATCGCGCATCAGCTTTTTGGTTTCGCCATAGACCGGCGAGGTCGGCGCCTTTACCCGGATCCATTCAGGCAAGCGCGGCCGCTTGTTTTCCGGCTTGTTGCGGAGCTGCGGGTGGCGGACGGTTTTGATCTCGGTCATGTCTTCACATCTACGTCGTAGCGGACCCAATCGGTCGCGGGGGTAATCTTATCATATAGCGCGCGGGCGGTCGCGTTGCCCGCTTTGGTCTGCCAATAGACGCGATGCCAGCCCTGCATTTTGGCCATATCGACAACCGCTCCGATCAGGGCCCGCCCGGCGCCCTGCCCGCGCGCGCTTGCATCGACGAACAGGTCTTCGAGATAACAGACCGGCTTCTCGGTCCAGGTATTGGCGTGCAGCACGTAATTCACCAGTCCGATGACGCGATCCGCCTTATCGATGGCCACCATTCCATAGATTGGTTCGTTTTGATCCAACAGCCGCCGCCAGGTCGCCTCAGAAATCCGTGCATCGAGCGCCGTCTCATAGAAATCGAGATAGCCCCGCCAGAGGTGGAACCAAGACTCTCTGTCTAGGGGTGTAACAGTCCGAATATTCATCTATCCGTCATCGCCCGGCCAGATATGATTCTTGGCCGGGCGATCCATGGATGCCCCGGACAAGCAGGCGCATGACGAAACTATGGCGATAGTTCAAACGTGGATCACCCGGCCATAAGCATCGAGCACGGCTTCATGCATGACTTCGGAGACAGTCGGATGCGGGAAGATGGTTTCCATCAACTCGACCTCGGTGGTCTCCAGCGTCTTGGCGATGGTGTAGCCCTGGATCAGTTCGGTCACTTCGGCGCCGATGAGATGCGCACCCAAAAGCTCGCCGGTCTTGGCGTCGAATACGACCTTCGCCATGCCCTCGCGCTCGCCGATGGCGGAAGCCTTGCCGTTCCCCACGAACGGGAAGCGGCCGACCTTGACCTCGTAGCCCTTCTCTTTCGCCGCAGCCTCGGTGAGACCGACCGAGGCGATCTGCGGGTGGCAATAGGTGCAGCCCGGGATGCGCGTGGTGTCGAGCGGATGCGGATGAAGCCCTGCGATCTTCTCAACACACATGACGCCTTCGTGGCTGGCCTTGTGCGCGAGCCAGGGCGGGCCCGCGAGATCGCCGATGGCATAGACGCCGGGCTCACCGGTGCAGCACCATTCGTCGATCACGACATGGGTGCGCTCGACCTTCACCTTGGTACCTTCGAGGCCCAGGTTCTCGACATTGCCGACGATGCCAACGGCGGAAATCACCCGCTCGACCGTCACTTCGCTCGTCTTGCCGCCGGCTTCGATGGTCACGGTGACGGAATTGTCGCCCTTCTTGAGACCCTTCACTGCGGCCCCGGTCAGGATCTTCATGCCCTGCTTTTCGAACTGTTTGTGCGCGAACTTGGAAATCTCCTCGTCCTCGACCGGTAGGATGCGCGGCATCACCTCGACCACCGTCACCTCGGCACCGAGCGTGCGGTAGAAGGAGGCGAATTCGATACCGATGGCGCCCGAGCCGATGACCAGCAGCGATTTGGGAAAGCTTTCCGGCACCATCGCTTCGCGGTAGGTCCAGACCAGCTTGCCGTCCGCTTCCAGACCGGGCAGCGAACGCGCACGCGCTCCCGTGGCCAGGATGATATGTTTGGCTGTGAAGTCGCCGACCTTTTTGCCGTCTTTCTCTACGCTGATCTTTCCCGATCCTGCGAGCTTCGCACTGCCCTCGATCACCTGCACCTTGTTCTTCTTCATCAGATAGGCGACGCCCTTGGAATGCTCGTTCGCGATGCCGCGCGAGCGCGCCACGATCTGTTTGAGATCGAAGGTGAGCGAGCCGGCATTGATGCCGAATTCCTTGCCGTGTTGGGAATTGCGATAGATCTCCGCCGAGCGCAATAAGGCCTTGGTCGGGATACAGCCCCAATTGAGGCAGATCCCGCCAAGCTTGTCGCGCTCAACGATGGCGGTCTTGAGCCCGAGTTGGCCGGCGCGGATCGCGGTCACATAGCCGCCCGGCCCGCTGCCGACGACGATCACATCGAAGGAAGTTTCTGCCATAGCGCGCGCTCCTACAGCAGCATCGTCAAAGGATCTTCAATCAGCGACTTGAAGGCGGTGATATAGACCGCGCCGAGCGCGCCATCGACGGTGCGATGATCGGTCGACATGGTGCAGCTCATCATCGTCGCGATAGCAAGCGCGCCGTCCTTCACGATCGGGCGTTTCTCGCCGACGCCGACCGCCAGGATGCACGATTGCGGCGGGTTGATGATCGCGGTGAAGTCCTTGATGCCGAACATACCGAGATTGGAGATGGAGAAGCCACCGCCCTGGAATTCGTGAAGCTGCAGCTTGTTCGCTTTGGCGCGCGCAGCCAGGTCTTTCATCTCGTTGGAGATTTCGGCCAGGCCCTTTTGATCGGCATTGCGTATGATCGGTGTGATTAACCCGCCGTCGGTCGCGACCGCGACCGACACGTCGATCGAATGATAGTGGCGGATCGCGGTATCGACGAAGCTGACATTCACATCCGGCACCTTGCGCATTGCCAAAGCAACCGCGCGGATGACGAAATCGTTGACCGAAAGTTTATAGGCCTTGTCGCCGTCCTTCGGCGCGCGGCCGTTTAGCTCCTCGCGCAAGGCCAACAGTTTGTCGATATTGCACTCGACGGTCAGCTTAAAATGCGGAATCTGCTGGGAAGATTCGGTCAGGCGCTGCGCGATGATCTTGCGCATGCTCGTGAGCGGCACGTCGGTGTATTCGCCCTCGCCTTTCGCAGTCGGACGTGGTGCGGCCGGAGCCTTGGATTGTTGCGTTGCCGGCAGGCTCGGCGTAGGTGCTGCGGCGGCGTTGGCGGCCGTCGGCACGCTGCGGGGCTTGGCGCCGTCGACGTCGGCTTTGACGATGCGGCCATGCGGGCCAGACCCGGTCACGGCGGACAGATCAAGGCCTTTGCCCTTGGCGATGCGCCGCGCGAGAGGACTGGCGAACACGCGTTCGCCATCGGTGCGCGGGCCGGCCGCTTGTTGCGGCTGAGCCGGAGCAGCGGCGGGCTTAGCGGCGGCCGGAGCCGGTGCAGCCGCTGCGGCTTTTTTCGGCGCAGGAGCGCCGGTGGCGGAGGCATCCTCGCCTTCGGCCAATAGAACCGCGATGGGTGCATTGACGGCGACGTTCGCGGTGCCGGCCGGAACCAGGATCTTGCCTAGAATTCCGTCCTCAGCGGCCTCGAATTCCATCGTCGCCTTATCGGTTTCGATCTCGGCCAGCAATTCGCCGGAAGTGACGGTGTCGCCTTCCTTCTTGAGCCATTTGGCCAGCGTGCCCTCGGTCATGGTGGGCGAGAGCGCCGGCATCAGGATTTGCGTTGCCATAAGTGCGGCCTCCTAGCGATAGCAGACGGCTTTGACCGCCTGGCTGACGCGTTCCACCGACGGCAGATACAGAGCCTCAAGATTGCGCGCGTAAGGCATCGGCACGTCCTCGCCGCACACGCGCGTAACCGGTGCATCGAGCCAATCGAAGGCATGCTCCATGGCGATCGCCGCGATCTCGGAGCCGATGCCGGCGAAGGGCCAGCCTTCTTCCACACTGACGATACGGTTGGTCTTCTTGATCGAAGCAGCGATGGTCTCGACATCGATCGGGCGGATCGAGCGCAGGTTGATGACTTCCGCGTCGATCCCTTCCTCGGCCAGTTTCTCGGCGGCCTGGAGTGCCACGCCGACCATCAGCGAATAGGCCACGATCGTGACATCCTTGCCTGCGCGTTCGATCTTAGCTTTGCCGATGGGCAAGACGAAGTCGCTCGATTTCGGCACCTCGAAGCTGCGTCCATAGAGCAGTTCGTTTTCCAGAACCAAAACCGGATTAGGATCGCGAATCGCGGCCTTGAGAAGGCCCTTGGCGTCGGCGCCGGAATAAGGGGCGACGACCTTGAGGCCGGGAATATGGCCGTACCAGCTCGCATAATCCTGCGAATGCTGTGCTGCGACCCCGACGGCGGCGCCGTTCGGCCCGCGGAAGACGATCGGGCAGGACATCTGGCCGCCCGACATATAGCGCGTCTTGGCCGCCGAATTGATGATGTGATCCATCGCCTGCATGGCGAAGTTGAAGGTCATGAATTCGACGATGGGGCGCAAGCCAGCCATGGCTGCGCCGACGCCCAAGCCGGCGAAACCGTGTTCGGTGATCGGCGTATCGACGACGCGCTTGGCGCCGAATTCCTCGAGCAGGCCCTGGCTGACTTTATAGGCGCCTTCGTATTCGGCGACCTCTTCGCCCATCAGGAAGATGCGCTCGTCGGTGCGCATTTCCTCGGCGATGGCGTCGCGCAGGGCTTCGCGGACGGTTTGGGTGACCATCTCGCCGGTATAGTCGGGTTCGGCGGCTGGCGATGTCTTTGCAGGGGATTTTGCGGGGGCCTGAGTCGAATGCTGGGAGGAAAAAGCCGCAGGTTCGGATTTGGGCTCGGCTGCTTTAGCCGGTGCTGCGGCGATGCTGCCGGCATCTTCGCCCTCGGCCAGAATGACGGCGATAGGCGTATTGACGGCGACGGCGGCCGTGCCTTCGCCGACTATAATCTTGCCGAGAATGCCTTCGTCGACGGCTTCAAGCTCCATCGTGGCTTTGTCGGTTTCGATTTCGGCGAGCACGTCGCCGGATACGACGGTGTCCCCCTCTTTCTTGAGCCAGCGGGCAATGGTGCCTTCGGTCATCGTCGGCGACAACGCCGGCATCAGGATTTGGGTAGCCATTAGCGAAAATTCCTCCCCAGGAACACGGTCTCTGGATTTGTTTAAGTGATTTCAGGCTTCGACGAGGACGTCGGTATAAAGCTCGGACAGATCCGGTTCGGGACTCTGCTGCGCGAATTCGGCAGCCTCGGTCACGATCGCCTTCACGTCGGCGTCGATCTTCTTCACTTCTTCCTCGGTCGCATCGCCGTCATTGAGCAGCATCTGGCGGATGCGATCGATCGGGTCCTGCTCGGAGCGGATCTTGCTGACCTCTTCGCGCGAGCGGTACTTCGCCGGGTCGGACATCGAATGGCCGCGATAGCGATAAGTCTCGACGCCGAGGATATAAGGGCCTTTGCCCGAGCGCGCGTGGGCCAGTGCGCGCTGTCCGGCCTCATAAACAGCGAGAACGTCCATGCCGTCGACCGCTTCGTTCGGAATACCGTAGGCGGCACCGCGCTTGTGCAGATCGCCGGTGGCCGAGGCGCGGGCGACCGAAGTGCCCATGCCGTAGCGGTTGTTCTCGATCACATAGACCGCGGGCAATTTCCACAGGGCGGCCATATTGAAGGATTCGTAGACTTGGCCTTGGTTGGCGGCGCCGTCGCCGTAATAGACCATGCTGGCACCGCCGTCGTTGCTGTATTTGTGCGCGAAGGCGAGGCCGGTTCCGATCGGCACCTGGGCGGCGACGATGCCGTGGCCGCCGTAGAATTTCCGCTCCGTGCTGAACATATGCATTGAGCCGCCCTTGCCGCGCGAATAGCCGGTGCGCCGACCAGTCAACTCGGCCATCACGCCCTTAGGGTCCATGCCGGTCGCCAGCATGTGCCCATGGTCGCGATAGCTGGTGACGACGCTGTCCTTGCCGGGCTCGGCGGCGGCCTGCATGCCCACCACCACGGCCTCCTGGCCGATATAGAGATGGCAAAATCCGTAGATCAGGCCCATGCCGTAAAGCTGACCCGCCTTCTCCTCGAAGCGACGGATGAGCAGCATATCGCGCAAAAATTTCTTGAGTTGTTCGGGCGAAAGCTCGTTGGCTCCGCCCCGTTTACCCTGCCGTGCGACAGCGGTTTTTGCCATGTTTGCTCCCCAGCTTTTGGCTACGTTTCTTGACGTCGACGGAGCACACGCTGCACCCGAAGTGATTGCCACGCAATAAAAAAAGTATGATTACATCAATATTGGTTAAAGATGAAAAGCGGTGTGGAACTTTATTAACCACGCTTGCAGCCAAACGTAATTTCCGTACGCTGGGCCGATAGAAGTTGGGAGATTTATATGGCCTCGGTCACACTTTATGGACGCAGGACCTCGATCAATGTGCAAAAAGCGCTGTGGGCGCTGCACGAAGTCAAACTCGATTTCGAATGGGTCGGGTCCGACAGTGCCATCGGTTGGCCCAGCAATCCCGATTATATGCAGATCAATCCGAACGCGCGGGTTCCCTCACTCGCCGTCGATGGGGTGATCCTCCATCAATCCAACGTCATCGTACGCTATCTCGCCTACGTCCATGCACGCGGAACCTTGTGGCCGGAAGATCCCATCGTGCGCGCGCATTCAGACGCGTGGATGGATTGGCAGCAGACAGAGCTTAATGGAAACATGTTCACCGTTTTTTGGGGTTTGATCCGCACGCCGCCCGAGAAACGCAACATGGCCGAGATCGGCGCCGCCACGGAGAGGCTTCACGGCAATTTCCGGGTGCTTGACTCAGCACTCAAGGACCGCAGATACGTCGCCGGCGACAGCTTCACCATGGGCGATATCCCGGCGGGTGCGGGACTTTATCGCTACATGGCGCTACCGCTCGACCGTCCATCCCTGCCGAATGCGCAATCCTATTACAAACGGCTGCAAGAGCGCGCCGCCTATCGCAGCGACATCATGATTCAGTTGTCGTAGGACAGAGTGCGGCCTCATGCTGAGCTTGTCGAAGCATCGGGGCCCCCTCGTCCTTCGACGGGCTCAGGATGAGGGGCAACAATTGTCATGACCGATAAACCCACCCTCACCATCGAATATTGCCGGCAATGCCGCTGGCTGATGCGCGCGGCCTGGATGCAACAGGAACTGCTGACGACCTTCGCCGAGGAACTGGGTGGTGTGACGCTGATCCCCGGCACGGGCGGCATCTTCGAGGTACGGTACGGCAACGTGGTTTTGTGGTCGCGTGAACAGCGCGAGCGCTTTCCCGAGATCACCGAATTGAAGCAGATTGTACGCGATACCGTGGCGCCCCACAAAAGCCTGGGGCACTCGGATCGCAAAGAACTCAGCGCAGGATGATGGTATATTCGTCGGCGCGCGAATAGCCGAGCAGGAAGCGCGCGCGTTCGTCCAGCATGTCGGCATCGATCGAACCCGAATGCATCAGCTTCACCCGGTTCTCCAGGCGGCGGCGAGTCGAGTCGAGTTCGTCCTCGATGGCGCGGGCTTGTTCGACTTGCTTGGTGAGTTGCCAATAGGCGATCAGGCCGCGATCGCCCTGGACCGTGTTGTAGGCGATATAAACGACCAGTGCCGAACCGATGATCGGCCCGACGACGTGACGCGCGCGTTGGCGCAATTCGACAAATAGTTTCATCCGCTCCCCGGTCCGGCAAACAGCCGCGCAAAGTCTTTGCCAGCGAAACGCGCCGACATTTTTCCTTGCTCACACACCGTTGGGATCGGTTCGTTCCCTGGTGACGGGGAACCTTTCGAATCCCGATCCGGTCTTTAGATTTGACCGGTTCTGATTGTTATCTAGAGGATCGCTGAATCGGATTAAGGAAACCTTACCGAACGCGACTAGGTCACAGCGATGTCACGCGAATTTTCAATCAATGACGCTGCTTGAGCGCATGAACGCCGGCGTAGGTCGCGGCGGGGCCCAACTCTTCTTCGATCCGGATCAGTTGATTGTATTTGGCGAGCCGGTCGGAGCGTGACAGCGAGCCGGTCTTGATCAGACCGCAATTGGTGGCGACCGCGATATCGGCAATCGTCGTGTCCTCGGTCTCGCCCGAGCGATGCGACAGCACGGCCGTATAGCCCGCCTTGTGCGCCATCTCGACGGCGCGCAGCGTCTCGGTCAGCGTGCCGATCTGATTGACCTTCACTAAGATGGAATTGGCGAGCCCCTGCTCGATGCCGTCCCACAGGCGCACCGGATTGGTGACGAACAGATCGTCGCCGACCAGCTGCACTTTCGTTCCCAGCGCCTGGGTGAGTGCCAGCCAGCCCTGCATATCGTCCTCGGCCATGCCGTCCTCGATGGAGACGATGGGGAAGCGGCGGCACAGATCCTCGTAATAGGCGACCATGCCGGCGGCCTCGAGCGTCTTGCCCTCGCCCGCCATCACATAGCGTCCGTCCTTGAAGAATTCCGTCGAGGCGGCATCGAGCGCCAGCATGACATCCTCGCCCGGCGCGTAGCCCGCCTTCTCGATCGCCTTCATGATGAAGCCGAGCGCTTCTTCGGCACTTTTCAGGTTAGGTGCGAACCCGCCCTCGTCCCCGACATTGGTGCTGTGCCCGGCATCGTGCAGCGCATTCTTAAGCGTTTGGAAAATTTCCGAGCCGATCCGCACCGCGTCCGCGATATCGTCCGCGCCGACCGGCATGATCATGAATTCCTGTATATCGATCGGATTGTCGGCATGCGCGCCGCCATTGACGATATTCATCATCGGCACGGGCAGCAGCGATGCCTGGGTGCCGCCGATATAGCGATAGAGCGGCAGCGCAGCCTCGTCGGCAGCGGCCTTGGCCACCGCGAGGCTGACGCCGAGAATGGCGTTGGCCCCGAGGCGCGATTTGTTGGCGGTACCGTCCAGCTCGATCAGGGTCTGGTCGATATGGACTTGGTCCTCGGCTTCGAAACCGGAAAGTGTGTCGAAAATTTCGCCCTGGACGTTGGCGACGGCGCGCAGCACGCCCTTGCCGCCGTAGCGTTTTTTGTCGCCATCGCGCAGCTCGACCGCTTCGTGCGCGCCGGTCGAGGCGCCCGAGGGAACGGCGGCGCGGCCCATCGAGCCGGTCTCCAGCACCACCTCGACCTCGACCGTGGGATTGCCCCGGGAATCCAGGATTTCGCGGGCGTGGATATCGACGATGGCGGTCATGGCGGGCCTTCCTTGGCGGCGGTGTGGATAGGGCCGGTTCTTAGTCTGCCGACCGGCCCAGGGCAAGCCGGGCGGCATTTCCGGCTAGAGCAAAAAGGTCAGGTTCGGAATCGCGGTTTCGCGGTTGAGCAAAACCATTCGTTTCAAGGTCAAGCGCCATCCATGTCCGTCATTGCGCAATCTGTGTTCGCAGCGAGCGGCAAAGGCGCGTTGTCGGCCGATTTCGTATTGCCGGTCGTCGCCCGAGCGCAGCTCGTAGACGATCTGCGCGGACCGGATGACGACTTCGCCGCCCGCATCCTCTGAAACCTCGACATTGGAGACGAAATGCTGCGTCCGACTTGGCGGGGTCTGGGCGGGAAACGCTGTTTTCGTCAGCCGATAAACCCGCTCGCGGCGGCGCAGCTCGTCGTCGTAGATCAACGACAAATGATCCGTGGGCTCGGCATGATCGTCGATCGGCAGCCAATAAATGCCGTCCTCGGCGAAAAGTTTGAGCCAGTCCTCGAACCTTCGTTCGTCGATCAACCGCGCTTCACGGTACAGGAACGCCTCGGCGTCGGCGCGCGTCATACAGGTCATGGTAAGTTGGCCTTCAGAACGACATGAAACGTTTCCAGCCGCGATGGAACGCGCGCTGGGATGTCTCGTCGGTGATTTCGGCGGTACGGACCTTCATATTATCCGTGGTCTCTCGTCCCATACCCCGGCTGAGCAACAGCCATTCGACCTCCTCGGCCTGCAGGCCGGTCTGGTTGACGGCAAAAATCTCGACATCGTCCGGCGAGCCGAAACTGGCTGGGCCGAAGAATCGCTGATAGCCGCTCATGCGGAAATTGTTGTAGGCGTCCGAGGCGCCTTTAAGTTTGAAGAACTGGATCGAGACTTCGGTGCGATCGACCGCGATGGGACGCATGACGCGGAACTGACCGTGCAAGATAGCGAGGCTCGGGAAGATCACGAGGTTCATCGCATTCAGCATCTCGTGGGTGCGGAAGGTGCCGTAGGTCGCTTCCATCCAGTCGACATAATCGCGGTACGGCCCCGCGCGCATGTTGTCCAGAGCGTCCGCCGTCAGCGGGCTTTCCCAAACGCCGTGACCGTTCTCGAAGCCGAGGGTTCGTCCGTTCAAGCGGTGTTTGAAGATATCGTCGACGCTGCCTTGCGTGTAGGAGCCATGTTGCCCGCCCTTGTTGCCGAATTCGGCGACGAGTTTGAAGAAGGATTCGTGGACCGTGTCGCCGTGATAACCGTCGGTCGAATTCTCGGCCTGGAATTTCCAGTTGCCACGATACTCGGTGCGGTGAGCGCCGAAAGTGACGTCGATCTCGCCCGAGGGCGAACGATCAAGATGGATATCCAAAAACGGTTTCGCGGCGCCAAGGTATTCGAGGAAGTCGATGGCATCCGGGTCCATGTTGGCGAAAACCATTCCGCGATAGACGGTCACGCGCGGAACCGCCATGAGCCCGTAACTCGCCTTGTCGAAGTCGTCCGGGTAGCCGCCCTTATGTTTGGCGATGCCAAGCAGATCGCCGTTCAGGCCATAGACCCAACCGTGATACTGGCACTGGAAGCGTTTTTCATTGCCCGTATGCGCGCGGCAGATCACCGAACCGCGATGGCGGCAGCGGTTAAGCATGGCGTGGACCACGCCATTTTCGTCGCGCGTCACGATAACGGGGCGTAGGCCGATATAGGCCGTCTTGTAATCGCCGGGGTTCGGAATTTCGCTTTCGTGGCCGAGATAGATCCAGCACCGCCCGAAGATATGTTTCATCTCCAGGCGAAAAATTTCCTGGTCCGTGTAGACTCGACCGCTGACACGAAAATCGTTCAGCGTTTCTACGATCAGGCTGTCCGGATCGAAGCCGGATGCGAGGGAAAGTCTGTCCATGTGAATCCCCTGTTATCGGGGCCAGTGTGCCATTGATAACAAGGCGACTTAAAGGCCGACCATCACCTGCCCGTCCTCGACCTTCACCGGATAGGTCGCGAGATCGATCGTGCAGGGCGCGGAACTGGCCTTGCCGGTCTTGATGTCGAACTTGCCGAAATGAACAGGGCAGGCGATGAAGCCGTCCTCGATATAGCCGTTCGACAGCCGCGCCTTCATATGGGTGCAGATATCGTCCAGGGCATAGAACGAGCCGCCGAGATTGTAGATGCCGATCTTCTTGGCGCCGATCAGCACGCGCGCGACTTCGCCCTCCATGAGTTCCGCCGCCGCGACAGCCGAATGGAACGTCGTCATGTCAGGCGGCCTTCGATTTCGGCTTCATTTTCGCCAGCAGTTTCGCCGCCTCCGCCTCGATGGTCGTGCCGACGAAATAGTCGGGATTGACGGTCAGGTGCAGCATGGCCGGGTTGGTGAAGGTGAAGTCGCGGAAATCCTCCAGGCTCAACAACTGCGCATCGACGAGGCTCCAGGCTTCCGACAGGATCGAGCGCGCATCCATCACGTCCCAATGGCCGATGTCGGAGCCGAAGACAGCGTTCATTTTCATGCCGAGAGGGTTAAGCCGTCGGTTGAAGGCGACTGCGGTCATGCGGTCGTCGGCCTCGCAGCCGAAATAGAACGGCTTGACGAAAAGATCGCCGAGATCGTCGATCTCTGTCATGCCGCAGGCCGCGAACTCGTTGAAATTCTCCGGCCGGTTGGGGCTTGAGAGCGGGCCGAAGGGCATCTGGCGGATGCGTTCGGAGGTCAGCCTCCCGTTGCCGAACCTGTCGAACAGTTCAACCAGCAAGTCTACGTCGACCTTGGCGGGATCGAGGTTCTTTTCTAGATGCTCGACATTGCGCTTCTCCCAATGCTCGACAATGTCGTTGAGCAAGTTCAGCGCCCAGGCGGCCCCTCCTTCGAGGAAGCCGAAGCTGAGTGTCGGAAAGCGGCGCGTTACCCCGCCCAGGAAAAGCGAGCGTGCGAAATATTCGGCACCGACTCCGAAGCCGCCCAGATGATTGAAGACATAGTTTGACGGCGAATTGCGATAGGCGTTGCCGATGGCTGCCGTATGGCCGACGGGGGCGACTTTGAGATCGACGCAAGCTTGCCAGAACGGGTCGTAGTCGAAGGGCGCATCGATGGCGATGGAGCCGGTCTTGTAGGGCGCCCCCTCGCCGGCTCCCGGCGTCGGGCGAATGATCTCTGTGCCGATCATGATCGCCTTGTGGCCGAGCGTGGTGACGGCGAAGTCGAGTTCGGCGATCGCTTCTTGCGGCGTGAAGGTCGGGATCAGCGCCACGGGGCGCAGGCAATCCTTCACGTCGGCATACATCTCGGCATAGAGCATGTTGAGGGCGCGGCAATAAGCTGGGCGCAGCTCGTCGTCCTGGATATAAAGGCCGGGGATGCCGGCAGTCGAATAGAAATGTGCGAAGTCGAAACCGATCTCGCTCATGCGGGACTTGAAGAAGTTCGGCAGCATGGACATCGCTCGGTCTTTGGTGTTCGGGCCGGACGGCACTCCCCACCACAGGAATTTGCTCTGCTGGTTATATTGCTGGCGCCGCGCCTTGGCCAAACGAGCGGGCGCGTCGTTGCCGGCGACCTGCTTGAAGAAATCCTCGATCGCGAAGGGCGCCTCGACGACATGGGCGTCGCAATCGATGACGGGATGATCCAGTTTGGCACGTACGTCGCTGCCGGGAAAACTCGCAAAGCCGGACATGGTAAGCCTCCTTAAAATTATCCGTATGATCGCCGAGACGGGTCGGCAGATCAAATCGGACTTCTACAGGCTAATCGGCTTGGCCTTGGCGATGCGATCAAGTTCCAGCAGGGTCTCAATAATCCCCGCTAAATCTTTGAGATAAATCATGTTCGGCCCGTCGGACGGCGCATGATCCGGATCCTGGTGGGTTTCCATGAAGACCCCGGCCACGCCGATCGCGACGGCGGCACGGGCCAGTACGGGCGCGAAGCGGCGGTCGCCGCCACTTGAGCTTCCCTGTCCGCCCGGTTGCTGGACGGCGTGGGTGGCATCGAGCACGATCGGGCAGCCCGTCTCGCTCGCCATGATAGGCAACGCGCGCATGTCGGTGACCAGCGTATTGTAGCCAAAGCTCGCGCCGCGCTCGGTGACGATCACTTTCGAATTGCCGGTGCTGTCGACCTTATCGACGACGTTTTTCATATCCCAGGGTGCAAGGAACTGCCCCTTCTTCACATTGACCGCGAGGCCGGTTTCGCCGGCGGCGATCAACAGATCGGTCTGACGGCACAGAAAGGCCGGGATTTGGAGGATGTCGACAGCATTGGCGACGCGGGCGCAATGTTCGCGTTCATGAACGTCGGTCAGCACAGGCAAGCCAATTTTCTCGCGGATTTCGGCGAAGATGGGGAGTGAATCGTCCAGCCCGACCCCGCGCACGCCCTTGAGTGAGGTGCGGTTGGCCTTGTCGTAGGAGGTCTTGTAGACCATGCCCACGCTCAGCTTGATGGCTATTTCCTTAAGCGCGCCCGCCATATCGAGGGCATGCTGGCGGCTTTCCATCTGGCACGGCCCGGCGATGATGCTGAGCGGTAGATCGTTGCCAAAGGTGACATTTCCGACGGTGACATGGCGCGGCTTCATGGTGATTCCTTGGCGTTCAGCCATTCCGACGATCGCTTTTCAACCAGCAAACGGCTACCAGCAATAACGTCAGCACAGCCACCGGCACGATGGCGGCGAGGTCCGGGTCGAACCCGAGCGGGACTTCATCGACCACGGCGAGATAGATCAGCCATCCGAGCAACAGGACCGCATAGCCGATGGCAATCAGGCGCCCTTCCCGGCTGATCGGCACCCAGCCCCAACCGTTCGTCTTGGCCTTGAACCAGTAACGCCCAGCGTTTCCATCGGTAATACGGCGGGTTTCCATGATGTGCAAAATAGACGGTTCGAGCGCTTAGGCAAAGGCAACAAGCGGGCTATAATGGCCCAAAACGGGGACGGAATTCACATGGATGGACTTGCGGCGCGGGGCTGGTCGCTCTTGTGGGAGAGCTACATCTCCCGCCTGTTCCTTAAAACCGACGGCGGCTGGTTCTTCGCGCCTTATCGCAGCGGCGAACTTTTGCAGCTGGTGACGGACGTACAACGGGGCGCCCTGCTCGGCCTCTATCGCATACTTTTCGTCAGCCATCTGGCAATCGAAGTCGTCGTCGTCCTCTTGCTCGTCACCTCCATCCCGGGGGTGGCGCTGAGTTTTTCCGACGGTGTCGGCGATGCCGAAGCAAGCTTCGCCCGCGACGGGGCAATCGGCATTGCGGCGATCTTCTTCGGCTGGGCGATCGCGATGGTGACCTATCAGGTGACTCAGACCAAACGCATCGTGGGGCATCGCGATTTCCTGGCCCCGCGCCCCGATCGTCATGAAATCTCGCACCAACTCGCCACCCAGTACGAACAGGTCTGGAGGCCCTATCAGGGTGCGACCCGGACCGCGATGCTGATCGCGTTGGCGGTTCTCTTCGTTGCGACGGTCCTGGCCCTGACTGGCACGACACACCGCGAAGATGCCGGAGCCTCATCGAATGGCTATCTGTATCTCTATACCGCAGCGCAATTGGCGGCAGTCTATGCGCTTTTCAAATATCATCGGCACAAACGACAGATGAAAAGCGCGGATTAAACCAGCCTGCTCTGCTCAACCGCCGCACGGATGAAGTCGGTGAACAGCGGATGCGGATCGAAGGGGCGCGATTTGAGCTCCGGGTGGAATTGCACGCCGATGAACCAGGGATGGTCCGGGATCTCGATGATCTCGGGCAGCACGCCGTCCGGCGATTTGCCCGATACGACCATGCCGACCTTGGCTAGCGCCTCTTCATAGGCGGGATTGACCTCGTAGCGATGGCGATGGCGTTCGCTGATCGCGGCCTCGCCATAGATGCCACGCACATGGCTGTTGTCGTTGAGGCGCGCGGGGTAGGCGCCAAGGCGCATGGTGCCCCCCTTGTCGCTGCCTTCGCTCCGCGTTTCCTTGATCCCGCCCTTCTCCCACTCAGTCATCAGGCCGACGAGTTCGTCCGTGCAGGGGCCGAACTCGGTGGAGCTGGCGCCAGATATGCCGGCAAGATTGCGTGCGGCCTCGATCACCGCCATCTGCATACCGAAGCAGATGCCGAAATAGGGCACGCGGCGTTCTCGCGCGAACCGGGCCGCATGGATCTTGCCTTCCGAGCCACGCTCGCCGAAGCCGCCCGGCACCAAAATGCCGTGAACGTCCTCCAGATGCGTGACCGCGCCGCCGTTCTCGAAAATCTCCGATTCCAGCCACTTCACATTGACGCGGACATTGTTGGCAATGCCGCCATGGGTCAGCGCCTCGGTCAGCGACTTATAGGCATCGTGCAGGCCGGTATATTTACCGACGATTGCGATGGCGACCTCGCCTTCGGGCGCCAGCACGCGGCGCACGATATCGGACCAGCCGGTCAGGTTCAGGCCCGGCGCGTCGATGCCGAAATGGCGGCAGACTTCACTGTCGAGCCCCTGCTCGTGATAGGTCAGCGGCACTTGGTAGATGGTTTCGACATCGAGCGCCGGCACCACCGCTTCGGTCCGCACGTTGCAGAACAGCGCCACCTTGCGGCGCTCGGATTCCGGGATCGGCCGGTCGGCGCGGCACAGCAGCAGATCGGGTTGGATGCCGACGCTTTGCAGCTCCTTCACCGAATGCTGGGTCGGTTTGGTCTTGAGCTCGCCCGCCGCCGCGACATAGGGAAGCAATGTCAGATGTACGAACATGGAGCGTTCGCGGCCCAATTCGTTGCCCAACTGGCGGATGGCTTCGAGGAACGGCAGGCCTTCGATATCGCCAACCGTGCCGCCGATCTCACAGAGCACGAAATCCTCGCCATCAAGGTCCGACAGCACGAATTCCTTGATGGCGTCGGTGATGTGCGGAATGACCTGGATGGTGGCGCCCAGATATTCGCCCCTTCGTTCCTTGGCGATCACCTTGGAATAGATCTGGCCGGTGGTCACATTGTCGGTCCGGCGCGCGTCGACTCCGGTAAACCGCTCGTAATGGCCGAGATCGAGGTCGGTTTCGGCCCCGTCCTCGGTCACATAGACCTCGCCATGCTGATAGGGGCTCATGGTGCCCGGATCGACATTGATATAGGGGTCCAGCTTGCGCAGCCGAACCTTGAAACCGCGGGCCTGAAGCAGGGCGCCGAGGGCTGCCGATGCGAGACCTTTACCGAGGGAGGAGACCACGCCGCCGGTGATGAATATGAACCGGGTCATGGGAGAACACCGTACACATTTAACCCAGAGCACAAAAGAAAAGAGGCGGCTTCTCGCCGCCTCGTTGCTAACCGTTTGAAACTACGGATAAAAGATTTCATTGAGTCGGTGCGGTGGGTGCCTGGGGCGCAGCCGGTTGAGCCGGTGCCGTGCCTTGATTCGCGCGCGGCGCGACATCGAGGATTGATGACGGCCGGCGGTTCTGGTCCGCGAGGATCGCGAGCGTCAGCGAGGTGACGAAAAATAGCCCCGCGAGAACCGCCGTGGCCCTCGTCAGCAGGTTCGCGGTCGCCCGGCCAGTCATGAAGCCGCCCATGCCGCCACCGCCGCCGCCAAGCCCGCCCATGCCCCCTTCGCTCTGCTGGAGCAGAACGATCAGGATCATGGCGATCGCCAAAAAGATGTGGATGACGAGTATAACCGCAGTCATGGCGGGCTATCTAAGGGGGCGGGCGGGAGGATGCAAGGCAAACCTCTGTGCCGGCCCCTACCCCTTAGAGCTTTCCCTTATTGTAGCGTAGGAACTTCTCGACGCCGGAATGCAGCGGAACGTCGAGGGGGGTTTCGTCGGACTCGCCGAAAATCTGCGCGATGCCGTGGTAATCGCCCAGGGTCCAGGGGATTTCGTTCTGGCGCGCGACCAGGGCCTCGCACACGTCGATCACGATCTTCTCGTCCAGGGACTCTCGGCAATAGATCGGCCAACCGCTGAAATCGATGGCGGCGTGTTCGCGAGTCAGGTTGGCGTAATCGCCGGGCTTCAGCATTCTCGTGCGCCAGCCGAGATCGTTCATGGCCTTCAGTCCGTCGGGCGTGTGATCGAGGAGTTGATAGCCGGCCCCAAGCGCTTCGGCGAGCCACGCGACGAGCGCCTCGTCCATGACGGCATCGACGGTGCCGTCCTTGATGCGGTTCATGCGGTTGGGTCCCATCGGCGCGCCGGTGGTGACCAATTCGCCGCCCCAAGACAAAACATCCTTAATCCCGAAGCCGTGGTGATTGAAAATCTGTTCGACCAGCACGAGGGTCGAATGGGTCGGATCTTCGCGCACCGAAATCTTCAGCGGATATTGCTTCGCCTTCAGGTCGGCGACGGTCTTCAACCCCGTGCGCGGATGAACGGCCATGACAAAACTGTCCCACGACGGATAAGAACAGACGATGCGGATCGGCAATTTCTTGTCGAACAACCCGACGCCGCGATAGGCCTGCGTGATGAGCGCCGACGGATTGATGAAGGCCATGTCAATTTCGCCCTTCACCACGTCATGCGCCATGATCGCCGATCCGCTGGCGAGATTCAGGAACGGCTTGAATGCCGCCTGTCCGCCCGAGCCGACGGTGATCCGCAGGTCGCGGTTTCCGCCATAGGGGATCGTCGGGTCGCCGGCCACATCGAGGCCGATCTCCCACATCATTTTTGCGCGAACGAAATTCGCTCCCCGCGGCAATGGCTCTAGGCGCGAATTTTCCCATGTACCGGGACGTTTGTTTTCTTCGGTCATACAAAAATCCTAACGCCCCGAATGTTGCGACACAAACCTTTAACCGCGATAACCTTCTTGATTCCGCAAACGCGAAATGAGCGCCCCCACGGAGTTTGATTTCTTCCGCGACCTACCGTCACTATCCGGGCCATGGCCGCCGAAACATCGCCTTCACAGGACCATAAAGCCCCCTTCTCCGAGCTGTTTCGCGACGGGCGGGCCTTTTCGACCATCCTGGTCGTGCTCAGCGCGGTGATCCAAGCGCTCCAGGTGCTGGTGATCGCCATCATCATGCCGACCGTGGTTGGCGACATCGGCGGCACTGCCTATTTCACCTGGCCCGCCATGCTCTACACGATGGGCGGCATCGTGGGTTCAATGTGCGTCGCCACCGTCTGGAACGCTATTGGCGCACGCAATGGCTATGCGGTCAGCGGCATCGTCTTTCTCGTCTGCACCATCGGCTGCGCGATGGCGCCCAATATGGCTGTGCTGGTTGTCTGGCGTACGGTTCAAGGATTGGCTGGCGGCCTGATCGCAGGCGGCAGCCTTGCCATGATCAGTGACCTGTTCGATGCGCGGCTGCGCACCCGCGTCCTAGCCGTGCAGCAGACGACTTGGACAACCTCGCATCTCTTTGGCCCGTTTGTCGGCGGCATGTTTGCCGAGATGAATTGGTGGCGGGGTTCCTTCTGGGTGATGGTTCCGGTCATCATTGCGTTCCTGCTGATCACCTGGATTAAGGTGCCTGCCCGCCTGCCCTCCGACGCGCGATCGCCATCGAGCCCGATTCCGTTTCTGCGGCTTACAATCCTGTCGGCGAGCGTCTTCTGTTTGGCGCTGGCGGGGCCAGTCCACGACAATTTGATTCGCTTGGCGCTGATCATCGGCGCCGTCGGGCTGCTCTGGTCGGTTCTGCGCCTCGACAAAGCATCCGCCAACCGAATGTTCCCTACGCACGTGTTTTCGCCGGGATCCGTCGTCGGACTCGCGATGTGGGTTCTGCTTCTGGGCGGTGCGACGCAAAATTCGCTGACATTGTTCATGCCGTTGCTGCTGCAGGTCGTGCATCACGTCAATCCGCTGATCATCAATTTCCTGACCATCATCATTTCGCTGGGCTGGACCATCGGCGCCATCGTGGCATCCGGTTGGTCGGGACCGCGTGAAAAATTTGCCTTCGTCGCCGGGCCGTGGCTGATGGTCGGATCGATGATCGTCATCGCCATCGTGGCAAAGATGCCACTGCTTCCGGTTTTGACGGTCGCGAGCTTTTGCGTCGGCTTCGGCACCGGCATGCATAATGTGCATCTTGTCTCTCGCACGCTCGGCAACGCGCCGCCTGGCGAGGAGCGCGCGATCGCGGGTGCCCTGCCGTCGATCCGTCAGCTCGGCACCGCCTTTGGTGCGGCGGTCGCCGGCATTCTTGCCAATCTCGCCGGACTCGACACGGTAAGCGACGCCGAAGTGGTTGGGCGGGCCGTTACCTTCATCTATTCGTTCAACGTCCTGCCGCTGCTCGTCGCTACGTTCTTCATGATGCGGTTCGTGCGTATCGTCTACGCTCCGTCGGCGCGCGCGAAAACTTCTCCCGGAGTAGCCGAATAATGTGGGACCTGATCGGCGTGGCGCTGGCGCAGAGCCCGGAGGCACTGGCTCCGCTCAGCGATGAGGATCGCCTCAAAGGATTGATCTGGGGCGGCGGCATCCTTCTCGTTGGCGGCGCCATTGAAATTTATACGCTGCTCGCCAACCGCCTGCGCGCCGCGAACAGTTATAACTGGCCGCGCATCGAGGGCGTCGTGATCTCGCGAAAAATGCGACGGCCCCTGCTATCCGGCTTTGGTCGATACATTCCGCAGGTCCGATATCAATATACGGCGGGCGGCGAGTTGCTTGAGCACGATCACGTCATGTTCGGCGGTCATACGCCGATCAAGCGCGAGGAAGCCGAGTCGGTGCTGCGCCGCTACCCCGAAGGAATGCGGGTGAACATCATCCACGATCCAAGAAATCCGAAGGTGTGCGCGCTCGAGATGAAGGGGGCCGAGGGCCATTCTCTATTTTACGGAGCCTCGATGCTGTTCGTCGGCGTGGTGCTGTTGGCGGTGGCCACGCTTTCCTAAAGCGCCTTCAACCACTGCACGATTTGCGGAGCGCCGACCACAGGCGTATCGCTATGTGCGCCACCAGGTATCACGATATAAGCGTTCTTCGGATTCGCGGGCACTTTGTCGTAGGCATAAGCCTTTCCGCGCTCGTTCATCACGTCCTTGTCGCCGACCACCCATAGAAACGGCGTTCCCGATTTGATATTTGCGGCATTCGTCGGCATAACCGCTGCACCGGACGGATCCATCCAGCTCAGATAAATATCGGCTGCGACCGAAAGCATTTTGCGCTCGCCCGTATTAATATCGAGGAAGTATTCCTTCGCGCGGGCCCGACCCGATTTCACCATGTCGCGCGCTTTCGCGACATCGGATGCATAATCCTTTCGGCTTTGGCCGAATTCGGGAATATGCCCCGGCGAGATCGCCATCAAGCCCGCCAGACCTTGGCGGCGCGCGCCGTAAATCAAGACGACGTTTGCGCCGAGGCTTTGTCCGGCCACGACGATACGCGCAGCGCCTTTATCTCTAAGCCGTTTGGCCGCGGCATCGATTTCTTCGAGTGCGCCTTGGACGTCGCGATCGTAGGCACGATCTCGCGACCACGGCATTTCGGGAAGTTCGACTTTGAATCCGGCGGCTTCGAGGGTGCGCGCAAGTCTCGTCGTGGCGTTGTTTCCACTGGTCGTTCCCCATTTTCCATGTAGCACAACGACACCGACATCCTCGGCGTGCACGTTGGATGAAAAAGCCCCCGTCGCAAGCACGACGAGGGCAAGGAAAAATCGCCTCATCGAGCGTTTGCCCTATTCCGCCGCATGCATGTCGTCGTAGGCGAGCGGCGCGTTGGCGAGCTGTTTGCGGTAACCGTCGATCCAATCGACGCCGTCTTTTTCCACAAACCAGCCGCCGCGGACGCCTTCGAAGCAGCGTGGATCACGCGCCGATTTCGGCAAGGTGCCGTCCTTCGCATAGGCCTGAGCCGCCTTCACCAGAACGCGACGTGTCTTGGTGATGGCAACATCTGAAGGTGCGAGATGCTCCCAGGTGCGGTTCGATATGGCGCCCATGCTTTCGGTGATCATCTGGTCTTGCAGGATGAAGCCGAGCAACCCCGTGTAGTTCAGCTTGCGCTGCATGTCGCGGTCGACGAAATAATCGTTCTTCCAGGTTTCTTTGAGCTTCCAGCGCCCGGTCCACTCGGTCGTGTTCGGCTCGAAATGGAACTCGCCACCGGGAGCGACGCGGCGCACCGCTTCGGAGTCGGTTTGGAAATCCAGATAGCCGTTTTTTTCAATGACGACGATCATGGTGTTGTTGTCGTCGATCGGCACATAAGCGCGGGTCAGCACGTTCTTCGATATATTGCCGATCGGCGGCATCGTCCACATGGGGAATAGGAACTGGCCGAAGCGCCAATAGGTGTTGCCTTCGTCGGCGGGACGATAGGCTGCATACATGAAGCCGAAATCGGTATCGGTCGAGACATATTCCGGCGTTCGATTGGCGACCGCGAATTTGGACGCGTCGCCGGCATTGTAATCGTCGTTGGCGACGGTGCCCAAATGCAAAAAGCCGATATGCGACGTATCCAGCTCGCCTTCGACGCCCTGAAGCCAATTGCAATCGCGATGCACGAAGGTGATGTTGGCCTGGTTCTCCGGAACCAAGGTCACCTCGACGGCGGGCAGCGGCGGCGCTTCGTCGGCCTTGCCCATATAGACATAGACGACGCCGTTACGCTCTGTCGCCTTGTAGGCTTTGGCATGGACCTTATGCTTGAAGTCTTGATGCGGCGGTACATTGGCCATGTCGAGGCAGTTGCCATCCACGTCGAATTTCCAACCGTGATAGACGCAGCGGATGCCGCCTTCCTCGTTGCGGCCGAAGAACAACGAGGCGCAGCGATGCGGGCAACGATGATCCATCACGCCGATACGCCCCAACGAGTCGCGAAACGCGATCAGGTCTTCGCACAACAGACGGAAGCGCACCGGCTCGCCATCGCTAACCAGTTCGGATGATTTGAGCGCCGGCATCCAATATTGCCGCATCAATTCGCCCATCGGCGTGCCGGGGCCCACTTTGGTCAGGATTTCGTTTTCGGCGGCGGTCGTCATTGCCCATTCACCCTGTTTTCGATTTCGTTGTGGTAGGCACTATATCGCAACGCGAGTCGACAGAGGACGGAGATTCTTCCCCTACTCCGCTGCTCGTTGCAGCCAAGATTCGAGAGGTGCGTTGTCGACCTGGGTCTGATAGGCCTCTGTCCATTCAATGTTCGACTTCGCGACAAAGAAGCCACCGCGTACGGAAGCAAAATGCTTGGCGTCGGTCGCATTGGCGGGCAAAGTTTTGTCCTTCATGTAATCTTGAGCCGCGCGCACGAGACAACGTCGTACCCGTGTGATCATGACGTCGCTCGGCGCGAGATGTTCCATCGTGCGGTCGACGATTTCACCCATGCTTTCGGTGATCATCTGATCCTGCAATACGAAGGTATCCATGCCCGTGTAGCATTCGCTGCGCTGACGTTCGCGATCGATGAGATAATCGTTGGCGCGGCTTTCCTTGAGACGCCAGCGTCCCATCCAATCGGTGGTGTTCGGAAGATAGGAATTCGGATCGAAGGCTCCGCCGGGATGACCCTTGGGGAGCGGACCGGGCGTGTCTTCGATGATGCCCTTCTTTTCGATGACGACGATCATGCAATTCTCGTCATCGATGGGCACATAGGCGCGGGTCAGCAGATTTTGGCGAATATGGCCGATGGGCGGCATGGTCCAGAACGGAAACAAGAACTGACCGAAACGCCAATAGGTTTCGTCGGCCTCGGCTGGGCGATAGGCCGCGTACATATAGCCGAAGTCCGTCTCTAAGGATTTGTATTCGGGCGCACGGTTGGCAACTGCGAATTTATTCTCGCCTTGTCCCGCCATCTGTCCTTTACCGAGCGAGCCGAAATGCAAAAAGCCGATATGCGAGGTATCCAATTCGCCCTCGGTACCCTGTAGCCAATTGCTCTCGCGATGGATGAAATAGACTTCGACTTGCGCCTCGGGCAGCAGGGTCGATTCGATGTGCGGCAGTTCGGGAATACGCGATTGATCGCCCATATAGACATAGACGACGCCGTTGCGCTCGACCGCCTTGTAGGCTTTCGCGTGGACCTTGTGCTTGAAATCCTGATGCGGCGGCACGTTCGCCATGTCGAGGCAATTGCCCTCAACGTCGAATTTCCAGCCGTGATAGACGCAGCGAATACCGCCTTCCTCGTTGCGGCCGAAGAACAGCGAGGCGCAACGATGCGGACAACGATGATCCATCACGCCGACCTTGCCGTTCGTGTCGCGGAACGCGATCAGCTTTTCGGACAGCAGCATCAATCGAACGGGTTCGCCGTCGGCGACCAATTCGGACGATTTCAGCGCCGGGATCCAATAATTGCGCATCAACTCGCCCATGGGCGTGCCCGGGCCGGTGTGCGTCAGGATTTCGTTCTCGACGGCGGTCGTCATGGCGATGCGGCTCCCGTTGGAATCTTCACTTCGTTGTGAATATCAAGGATTGTAGTCGACTCATTATTCCCACGAAAGCGGGAATGACGGTCTTTTTGCGGACGGAGCCTTACGCGGTGCTTGCCGCTGCAATCGCCCAGAAATCCCCCGCCACCAGACTGGCGCCGCCGACCAGGGCACCATCCACGTCGGGGAGCGCCAACAGCTCCTTGGCGTTAGAGGGTTTGACCGATCCACCATACAGAATACGGGTCTTGGCGGCTTCCGCCGCGCCGATCAGGTCCGCGAGCCGTGCACGGATCAAGGCATGGACTTCCTGCACCTCGGGCGCGGTCGGTGTCTTGCCCGTACCGATGGCCCAGACCGGCTCGTAAGCGACGACGAGATTTTGCGAGTTGGCGCCGGTCGGGATCGATCCCTTCACCTGCCTCGCCACGATCTCGGCGGTGCGTCCTGCATCGCGCTGCGCCTCGGTCTCGCCGACGCAAACGATGGCGCACAGCCCGGCGGCGACGGCCGCCTGGGCCTTGGCTTCGACCACGGCATCACTCTCCGCATGGTCAGCGCGGCGCTCGGAATGGCCGACGATGACGTGCGTGCAGTCCAGATCCTTGAGCATAGAGGCGGAAACATCGCCGGTATGCGCCCCGGATGCCTTGGTATGACAATCCTGGCCGCCAACTGTGATTGAGGTGTTCGCCAAGGTGAAGTGGACGACACCGATCAGGGTTGCGGGGGGGCAGAGTAAGAGATCGAAGGGAAGCGGCCCTTGTGCGGCCTCGGCGTCCTGCATCAACCGCATCAGCGTTTCGGCACGCTCGACGCCGTCGTCCCAGAGCCCGTTCATCTTCCAGTTGCCCGCGATCAGCGGACGCCGTCCCTGAGCCATAATTACCTCATATTGTCGTTGTGCATGATGCGGCCCGGCCGCGCCCGGTCAAGCCCCCTGAGTCCAGTTAAATCCAGGCAAAATAAAGCCTAAAGCCTTGATCCCGGCTCAGGCATCGATAGGATGCGCGTCATGCTAGGAACATTTCGAGATAAAATCGTCAAGTGGGGCACGCAGCTCCTCTTCCTCCTCATCATGCTGAGCTTCGTCGCCTGGGGCATCGGCGACTATATCGGTTATCGAGGGCCCGGAAGTAACCAGACGGTGGCTACGGTCGGCAGCCGGTCCATCAGTTCGCGCGAATTCCAGCGCGAAATGCAGGATCAGATGGGGCGCATGCGCCAGATGTTGGGCGAGTCGTTCAATATCGAGCAAGCCCGTGCCATGGGAATCGACGATTCTGTCCTACAGTCGATGATCCAGGACGCGCTCTTCTCCGAAGGGGCCCGCAATTTGGGCCTGGTTGTCGACGATTCGGTGGTTTCGCAGGAAATTCGTGCCGATCCCAGTTTCCAGACCCCATCCGGCGGGTTCGACCGGGTGCAATTCGACAGCGCCCTTCGGCGAGCCGGCTATAACGAGGCCGCCTACGTCGCTCTGTTGCGCGGTGAATTGCTGCGCCGTCAATATTTAAGCCCGTTGGCATTCGCCCGCGAAGCCCCGCAGACCCTGGTCGGATTGCTGTACCGATATCGCAATGAAAAGCGCGTCGCGCAGGTCATCATCCTGCCCCACAGCGCGATCACAGGGGTGCCAGAAGCGAGCGACGCCGATCTCGTGAGATTCCACGAGGATAACGCTGCCAAATACCGCACCCCTGAGCAACGCGCGCTCACGATCGTGCGGATGCGGCCCTCCGACATCGTCGACGAGATCGATGTCGCCGATGATCGCATCAAGGAATTCTATGACGAGCATCTGGCCGAGTTCGGTACGCCCGAGCGTCGCTCGATCGAACAGATCCTGTTGCCCGACGAAAAGACCGCGCGCGAAGTCGCCGAACGCATCGCCAAGGGCGCAGATTTTGCCAAGGTGGCTGCGGAATTTGGGGGTGGCACGCTTGGCACACTGGCCAAGCGCGAAGTTCCCATTCCCGAACTCGCGGAAACCGCCTTTACGGTCTTGCCCAGCACGGTCAGCTATCCTGTGGAATCGCCGCTCGGCTGGCACTTGGTCCGCATCGATGATGTCGTGCCAGCGACACAGAAAGCGCTGCCCGATGTGAGCGAGGAAATCCGCAAGCATATCGCCATGGATAAGGCTGCCGACTCATTGTTCCGCCTCGCCGGACAGTTCGAAGACGAGCTTGGCGGTGGCGCCAGCACCGAGGAAGCCGCCAAGCGGCTGAAATTGAATGTCCTGAAGATCGACGCCGTGGACAAGGAGGGACGCGATCCTTCGGGCAACAAATATATCGACATGACGCCCGATATCCTGCGGGTTGCTTTCGAGGTGCCGGCGGGCGGCGATAGCCCGCTCGGCGATCTGCGCGACGGCGGCCACTATCTCGTCCATGTCGATAAGATTACGCCGTCCGCCGTTCGCCCGTTCGACGAGGTTAAGGATCGCGTGCGCGACGATTGGCGTGCCGACCAACAGGCGCAGCGCGCCGAAAAAATCGCGTTGGAGATCGCTGCAGATATCAAATCCGGCAAAATTCTAGCCGATATAGCGAGCGCGCGCGGTGCCAAACTTGCGACGACCCAGCCCTTCACCCGTACGGGCCTCGGGTTGGATGCGCCGCTCCCGGGAGCGCTGATTTCGTCACTGTTCAAAAGTGCTCCCGGCACGCCCGAGAGCGCTGCCTCGAACGACGCCCATGCCGTCGGCGTCGTCTCGCAGGTGATCGCAGCCGATCCGGTCGCCGACGAAGACGGCGCTAGCCGGTTGAAAGATGAAATCGCCTCGGCCTTGTCGAACGATCTGTCGGTGGGACTTGCCGCCGCGCTCCGCGATAAGTTGAAAGTATCGATCGATCGGGCAGCCGTCGACAGCGCCTTCTGATCATGCGTGCGACACCTGAGTTGGCGTCCTTTGCGCCGATCTACGACGCAGGAAAACCTCAGGTCGTCGCGAGCACGTTGATCTCCGATCTGGAGACGCCGGTATCGGCCATGATGAAGCTGGTCGGCGGCGAGCCACTCAGCTTTCTTTTGGAATCGGTGGAGGGCGGCAAGATCCGCGGACGCTATTCCTTCCTCGGCATGCGTCCGGATCTGATCTGGCGATGCTATGGCAATCACGCCGAAATCAATCGCAATGCACTGTCCGACCCAAAAAAATTCGAGCCCTGCCCCGTCGGCCAGGTGGATGGCACGCTCGCTTCTTTTCGCGCCATCTTAGCGGAATCGCGTATCGAGATGCCGGACGGTCTGCCGCCGATGGCCGCGGGATTGGTCGGCTATCTCGGCTACGACGCCGTGCGCCTTGCCGAAAAAATTCCGGACACCAATCCGGATCCGATCGGCGCTCCTGACGGCCAGTTCATCCGCCCGACAATCATCGCTGTGTTTGATACGATTGAAGACGAGGTGACGATCGTGACACCCGTGTGGCCACGCATGGGTATTTCCGCCGAGCAGGCCTACGAAGCTGCATTGTCGCGTCTCGGCAAGGTGCTCGACGATTTCGATCGCGCCGTGCCGCATTTGCAGATCGCAACCGAACTCGCCGATCTTCCCGAACCCGTCTCCAACATGACCTCGGAGATGTTTATGGACGTCGTGCGCAAGGCCAAGGACTACGTGCTCGCGGGCGACGTTTTCCAGGTCGTGCTGTCGCAGCGCTATTCGGTGCCGTTCGATCTGCCGCCGCTCGCACTTTACCGCGCGCTTCGCCGCATCAATCCATCGCCCTTCCTGTTCTTCCAGGATTTCGGCGATTTCTCGATCATCGGTTCGAGCCCAGAGCTTCTGGTTCGTTTGCGCGAGGGCAAGGTGACGATCCGCCCGCTGGCCGGCACCCGCCCGCGCGGCAAGAATGCCGCCGACGATAAGCGCTTGGTCGACGATTTGTTGTCGGATCCGAAGGAATTAGCCGAGCATCTCATGCTGCTCGACCTCGGACGCAACGATGTCGGGCGCGTTTCGCAGGTCGGCACAGTCAACGTCACCGAACAGATGGTCGTCGAATTCTATTCGCACGTCATGCACATCGTCTCCAATGTCGAAGGCGAGATCGATCCGAAGTGGGATGCCATCGATGCCCTGCTCGCCGGTTTCCCTGCGGGTACGGTCTCGGGCGCGCCCAAGGTGCGGGCGATGGAAATCATCGACGAGTTGGAAACCGTGCGGCGGGGTATCTATGCCGGCTGTATCGGCTATTTCGGCGCCGACGGCGATATGGATACATGCATTGCGCTGCGTACCGGCGTGCTCAAGGATAAGGTGCTCTATGTCCAGGCAGGCGCCGGCATCGTAGCCGACAGCGATCCGGCTTCCGAGAACCTGGAATGCCGCAACAAGGCCATGGCCCTGGTCCGCGCCGCCCAAGAAGCGGTGCGCTATTCCCAGAACCGAAATTGACGCCATAGGCGTCATACGCGGACTTGTTCCACTGCTGTCCGGTTTAAATTAAGCCGTCATGCCCGTACTTGTTACGGGCATCCACGGTCGAAAGCGCAAGAGCGCGAAAAGACCGTTGGAGCGCGGATACCCAGTTTTGCCCTGCATGATCCGATGGTCGAATCGTGGATGGCCGTAACAAGTACGGCCATGACGAACCTATTTTCGGAGTTCGAGTCTCAGCCGGTTCTATCATGCAAAAATATAAGAAGAGGAAGGCTTTGTTCCGGTTCGAAACATTTTAAACCGGAAAGCAGTGGGCCAAGCCCGGTCATGACGGCCCTCAATGTTTGCGCTAATCTGCAGTCTCAATAAAAAACAGGGATGCAATCATGGCCAAGGCAGCAACAGCGCGTGCGCTGGGCGAGACCGCAAAGGTCGAACCGGCGCTGAAACTCAAATTCCTTTCGCATGGTACGTTGGAATCGGCCGATCTCGATCGCACGCGCGATTTCTATGAACAGTTCCTCGGCCTCGAAGTCCTGCGCACCAGTCCGGTTTCGCTGATGATCCGGCTCGGCGGCACCAATACGATCGCGGTGGTGCGCAACCTGAAGAAAACCCACGAAATGCCCATGCTCAACCACAATGGTCTCGACGTCGAAACACAGGAAGAAGTCGACGCCGCCTATGCGACGGTGATGGAGCAGCAAGATAAGTGGGGCATAAGCGAGATCACCAAACCGCTCCTTCAGCACGGGACCTACAGCTTCTTCTTCAAGGATATGGACAAGAACTGGTGGGAGATCCTCACCAATCCGCAGGACGGCTATTCATGGCTGTTCGAGCAGGGCGGCGATCTGCAGGGCAAAGGACATCAGGACAGGAAATTCGGCAGGCCCGGCGTCAAGATCGACTAGTTACCGCCGCGCGCTGAGCGCGCTTCGCGCGATATTGTCCTTCACGATCGCCGAGACAGGCACAAAGACGAAGCCGCGCGCCTTGGCATCGGGAATCCAACGCGCCAAGGCATCGATCGTGCCGTCGCGCGGATGGCCGATGGCGGTGGCGGCGCCGCGCGCGCGCGCGATCCGTTCCAACTCAGCCAATTGGCGGCCGACCGCGCTGGTCGTCGGTTCGTTATCGAGAAACACGTCGCGCTCGGCGAACGGCAGTTGAAGACCGCGCGAAACCTCGCCGCCTACGGTATTGGGCCCGGTTCGAGAATCCAGGAACAACAGACCGCGCCGTTTGATTTCACCCAACATGACCTGCATCGCCGCGCGGTCGGCGGTAAAAAGACTGCCCATGTGGTTGTTGACGCCGACATAGCCGTCGAATTTACCGAGCACGCGCGTCAGACGCGCCAGGATCTCGTCGGGCTCGATATCGCGTAACAGCACATCGGGGCCGGGATCCATCGAGCGGCTCGTGGCTTCCATGGCAACATGCACCATCAATTCGTGCCCGGCGGCCGATGCCGCGCGCACCTGCGGGGTCAATCCCTCGCCGTAGGTCAGGAAAGAAATCGTGAGCGGCCCAGGCAACGCGATAATGCGCGCCGTACGATGATGATCGAGCCCTGCATCGTCGATGACGATAGCCACGCGTGGACCTGTTTCTACCGGAACTGACTTCGCGTATTTCTGCCACGGCAAGGCTCCACTCGGCGCCGGCGGCAATTGAACGCGAGGCGTTGGAGGTGCGGCAACGGTTGCGGGCGGTTGTGGCGCCGGATCGATCGCCGGTTCCATCGCTTCGGGCTCGTCGCGCAGCACGACCGGTTCTGCAGGTGGGGGTTTACGCGCCGGCAGTTCGCTCGCAACGATATCGGTGAATTGTTGCGACGCGTCGGTCGCCACGGCAAAGACCGCCACGGCGGCGGCAACCACAAATGTGAGTCCGACAAACGCCCCCATCCCGAGCTGGACGGCGCGTCGTGACACGAGGCCCTTAAACTGCGCAAGCGCCGTCGGCTTAGCGCGCTTTTTCGCCGTCGCTTTTTTGCGTTTAGGTTTCGCCATGCCTGAATCCACGATCTGCGGCCAAGCTATGTCGCCGACCTTTCCCAGGAGTTAACGTTTATCGCGATTCGCCGGATGGCAAACCCGTTCGTTAAAGTTTAGCCCTTTTCAGGCGGAGCGCGTTGCCAATCACCGAGACGGACGACAGGCTCATGGCCGCACTTGCAATCATCGGCGACAACAAAAGTCCGAACACCGGATAAAGCATGCCCGCAGCCAGCGGAACGCCGAGCGAATTGTAAATGAAGGCGAAGAACAGGTTCTGGCGGATATTACGCATCGTCTGACGCGACAAGCGACGCGCCCGCAGAATTCCCCGCAAATCGCCCTTCACCAGCGTAACGTGTGCGCTTTCCATCGCGATATCTGTTCCGGTGCCCATGGCGATTCCGACATCGGCCATGGCGAGGGCGGGCGCATCGTTGACACCATCGCCGGCCATCGCAACCACGCGGCCTTCCGCTTTGAGTTTGGCGACCAAAGCACTTTTGTCGGCCGGCATGACCCCTGCCACGATCCGATCGATGCCGAGCTGCGCGGCGACGCTGCGTGCCGTTATCTCGGCATCACCGGTCGCCATGATGATTTCGACCCCGTCGTCGCGCAGGCCCTGGATCGCTTCGCGTGTCGTTTCCTTGATCGGATCGGCGATGGCGAGCATGCCGGCCATCGTGCCGCCAAGACCAATATAGATCACCGTCTTGCCGCGCTGTTGCAGGTCCGCCGCGCGCGCGTCTTCTTCCGTGCCGGCCCCGACGTAAGAACCTTTGCCGATGCGAACGCTCCGACCCTCCACGCTTCCTTGCACACCGGAACCGGTATCGGAGACGAAATCCGAGACAGTTGGGATCGCCAATCCACGCGCTTCGGCAGCCGCGACGACGGCGGCGGCCAAAGGATGTCCACTCGCGCGCTCCAAACCGGCGGCGAGGCGCAGAAGATCGTTCTCTTCGATCGTGCCCATCGCGATGACATCCGTAACCTTCGGTTTGCCTTCGGTCAGCGTTCCCGTCTTATCGACGATCAGCGTGTTGACCTGTTCCAGCCGTTCGAGCGCGGCTGCATTGCGCACCAACACTCCCATGCGGGCACCCTCGCCCGTTCCCACCATGATCGACATGGGCGTGGCCAACCCAAGCGCACAAGGACACGCGATGATTAGCACCGCGACGGCATTGACCAGGGCATGCGCCAATTTTGGATCGGGTCCGACCAGCGCCCAGACGACGAAGGTCGCGACCGCCACGAGCACGACCGCCGGAACAAACCAGGCGGAAACTTTGTCGACAAGACGTTGAACGGGTGCTTGGCTGCGTTGTGCTTCGGCGACAAGGCGGACGATCTGCGCCAACAAGGTATCGCTGCCCACCCGCTTCGCCGTCATGACGAAGCTGCCGTCTTGATTGAGCGTACCGCCGGTCACCTTGTCGCCCGCGCGCTTTGCGAGCGGAAGCGACTCACCTGTAATCATGGATTCATCGAGCGTCGCCGATCCTTCGGCGATTGTGCCGTCGACTGGAACGGTATCGCCCGGACGAACGCGCAAACGATCCGCCTTTGCGACCAATTCCAGTAGCACGTCGCGCTCGCTGCCGTCAGCTTCGAGTTTGCGCGCGGTTTTAGGCGCGAGATCGAGCAGCGCGCGGATGGCGCCGCTGGTTTCCGCGCGGGCTTTCAGTTCAAGCATCTGGCCCAACAGGACCAGTGTCGTGATGACGGCGGCGGCTTCGAAATAGACGCTGATTTCGCCGTGATGGTCGCGAAATGCCGGCGGGAACAGATCGGGTGCCAGCAACGCGACGAGACTGTAGATATAGGCGACGCCGACCCCGAGTCCGATCAAGGTAAACATATTTGGACTGCGATTGAGGACCGAAGACCAAGCGCGCACGAAGAAGGGCCAAGCACCCCATGCGACGACCGGTGTTGCGAGCACAAATTGAATCCAGGCCGTGCCGGCGACCTCGCCCATCGCCAAAATCAAAGTCGGCAGGGCCAGTACCAAGGAAATCCAGAATCGGAAACGCATCGCGCGCAGTTCGCTGTCGTCTCCGGCCCCGGTGGCGACCGGTTCCACCGGCTCCAACGCCATGCCGCATTTCGGACAAAATCCAGGGCCGACCTGCCGCACTTCGGGATGCATCGGGCAGGTATAGATGGCATCAGAATTTGCCGGCGCGCTCGATGGGGCTTGGCCGTGCGCGTGCCCCGCATGATCGGGCCCGTGATCATGCTTGTGCAAATAGATTTCTGGCGCCGCTTCGAACTTGGACTTGCATCTCGGATTGCAGAAAACATACTCCGTGCCGCCATGCGTAAGGCGATGTTTTGCGGTCTCGGTTTCAACCTGCATGCCGCAGACGGGATCGGTGACTTTCATCGAGGTTCCAATATTTCGGTCAATTGATTGCTTGTGCAATATACCATGGGGGGGTATAGTATCAAGTCAAAACCAGTGGCGCACGGGGCATGACGTGTTTCACAAAACTTAGGCTATCTCCATTATCGCCCTTCTGATCGCGCTGTACTCCATTGGTATCGCCCAGACCACTGGGCACGGACATGACGCCGGTCAAGCCGCCTCTGACGCCAGCAAAGTCTCGCCGAAGCCAATGCCAAAATGCACAAGGACATGACCATCTCATTCAGTGACAATACCGATATCGATTTTGTGCGCGGCATGATCCCGCATCACCAGGGCGCGGTGGACATGGCCCGGGTCGTGCTGCAACACGGCAAGGACACCGAGGTGCGCAAGCTCGCCACCGAAGTTATCAAGGCGCAGGAGCAGGAAATCGCCTAGATGACCGAGTGGCTGAAGAAGAACACGACGTAGAGGTCCCCTGCCCGTGGCGTCTTCCTTGACGCCCCCCGCCCGGACCGGCACTTTGCCGCGGCCCCTATGAGCGTAGAGGTTTGGGGACGTTGAGGTAAGCGCATGCTTCTGTTGATCGATAATTACGACAGTTTTACCTACAACCTGTGGCATTACTTCGGTGAGCTCGGGGTCGAGGTCGAGGTCGCGCGCAACGACGCTCTGACGGTCGCCGAAGCCCTCGCCCGGCGTCCCGAAGCGATCATCATTTCGCCCGGTCCCTGCGATCCGGACAAGGCCGGCATCTGTCTCGATCTGATCGCGGCGGCCTCCGGCAAGATCCCGATCTTCGGCGTGTGCCTCGGCTTCCAGGCCATCGGCCAATCCATGGGCATTCCCGTGGTCCGCGCACCCGAGCCGATGCACGGCAAGCTGTCCACCATGCGCCACACGGGGACCGGTATCTTTCGCGGCGTCCCCAATCCCTTCAAGGCGACGCGCTACCATTCGCTTATGCTCGAACGGATCAAGGATTGGCCCGCCGATCTGGAGATCACCTGCGAGACCGAGGACGGCATCGTGATGGGTATTCAGCATCGCAAACATCCAATCGCGGCGGTGCAGTTCCATCCCGAAAGCATCGCGTCCGAGCATGGCCATACCTTGATCGCCAATTTCCTCGACATGGCGAACTGCAAGCGGAAAGCCGCATGAGCAACGATATGGGCGATATGAAGGCGCTGCTCGGCCTCGTCGCCAAGGGCGACCGCCTGAGCGAGGAGCAATCCGAGGCCGCCTTCAACATCATCATGTCGGGCGATGCGACGCCGGCACAGATTGGCGGCTTCCTGATGGCGCTGCGCGTGCGCGGCGAAACGGTACTCGAAATCACGGGCGCCGCGCGGGCCATGCGCGCCAAATGCCTGTATGTGATCGCGCCGAAAGGTGCGATCGACATCGTCGGCACCGGCGGCGATGGCACCGGCACGTTCAATATTTCGACCGGTGCCGCCATTGTGACGGCCGCCTGCGGTGTCCCGATCGCCAAACATGGCAACAGAGCACTTTCGTCGCGCTCAGGTGCGGCCGATACGCTCGCAGCTCTCGGCCTCAACAACGATGCCGATTTCGCCAATATCGAACGTTCGATCCGTGAAGCCGGCATCGGCTTCCTGATGGCGCCGCGCCATCACAGCGCCATGCGTCACGTGGGGCCGGCTCGAGTGGAACTCGGGACCCGTACCGTCTTCAATCTGCTCGGCCCGATCTGCAATCCGGCCGGCGTGACCCGCCAGATGACCGGCGTCTTCGCCAAGGAATGGGTGCAGCCAATTGCCGAAACCTTGGGTCGGCTCGGCAGCGAAGCGGCTTGGGTCGTTCATGGATCCGACGGGTCTGACGAAATCACAACGACCGGACCGACCTTCGTCGCCGAACTGAAAGACGGTAAGGTCCGTACCTTCGAGATCACGCCCGAAGATGCCGGTTTGCCGCGCGTGAAGCCGGCCGACCTCAAGGGAGGCGATGCCGACTACAATGCGGCCGCCATCCATAAGATGGTCGCGGGCGAGCAAGGTCCTTATCGCGACGTCGTTTTGATGAATGCCGCCGCCGCACTCATCGTCGCGGAGAAAGCCGAGGACCTGAGGGACGGTGTCCGTGTCGCAAGCGACGCCATCGCCTTGGGTGCGGCGCGCAAAACGCTCGAACGCATGGTAGCGATCTCGCGGGCGGGAGCAGGCGAATGAGCGACGTCCTCGACAAGATCAACGCCGACAAGCTGGCATTTGTCGCGGCGCGCAAACGCAAGGTGTCCGAATGCGCGCTGATGGAAACCGCCATCATGCAATCGCCGACACGCGGTTTCGCCGACGCCTTGCAGCGTGCCGCGAGCAGCGGCTTTGGGCTGATCGCCGAGATCAAGAAGGCCTCGCCCTCAGGTGGCATGATCCGCCCGGAGTTCGATCCGCCCGCGCTGGCCCGCGCCTACGAGCGCGGCGGTGCCGCGTGCCTGTCGATCCTGACCGACGTGCCCTATTTCCAGGGCGAAGATGCGCACCTGATCGCCGCGCGCGCCGCCTGCACCCTGCCGGTGCTGCGCAAGGATTTCATGCTTGAGCCCTATCAGATCATCGAGGCGCGCGCGATCGGCGCCGATTGCATCTTGCTCATCATGGCCTCCCTCGATGACGTACGGGCGAAGGAACTGAAGGCCGCGGCCGAAGGGCTCGGCATGGATGTCCTGATCGAAGTCCACGACGCGCCGGAATTGGAGCGTGCGCTGAAACTGTCGCCTAAGCTGCTCGGCATCAACAACCGCAATCTCAAAACGCTGGTCACCGATCTTGCGACCACCGAAACTCTGGCGCCGATGGTGCCCAAGGATGTGATGATGGTCTGCGAATCCGGTCTCAAGAACCACGCGGATCTTGTCCGCATGGCCGCCGTCGGCGCGCGGTGTTTCCTGGTAGGCGAGTCCTTGATGCGCCAGCCCGATGTCGAGCACGCCACGCGCGCGCTGCTTAATCCGGCGAAGGTTTCGGCGTGAGCAAGCTCACCCACATCGACGACGCCGGCAATGCGGTGATGGTCGATGTCTCGGCCAAGGACGTCACCGAGCGGGTCGCAACCGCCAAGGCGAGTGTGCTGATGAAGCACGAGACCCTGGCATTGATCCAGAACCATGGCGTCAAGAAGGGAGACGTGCTCTCGGTCGCGCAATTGGCGGGCATCATGGGTGCCAAAAAGACGCCGGACCTGATCCCGCTGTGTCATCCGCTGAACCTGTCGTCCGTGACGGTAGAATTGACGTGCGACGCGACGCGCAACGTGGTCGATATCACGGCGACCTGCAAGCTCGCCGGGCGCACGGGCGTCGAGATGGAGGCGCTGACCGCCGTGTCAGTGGCGGCCCTCACGGTCTACGACATGTGCAAGGCCGTCGATCGCGCCATGCGGATCACCGATATCCGCCTCGTGCATAAATCGGGCGGAAAATCGGGGACGTATGAGGCGTGACGATGGGTGCTAGGCTTATTCCAAAAGAGACCGTCATGGCCGCACTCGTTGCTGCCATTAACGAGTCTTTTTGCGGGGACGAGCTTTCGTTCGTGGATGCCCCGAACAAGTCGGGGCATGACGAGCTGTTTTGCTCAAGGACGATATAGTGGACGCCCCTCCCCGCATGATCCCGGTCGCCGAGGCTCAAGCCAATGTGCTGAGTGGCGTGTCGCGGCTCGTCTCCGAAGATATCAGCGTCGCTGATTCCCTCGGCCGCGTTCTCGCCGAAGATGTCGCCTCGCGTATTACCCAGCCGCCGGTCGCGGTTTCCTCGATGGACGGCTTTGCGGTGCGCGCCGACGACGTTGCGACCGTTCCGGTCTCGTTGCGGCTGATCGGCGAATCCTCGGCCGGGCGTGGGTTCTCCGGATCGATGGCCAAGGGAGAGACCGTGCGCATCTTTACTGGTGCCCCTCTCCCCGATGGCGCCGACGCCATCGTGATCCAGGAAGATACAAGCGTGAGCGGCGATCAAATCACGATGACGGAATCCTCGGGCGCCGGTCGCTACGTTCGCCCCGCCGGACTCGACTTTGCGCACGGGCAGGTTCTCCTGAAGGCCGGCAAGCGGATCAATTCGCGCGATGTCGCCTTGATCGCCGGCATGAACGTTCCCTGGATCAAGGTCGCGCGTCGCCCCCGCGTCGCGATCTTGTCGACCGGCAACGAGCTGGTCATGCCGGGCGAAGACATGGGGCCGCACCAAATCATCAGTTCCAATTCCCTCGGACTTGCAGCCTTCGTCACGGCGGCGGGCGGCATTGCCGTCAATCTGGGCATCGCCATCGACGAGCCGGGTGCCTTGCGCGAAAAGCTCGCCGGTATCCAGGGCATGGACATGCTGGTGACGATCGGCGGCGCCTCGGTTGGCGACTATGATCTGGTTAAACAGGTCGCTGCGGCCGAAGGGCTCGATATCACCTTCAGCCAGGTTGCTATGCGCCCGGGCAAGCCGCTGATCTTCGGAAAAATCCTGGGCGTGCCGATGCTCGGCCTACCCGGCAATCCGGTTTCCGCCGGCGTGTGCGCCGCGCTCTATCTCAAGCCCGCCATCGACGTGATGCTCGGCGCCAAGACAGCCCAGACCGCAGGCGTCGTGACCGAAACCGCCATCCTAGGTCGCGACATCCCCGAGAACGACCGGCGCCAGGATTATCTGCGCTCGAAGCTCGACTTGTCGGCCGCCGGCGAGCTCACGGCAACGCCATTCGCGAAACAGGATTCGTCGATGTTGGCGCTGTTCTCTCAGGCCGATTGTCTGGTCGTACGCGCACCCAACGCCCCCGCCGCAAAACAAGGCGAACGCGTGCCCTTTATCCGCCTCGATCCCGGGGCGTAAGTCGCGCGAACCCGGCGACTAGGCGACCCAACACCTGCTGGTGCTCGTGCGATTGCGGCGCTGACGCGCGCTTTCCTCTATGCTCAGCGCCGCAATCAGCGCGGCCTGCAATTTGATCGCTCGGCCAACCGTCTATCGCAGATATTTTTAATCCTCACTTATGGGCTCACAGGGTGAAAAAAGCCCTCTTGACGCCATTTGAGAACCAAACTAGAACATGCGTTATCGTTTTTGTTTTGTTCTATATCTGGTGGCTGATTGAATGTTCTTCGAATGTTGGCCGCTTTTGAGGAAATGGAGCCTGGGATGCTAACCAAAAAGCAGTACGAATTGCTGCTCTTCATCGACAATCGTTTGAAGGAATCGGGTGTATCGCCTTCGTTCGACGAGATGAAGGACGCACTGGATCTGAAGTCGAAATCCGGCATTCACCGTCTGATCACCGGACTCGAGGAACGCGGCTTCATCCGCCGCCTGGCCCACAAGGCCCGGGCCCTCGAAGTCCTACGCCTACCCGAAAACCAGCAAGACAGCACCCTCGCCTCGACCAAATCCGGGCTGGGAGCTAATGTCGTAAGGGGCGCCTTCGACCGCCGTCCGCGCGCCGTCGCCGCCAACGATGCGACGGAGATTCCGCTGCTCGGCAAAATCGCGGCCGGCACACCGATCGAGGCGTTGCGAGATCATTCCCAATCCATTGGCATTCCGCCCGACATGATCGGACGTGGCGAGCATTACGCCCTGACCATCGAAGGCGATTCAATGATCGAGGCCGGTATTTTCGATGGCGACACCGTGGTCATTCAACGCTGCGATACGGCCGATAATGGCACCATTGTCGTGGCGCTCGTCGACGGTAACGAAGCGACCCTTAAACGCATCCGCCGCAAGGGCGACTCCATCGCCTTGGAGCCCGCCAACAAGGACTATGAAACACGCATCTTCGGCCCCGACCGCGTCAATGTGCAGGGCCGTCTCGTCGGTTTGCTTCGCAAGTATTAATCCCGCTCCACTTCTGAATCCTGAACCTCGGGCGAGTCCTCCTCGTCCGAGGTTTCCGTTTCAGGGGTAGCCCGCTCCCGCGTCCGGCTCGATCCCGGATGGATCACCCAAGGCCGCGTCCCACGAACGCCTTTCACGCTCTCGATTTTCACGCCGTCTTTCTCGATCCAGATCGCATGAGTGCCGCCGCGCCATAGATCGAAACGATCGACGAGAACCTTGGCGCTCGGGCAGCGCCGACCCGGCACTGGCACTGCGGTGACGACGATGCTGGCCGTTCGGCAATCATCGATCAGCGCCGCGCGTTCCGTTGTGAAGGCGACGATCTCCCCTTTCGCTTCCCACACACAGCCGGCCGTGTCGCAGCGTAGATCCTTGCCGCGGTTCGTTCGCGGCCAGCTTTCCTCCTCGCCGACATCGTATCCCGCGCGCCGCAGCCATATCTCGCGCTCGAAACGCGCGCCGGTGCGCGACGAAACCATCATGCGCCCATCGCCGCTCATGAAAGCAAACAGGCGCGCGTTGCCGTCGGCTAGGATATCGGGCGGCACGGCGAAAGATGCGAGGATGATCCCGGCGATGACAGCGACCGCGCCGAGACGGCGCCAACGGCCGCGCCACAGGCATATCCATAATCCGCCGATAACCATAGCCAGCAAGGCCGACGGCGGCATGGCGGCGATAGTCGTCACCGCCCAGTCGGCCGAGGCGATCTTGGCCGCCGACGCATTGATGACGTCGATCCCCCACCCCATCGGTACGAGGCCTAGATCTTCCAAACCGAACGGCATCAGGACCATGCCGATAACGGCGGCCGGCATGACCCAAACGCTCGACAGCGGCACGGCGATCAGGTTGCCGAAAAAACCGTAAAGTGCAACGCGATTGAAGTGATAGACCGAGAACGGCGCCGTCGCGACGGTCGCGATCACCGTGGTCAAGGCAACAGCTGCGACATAGAGCGAGATGCGGCGCGTGAGCCCCTTGTCCTTGCCACGCGCGAAGTCCTGTCCCCAGACTTCGTAGGCGGCGATTAGCGCAACGACGGCCGCGAAGGACATCTGGAAGCTCGCGTTTAGCAAGGCTTCGGGCTGGAACGCCAGAATGATCGTGGCGGCGATCGCAACGAAGCGCATCGAGATGCCCTGCCGATCGACAAGTATCGCGGCAAGCACCAGTCCCATCATTAGGAACGAACGTTGGGTCGGAACGGTGGCGCCGGCCAGCAGCGTATAGAACAAGGCGCCGCAAAGTGCCACGATCGCCGCCAACTTCTTGATCGGATAGCGCAACGCGACAGCCGGAACGAGGGCCAGACCGGCCCGCACGAGTGCGAATATCAGTCCCGCCACGAGTCCGATATGCATGCCCGAGATGGAAAGCAGGTGATAGATGCCGGAATTACGGTAGGCTTCGTTGACCTCTTCGGGGATGGCGCCGCGATCGCCGGTGATCAATGCCGCCGCAACAGCGCCGGGGGTGCCACCGATCGAGTCACGGATGCGCGTCGTCAGACGTTCGCGAAAACTTTCCCAACGATGCGCCAGCGTCAGCTGATCGTCGCCGTCCGCGACGATGCGTGTCCGGCCCATGGCAAAACCGGTCGCGCCGATTTCCTGAAAATAATAATGGAACTGGAAATCGTAGGCGCCCGGCATAGCGGGCGGTGGCGGTGGCGAAATCCGTGCCCTCACCTGTAGCCAAACGCCCGGCAACAGATCGACCGCCTTGCCCCGCAGGCGCAATCGAATGCGCTCGGGTGTCGCGTGCGCCTCCAGGGCGCCGATGCGGACCTTTTCCAGGATTACGCGCGTTCCACCCGCCAATTGTTCGACTGACGCGACGCGCCCCGAAACGGTCGTCGAGGTCACGGCGCGTTCGAGGACGACATGCCCGACGCTGAAGGTGCGCCATTGCGCAAGGGCGAAGCCGCCCGCGACCAAGCCAAACGCGATCGTCACCAGCAATAGATAATCTCGCCGGCGTCCGAGAATACCGCAACCGATCGCAATTAGGATTGCCATCGGCCCGATCCAGATCGGCGGCTCGGTCCGCAAAGTGAAATACAGCCCGATACCGACGCCGAGACCGACCGGCGACCACAATAGCCAGCGCGCGCGCTCGGCCGCCAGGCTTGCGCTCATCCAAGTTACGACATGCGTCAGGATTGACGCCACGCTCCATCGTCCGGTTATTGACGTTAGGAAACATTAGCTTAGTTTAGCACCATGGTCGTCACCCGTTTCGCCCCTTCGCCCACCGGTTTCCTTCACATCGGCGGCGCGCGCACCGCACTGTTCAACTGGCTTTTCGCCAAACATCACGGCGGAAAATTCCTGTTGCGTATCGAAGATACGGATCGGGCACGCTCGACCCAGGCTGCGGTTGACGCAATCTATGGCGGCCTTAAGTGGCTGGAACTCGATTGGGACGGCGAAGCGGTCTCGCAATTCGAGCGGCGCGGCCGCCACGCCGAGGTCGCCCACAAGCTCCTCGCTGAGGGCAAAGCCTATCATTGCTATTGCACGCCCGAAGAGCTTACAGCGATGCGCGAGGAGGCCAAGCGCGCCGGCCGGCCCATGATGTATGACGGTCGTTGGCGCGACCGCGACCCGGCAGACGCCCCCGTCGGCATTGCTCCGGTCGTGCGTTTTAAAGCGCCGCGCGGCGGCTCCACGGCAATCGAGGATAGAATTCAAGGCCGGGTCGAGGTCGCCAACGACCAGCTCGACGATATGGTCCTGTTGCGTGCGGACGGGACCCCCACCTATATGCTGGCTGTCGTCGTCGACGATCACGATATGGCGGTCACTCATGTCATACGAGGCGACGACCATCTGACCAACACCTTCCGCCAAGTGCAGCTATACCTCGCTTCGGGCTGGGATTTGCCGGTTTTCGGCCATTTACCTCTATTGCACGGCGCGGACGGAGCCAAGCTATCCAAACGGCACGGCGCCCAGAATGTCGAGGATTACCGCGATATGGGTATCCTGCCGGAAGCCATGTGCAATTACCTGTTGCGGCTCGGCTGGGGCCACGGCGATGACGAGATCATCGACCAGGCACAAGCGGTCGAGTGGTTCGATCTGGACGCCGTGGGCCGGGCCCCTTCGCGCTTCGATATGGACAAGTTGCTAAACCTGAACGCCCATTACCTACGTCAGGCAGACCCGGCTCGGCTCGCGCGTCTGGTATTGCCTGAACTGGCAAAACGGCTGCCGACAGGAACCTCGTCAGCAGCCGAAGAACGGCTGATCAAGGGGCTCAATAGTTTAACAGAACGCTCAAAGAATATATTAGAACTTGCTGAAAATGCTATGTTTTATGCAATGCAAAGGCCCATTCCAATAAACGATAAAGGTCGGAAATTACTTGACGGCGAAGGCCGCCCCGTGGTCGAGTCGTTGCGGTCTGCATTGGAGCAGATTTCCGACTGGTCTCAAGGGGTTATCGAAGAGCAGGTCCGCCAACTGGCGGTCGAACGCGACGTCAAGCTCGGAACGGTCGCTCAGCCCCTGCGGGCGGCTCTGACCGGCTCCGACAAGTCGCCGGGCATCTTCGAAGTCATGGAGGTTCTGGGTCGGGATGAGACGCTGGGGCGGATCGACGACGCAATTGCCCTAACGTGACATGCAAGCGGACCGAGCGTTACCTTGACAGAACGTCCGTCAAATCGTTACTGCCGCGTCGGTGCGGCAACAGTACCTGGGGGATCAGACATGGCAGAAGCAAAAGCGAAAACCAACCAGCAAACCGTCACCCTTCTCGATAACGAAAGCGGTAAGAAATACGATCTGCCGGTTATGGCTGGCTCGGTCGGCCCCAAGGTCATCGACGTTCGGCGCCTCTATGGCGATACCGGCTATTTTACCTACGATCCGGGCTTCACCTCGACCGGCAGCTGCGAATCCGCCATCACCTATATCGACGGCGACGAAGGCATCCTGCTCTATCGTGGCTATCGCATTCAGGATCTCGCCGAGCATTCAGATTATATGGAGACCTGCTATCTGCTGTTGTTTGGCGAACTGCCGACAGCCGAGCAGAAGACCAAGTTCGTGCACGATGTGACCTATCACACGATGCTGCAGGAACAGATCAACAGCTTCTACAGCGGTTTCCGCCGAGACTCCCATCCGATGGCCGTGATGTGCGGTGTCGTCGGCGGCTTGGCAGCCTTCTACCACGACAGCCTGGACATCACGAACCAACGCCACCGCACCGTCGCATCCTATCGACTGATCGCGAAAATGCCGACGATCGCCGCCCAAGCCTACAAATATTCGGTCGGTCAGCCGTTCGTCTACCCGCAGAACGAACTCAGCTACGCCGAGAACTTCCTGCACATGATGTTCGCGACGCCGGCAGAGAAGTACAAGGTCAGCCCGACGATGGCCAAGGCCATGGATCGCATCCTGATCCTGCACGCCGACCACGAACAGAATGCCTCGACATCGACGGTGCGCCTCGCCGGTTCGTCCGGCGCCAACCCCTTCGCCTGTATCGCGGCCGGCATCGCGTCCTTATGGGGCCCCGCGCACGGCGGTGCCAACGAAGCCGTGCTCGATATGCTCAATCAGATCGGCGATAAATCGAAGATCCCGGAATACATCAAGAAGGCGAAGGACAAGGACGACTCGTTCCGCTTGATGGGCTTCGGTCATCGCGTCTACAAGAACTTCGACCCGCGCGCTAAGGTCATGCAGCAGACCTGCCACGAGGTTCTGGGCGAACTCGGCATCAAGAACGAACCGTTGCTCGAACTCGCCATGGAACTCGAACGGATCGCGCTTGAGGACGATTATTTCGTCGAGCGTAAGCTGTACCCGAATGTCGATTTCTATTCGGGCATCATCTTCCGCGCCATGGGTATTCCGACCAGCATGTTCACGGCGCTGTTCGCCGTCGCGCGTACCGTCGGCTGGATCTCGCAATGGAATGAAATGATCGAGGATCCGCAGATGAAGATCGGCCGTCCGCGCCAGCTCTATACGGGTGCGACCGAACGCGATTATGTCCCGGAAGCCAAGCGCAAGGTGAAAGCCTAATCCAAATCAGGCCGGTTCCTTGGAACCGGCCTTTTTTATGACGTCGAGTACAATTCGAGCCGCGGCGATAGAGGGTGCTATTCCGTCGGGGGCAAGCTGCGCCAATGCCTGCTTGGAGCGCATGCGCTGATATTGAACCGCATCTTGGTCGGACAGGAGTTGCTCCGCCGCCGCCGCAATCCGCTCGGGACGGCAATTCTCAAGCAGAAGTTCCGGTAGAATTTCCTCATCGAGCAACAGGTTCACGAGACTTGTGTATTTGAGTTTCACAAGACGCCGGGCAAGCCATCCGGTGATTGGGTTCATCCGGTAGACGATCACGCTCGGGGTTCCGGCCATCGCCAATTCAAGCGCGACGGTGCCAGACGCAGCAATTGCCACGTCGGCCGCCGCGAAGGCATCGAATTTCGCCGCCTCTCCCGTGACCATCAACGGCGGCTGCGGCCAGGTTGCCAACATCGCGCGCAGTGGCGCTGCGATGTGGGCTACGGTCGGCACGACAAGCGTTAGATTGTCATGACTGTGTTCCATCAGCCCGATGGTTTTGCGCAGGATCGGCACCAATCTCGAAATTTCGCTCATGCGGCTCCCCGGGAGCAGGCAAACGAGTTTGTCGTCGGCCGAGATTCCATGTCGGGTACGGAAGCCGGAGCCATCGCCTTTGTCCGCGCCGCTTTCGATCACCGGATGGCCGACGAAATCGGCCGGCAATCCTTCGGCCGTGAAATAAGGCGGCTCGAAGGGCAGCAAGGTCATGACACGATCCAAGAAAGCGGCCATTTTGCGCGCGCGGTGAGCCTTCCAGGCCCAAACCGATGGCGCCACGTAATGGATCAAGGGAATTCCTCGTCCCCGCAATAGATTGGCGACCCTGAGCGAAAAATCCGGCGCATCGATCGTGACCAACGCGGCGGGATGTGAGCGCTCTATATCCTCGGCCGTTTCGCGAATGCGGCGCAGCAGACGCGGCAGACGCGGCAAAACTTCGGCCAATCCCATGACTGCAAGCTCGGCGATGGGGAAACGGCTTTGGAGCCCCACTTCGGCCATAACCTCGCCGCCGATGCCGCGAAAACGGATGCGTCCGTCGGTTTCGGCGATAAGCGCAGCCATGAGCCGCGCACCAAGTCGGTCTCCCGACGGTTCTCCCGCCACGAGATAGATCAGCGGCGTATCTGGTTCAGGCTCGCTGGGCATCGACGCCAACGACAAATATCCCGGCTTCGTCGGCCGCGCGTACCACCTCGGGAAAATCGACCACCAACGCATTTCCGGCTTCTACCGCGATGCCCGTAAGTCCGAGTTTCACGGCGAGCCTGACCGTATCGGGCCCAATGGACGGAAGATCGATGCGCATATCCTGCTGTGGCTTGCGCATCTTGACGAGAACGCCGCCGCCGCCGGCCAACAAGCCGGCACTTTGCATTAACATTGCGTCGGTGCCGTCCGGTCCTTCGCGGGCGATGACCGCACCGCTTCGCACGAGGACGGCTTGCCCGAGATCGCGGGCACCCAAGTCACGGGCCGCCTTCATGCCCTCCGTCACGTCGCGCGCACCGGCGGAATCAGGTGACACACGTCCAAAAGCACCTGCAGGTGCCAAGAGCCCTTCCATCACCTCTTGAATTCCGCAAACACGGAATCCTTTCCCTTCGAGCACTTTCGCGACGGCGCGCAACAACGCATCATCCCCACCTAAAAAACACCGCCAAATTCCGGCAAGAATCCGCAGGCCCTGCCAATCGGGCCGAAGGTCGCGCAATCGCGGCCGCTTAATCCAGCCAACCATGACGAGATCGCGCGCAACATTGGCTCGCAGCGCATTTATGATTGAGCCGGCGGCGCCGAGACGGAACCAGCCGTGTGGTGCATCCCGCACCGTATCGACGTCGCAATGTCCGTTGAAAGCGACCACAAAGTACGGTCGTCCCGTCGCGCGGCAATGTTCGATAAGCCGGGCGGGTAAAATCCCTCCCCCGGCAAGTATGCCGAGCTTAGGCTGCATCCTCTAGCAGAGGCTGGCAGATCGATCGGTTGGATTCTCCGCCCATAAACTGAACGATCTCCATCACCGGCTCGACGGTGGTGAAGAGATCGGCAACGTCAGCAAGACGCTCGGCCTGCGTGCCTTCCTGGGCGAAGATCAGCCGATAGGCGCGTCGTAGATCGTGAATCACATCGCGCGAGAAATTGCGCCGTTTGAGCCCGACCAGATTGAGCCCAGCCAGATGTGCCCGATTGCCGACTACCGACCCATACGGGATGACGTCGGCCTCGACGCCCGACATGCCGCCGATCATCGCGTGGCGGCCGATGCGAACGAATTGATGGACAGCCGAGAGCCCGCCGATGATCGCCCAATCGCCGATCTGGACATGGCCACCCAGGGTCGCATTGTTCACCAAGATCACGTTATCGCCGATGACACAATCATGCGCGACATGTGCGCTCATCATCAGCAGGCAGTTGTCGCCGACACGGGTCAGCATGCCGCCGCCCTCGGTGCCGGGATTTACCGTCACATGCTCGCGCAAGATAGTGTTGCGGCCAATCTCTAGACGGGACGGCTCGCCGTGATATTTCAGGTCTTGCGGCTGATGGCCGACCGAGGCGAACGGAAAGACCAAAGAGTTCTCGCCGATCTTGGTGCGTCCGGTCACGACGACATGAGACAGCAACTTAACGCCGGTCTCGATCACGACATGAGAGCCAATAACGCAATATGGGCCGATGGTAGCGCCTTCGGCGATTTCCGCGCCGCGCTCGACGACAGCTGTCGGGTGAATATCGGTCATGGCGTACCGATCATTGCTGTGAATGTGGATTCGGCGACAATGGCGCCGTCGACCCTGGCGACGCCGCTGAATTTCCACACATTGCCGCGCTTCTGCTTCTTCTCGACATGAAGCTTGATCGTGTCGCCAGGTACAACTGGCTTTCGGAACCGCGCACCTTCGACGGACATGAAATAAACGAGCTTTCCCTGATCCTCATCGCCTAAGGAATAGGCTACGAGCGCGCCTGCGGTTTGCGCCAGGGACTCGATTATCAAGACGCCGGGCATGATAGGTTGAGTGGGAAAATGTCCAAGAAAAAACGGCTCGTTCGCTGTTACGTTCTTGATACCGACGGCGCTCTCACCCACCACGATCTCGGTCAAGCGATCGACAAGCAGAAACGGATAGCGATGCGGGATAAGCCGCTTAATATGTTCAATATCAAGCGTCGCGGGACCGCCGGATCGTGCTTCGGAGTCCATGATCTAACGACCTTCCTTCGATTTGCGCAGCCGGTTCAAGAATGCAAGATTGCGCCAATGTTCACGCGATTCCATCGCAGGCGTGCCGGCGACCGATACTCTGGCCGCTATATCATGGGTAACGCCGCTCTGCGCTGAAATACGCGCACCGTCACCAATGGTCAGATGTCCGATCAACCCGGCCTGTCCACCAATCATCACGTAATCACCGAGCGTGGTGCTTCCCGATATTCCAACTTGCCCAGTAATCAGGCATCCTTTTCCTATGATAACGTTATGTGCGATGTGCACCAAATTATCAATCTTGGTACCGTCTCCAACGACAGTATCGGGTGCGGCCCCTCTATCGATCGCGGAATTCGCGCCGATCTCGACATCATTACCGATGATCACTCTGCCGAGTTGCGGAACTTTCGTGTGAATTCTGCCGGGCGCGAAGCCAAATCCGTCCTGTCCGATACGCACCCCCGGATGAAGGATGACACGGTCACCGACATCACAGTGGGTTAGAGTGCAATTGGATCCTATCGCGCAATTGGCGCCGATTCGCACTCCGTCGCCGATGACAGTGTTCGCGCCGATTGATGTTCCGAATCCGATCTCACATTCCTCGCCGACGACGACACCCGGCGCGATGGCTGCGCCGGTCGCGATACGGCTGGTGACAGCGATTGAAGCACTGGTGGCTATCGCGGGCGTGCGCCTCATAACCGGATAAAAGGCCTGAGCCACGAGTGCATAACTGCGATAGGGAGTCTTCGTGATCAACAGCGCCGCTGAGGCGGGCGCGCGCTCGACAAGATCGGGCGCCGTCAAAATCACCCCAGCGCGCGATGCTACAAAATCGGAAACATAGCGGCGATTATCGATGAAGCTGACATCCTCGGCTTCAGCGACCGTCAATGCCTTCACGTCGGAATACAATTTTCCGGAATCGCCACTGCCACCGATTTCAGCTTCTGCGATCCGCGAAAGATCTTTCAGACTGAATGGACCCGCTTTATCGAAGAAACGGGCATCCGCCATGGACTATTTCTTTTTCGGTTCCGATGATTTTGCGGCTGCCGGAGCCTTTGCCTTGGTGGCCTGGGACTTTTCCGCCTGCACGATATCATTGGGTATTTGAAATTTCGGCGCATTCTTGTTTATGCGTTCGAGGAGAAATTTCGTGATATCGAGAAAATCCGCAACTGTCAGGACCTGGCTGCGTCGCAAGATGAGCGTGAATTGCTGCTCCTTGGTGATATCCACCAAAGCCTTGTTCAGTTCCGTATTGAACGCATTGCGAACATAGATACGGACACGATTAAAATGATCGTTCCGATCTTGAATATTCTTCTGAAAGCTCAGCTCGCGCTCGCGAAATTTGCGGACCTCTTGTTCAAACGCATCGGGCGCCATAAGCACCTTTTGACGCTGCAAATCCTCATTCGCTTTGCGCAACGAGGCTTCTTCCTGTTTCACTTCTTCGGAAAGCTTCATCCGCAACTGATTGATCTGCGCGGTGATGTCCTTATTCATCAATGACTCGCGCTCAATCTCTTCGACGTCGACGACGCCAAATTTTACGACGCGCGTTTGATCTTGTGCAAAAGCGGATGGCGAAAGCAGCAAAGCAGATAGCAGGAGTACAGCACCGAAGGCACGCACGGCGGATACGAGGAATAAGGGTTTCATGCTTAAAATCTGGTTCCAAAGTTGACGCGCAGAAGTTCAGCCTTGTCGAAATCTTCTTTTACGATCGGCACGCCAATATCGATGCTGATCGGCCCGAATGGGGAGGCCCAGCCCACGCCGAAACCAGCCGATGCGCGAATGGCTCCTGAATCAGACACGGTGGGATTGGATGGGTTAACGCCCCCGGCACTGCCGAAATCCGTGAACAAGCGTCCGGAAATTCCGAGTTCCTCAGGCAATCCCAACGGAACCTTCAACTCTACGGAACCGTTGTAAACCCATTCACCACCCAGCGAGTCCTTGGTGGCCAAATCGCGAGGACCTGCGCCGGCCGACTTGAAGGCTCGCAGCGTTTCTCCGCCAAGGAAGAAGCGGTCTCCGATATTTACGTCTTCGCCAAGGCCCAAAATATAACCCGTACGCCCATTGATCGACAGGATGTATTGCGGTGCCAAGGGATAGAACTGCGAGGCGCTAAGGACCGTACGTAAGTAGTGCACCGTGCCGCCAAGTCCAGCAACGTCGTTCGCGACGCGACCAATGAACCCTTCGGTCGGATTGATCTTACTATCGCGCCGGTCATAGGTAGTTACTTGCCCGACTTCGGAAACGTAGCGTTCGCCTTCCTGCTGTCGGACCAATGCGGACGCACCAGCGCGAACATTGTCGATTTCGCGATATCGGAAGCCATATTTGAGATTTTGACGCCAATATTCGCTCAACTGGTATCCGAGGCGCGCGGCCGAACCAGTTTCCCGCGTATCGTAGGAACGGCTGCTTTGAAGATCGCTCCTCGTATGGAAGACGTCGACACCGGCAGAAAGTTCCCGGTCCATGAAATATGGCTCTGTGAAGGACGAGCTGATCTGCGTCCGTTCGCCGGCAATCGTGGCATTGGCCGAAAGCGTTTGCCCGCGTCCCAACAGATTTCGTTCGCGAACCCCAACATCGAGCAAAGGCCCTTGGTCGGTCGCGTAACCAACACCGAGCGAGAGCGAGCCGGTCGATTTTTCCTCGACCTCGACCTTGACGACCGATTTGTCGGGGGCATTGCCAGGCACGTTCTGCACATCGACCTTGCCGAAGAAATCGAGATCTCGGATGCGCTGACGCGAACGGCGAACCTTGGCCGCGTTGAACGCGTCGCCCTCGACCAATTGCACTTCGCGACGGATCACCTTGTCGATCGTTCGTACATTGCCCGAAATGTCGATCCTCTCGACGAAGACTCGCGGCCCTTCATTGATATCGTACGTTAAATCGACTGTTTGGGCCTCGCGGTTGCGATTGACGCGAGGACGCACCTCGACGAAGGCATATCCGCGCGTGCCGACTTCGTCCGCCAGCTTGGTTTGGGCGGCGTCAACGGCATCGCTATTGTACCAATCGCCCTTACTGAACTTCACTGTCGGCAGCAAATCGTCGCGGCTCAATCCGCGCAATCCAACGGCAACGTCGATATTGCCGAACTTGTAGCGTGGACCTTCGTCGACAGTGAACGTCAAAAAGAATTTGGTGCGATCTGCGGTAAGCTCGGCGACCGCGGATTCGACACGCACGTCGGCATAGCCTTCTTTGAGATAAAAGCGTCGCAGCAATTCACGATCGAAGGTCACCCGATCAGGATCGTAGATGTCGTAGTTCGATAAGATTCGATAAAATGCGGCCTCCTTGGTTTTAACGACATCCCGGAGGTCGGAATCACTCATCACCTTGTTGCCGACGAAGCGGATTTTCTCGACCTTCGTCAGTGCGCCTTCGTCGATTTCAAAGACAAGGTCGGCGCGATTCTGATCGAGTTGAATGATTTTCGGCTCGACGGTCGCCGCGAAACGGCCGTTGACGCGATATACGTCGAGAATACGCTTAACGTCATTCTGCACTTTGGTACGCGTGAAGACGACTCGAGGACGCAACGACACCTCGGCCAACAATGTCGCCTCTTCGACGCGCTTATTGCCCTCGAAAGCGATGCGGTTGATCACCGGATTTTCGACGACGTTCACGACCAGAGCGCGGCCGTTACGGGTGATCGTCACGTCGGCAAACAGGCCTGTTGCGAACAGGCTTTTCAGAGATTGATCGATCCGGCGCGGATCGAAGGGGTCGCCTTCCTGCAAAAGCAGATAGGAGCGTACGGTTTCGCGTTCGACGCGTTGGGTCCCCTGGACGACGACCTCGCCCACCGTGTCGGAGGCACCTTGCTGCGCGAACGCATCCAAGGGCCGCACCAGGACGAGAGCCACCAGAACCACTAACCACAGGATGCGTACGCCCAACAAAACTCCCCCCGCGAATCCAATGGGTTAGGTCAATAGGTTAGCAATAAACTCGAAAAACTTAAGATGCACAAGATCATTCCACGTGGCGAACACGAATAGCGCCAGAACCAACACTAATCCCAAGCGGAAACCGTACTCCTGGGCACGCGCTCCCAGCGGGCGTCCGCGAATCGCCTCGATTGCATAAAAGGCAAGATGCCCTCCGTCGAGCAACGGTACGGGAAACAGATTGATCAAACCTAAATTTATCGACAGCACAGCCAAAAATGTGACGTAGTTCGCAATCCCCAATTCGGCGACCTGGCCCGACATCTGGGCGATCCGCAAAATCCCCCCGACTTCCTCGGCCGATTGCGTGCCGACGACGACATCGCGGATATAAGCGAGGATGCGGACAGTCACAACATAGGTACGCTCTATTCCCATCCAAATGGCTTGATGGGGCGCCTGACGAACATATTCTATCGGACCGGGATCCGCCGTCACACCCAACTGACCGCGGGTTATCTTGCCGCCGGACCGTTCCGAAATCTCGCGGGCGCTCGGAACGACGGTTAAACGAAGTTCGGAACCGTCACGAACCAAAGTCAGGGGCAACGACATCGCCGGACTAGCTTGAACAATCCGCTGAAGATCTGAAAAAAGTGTGATCTTTTCGTCGCCGGCGACAACAACGCGATCACCGACTTTGAGACCGGCCTTTTCGGCAGCGCTACCCGGCGCGATGCTCCCGATGATAGCCGGCAAGGGTGCGGTCGTATCCGTCTGAGGCATGCCGACGGCCATAAACAATATGGCGAAGGCGATGATCGCAAAAATATAGTTTACCAATGGGCCAGCGACAACGATTGCCGCGCGCTGGGCGATCGATTTGTGGTGGAATGAAACGGCGACTTCTTCGGGGGTCAGTGGTCGTTGATCTTTAGTCACTTCGTCGGCGATGGTTTCGCTTTCACCGAACATTTTGACATAGCCGCCCAATGGAATAGCGCATATCTTCCAGCGGGTTCCTGCCCGATCTGTCCAACCTTTGAGTTCCGTGCCGAAGCCGATCGAGAAAACCTCGACGCGTACGCCGTTCCAACGAGCGACCAAATAGTGGCCGAGTTCGTGAACGAAGACGAGAACGCTCAACGCCACCAAGAACGGGACGCCGATCTCCCAGATAAAGCTAACGTTCGACATGAATGACGACGCTTCCATAATTTGTCCGATACTCGATCTCGAAATAAGGACGACTAAACGGCGGCAATGATATCCACAGCGAGGCGCCGGGCAGTCGCGTCGATACCAGCCACATCCTCGATACAAACGGGGGCACTCTCATTCGACCGACTTAGGGCATCCTCGACGACACGCGCGATCTCGAGGAACTTGAGTCCTCCGCTTAAGAAACGCGCTACGGCGACTTCGTTCGCCGCGTTCAGAACGATCGGCGCCGCCCCGCCCGCGCGCAAGGCTTCCCTGGCTATCCGCAAAGCCGGAAAGCGGGTCATGTCTGGTGCCTCGAAGGTAAGATTGCCGATCGCTGCAAAATCCAGGCGGCGTGAGGGGGTCGGCATGCGTTTAGGCCAACCCAATGCGAATGAGATCGGAGTTCGCATGTCTGGGGTCCCCATCTGCGCCAGAACCGATCCGTCAAGATAGGCCACCATACTGTGTACGACCGATTGCGGATGCACCAGGATTTCGATCTGATCTTCTGTTACAGGAAATAGGTAATAGGCCTCGATCAATTCAAGGCCCTTATTCATCATTGTTGCCGAATCGACCGAAATTTTGGCGCCCATATCCCAATTTGGATGCGCAACGGCCTGGGCCGGTGTCACATGGATCATCTGGTCGCGATCCAACGAACGGAACGGCCCTCCGGACGCAGTCAGGATCAATTTCTCGACCGACTGATCTTCGGCGAAATCGAAAACTTGGAAAATTGCATTGTGTTCGGAATCAACGGGGATAAGCCGGCCGCCACCTTTTTCGACTTCCGAAATCAAGAAATCGCCGGCACAAACTAGGCATTCCTTGTTCGCGAGCCCGACAATCGCACCGCGCCGCGCCGCCGTAAGTGTCGGCTCCAAACCGGCAATGCCGACAATGGCAGCCATAACAAAATCGGTCGGACAGGCAGCTGCGTCCGCTAAAGCCGATGCCCCGGCCGCAACCTCCACACCCGTACCCGCCAATCCGTCTTTCAAGGTCGCGTACTTTTCCTCAGCTGCGATAACCGCCAACTTCGGCCTGAAGGCGCGGGCCTGCGCGATCAGCAGATCGACATTGACATGACCGGTCAGTACGTCGACGTGGAAACTGTCCGGAGAACGTTCGATCAGATCGAGGGTGTTACGGCCAACGGAACCGGTCGATCCGAGAATCGTGACCGAGCGAGTCTTGGATTCGCCAGACGGCATCGGACGCCCGAGTTTCATTTCCATGGCATGCTCCCCCCATGAGCCAGCCAATGGCTCGCCGCTGCAACGGGCGAAGCCAGCAGTACGCCATCGATACGATCCAGGATTCCGCCATGTCCCGGAATCAAATTTCCGGAGTCTTTGACGTCGAAACGTCGCTTCCACCATGACTCAACCAAATCGCCGATTTGCGATACGACGGAAATAACACCCGCCATCCCCAGCAGAACAATACTGGAATACGACAAATCCATGGCGCTGCCGGTCAGAAATCCGGCCGCAATGGCGCAGATAGCGCCACCGATTGCGCCCGACCAGGTTTTTTTCGGGCTAATCGCCGGCGCGAGCTTAGGACCGCCAACCGCACGGCCGATCAGATAGGCTCCGATATCCGTCGCCCAAACGACCGCAAAAAACGCAACAACTAACCCGCGTCCCTGCTCGGCGTCGGCGCGCAGGACCAAAAGGCCGGCGCAGGCGACACCTACATAGAGAAGTCCGACCAGCGGCCAGGCAATACGACCTGTGGCAGTCGTTTGGATATGACCATTCGCATTCGATACGCGGTACAATTCGACGACGGCGATCACGCCAATGACGAATACCATCGCATCAAAATAAGGCCAGCCGAACCAGATCGCGGCCAAAGCCGGAGGCGCTAGTACAATGGTCGAGATGAAACGAAGTAACATCTATGCCGTCCTAAGTGCCGCCGAAGCGCCGTTCCCGGCGGTGAAACTCGGATACAACCTGAGCGAAATCCCGTTCCGAAAAATCAGGCCATAAGGTCTCAAGAAAAACGAACTCCGTATAGGCCATCTGCCACAACAGGAAATTGCTAATTCTCTGCTCGCCGCTCGTACGCAAGATGAGATCCGGGTCCGGAATCCCGACGGTGTCCAAACGCGCTGCGACCGCGCCTTCATCAATATCCGCGATGGACATCTTTCCATCCGCTATGTCGCGTGCAACGCGCCGCACCGCCTTTGCGATTTCCGCCCGTCCGCCATAACTGAGCGCCACGACCAGATCGAGCTGTTGGTTCTTCGCGGTAAAGGACTCTGCGTCTTCGATCAATTTGATGATATCGGGACTGAGATCCGACCGTTCGCCGATTACGCGCAGCCGCACCCCATTTTTGTGAAGCTCCGCGATTTCGCTTTGCAGATAACGCCGAAGCAGCCCCATTAGGTCGTCGACTTCCTGGACAGGCCGTTTCCAGTTTTCGGAGGAAAAACTGTACAGAGTTAGATATCGGACGCCGTACTTAATTGCGCAACTCACAGCAGTGCGCACGGCATCGGCCCCTCGACGATGACCTTCTATACGGGGAAGGCCACGCGATTTCGCCCAGCGACCGTTGCCATCCATGATGATGGCGAGATGGATCGGAGCAGACGATCCGTCATCGGCATGTGAGGGGAGCGAAGTCATTCATCAAACCTGTAGTATGTCTTTCTCCTTGTGGGCGAAGGCATCGTCCAATTTGTTGACGTATTGGTCAGTCATATCCTGGACTTCCTTCGTCAACTTTTTGCCGTCGTCCTGCGAAATCTTGCCTTCTTTTTCGAGTCGTTTCAGTTCGTCCAGCCCGTGACGACGTACATTGCGGATAGCAACTTTAGCCTCTTCGTTATAGCGGCTTGCGATCTTGGTGATCTCCTTGCGCCGGTCTTCCGTCAAAGGCGGGATGGGCACGCGCACCAGTTGTCCGTCGGATTGGGGATTGAGCCCCAGATTGGATTCACGGATCGCCTTTTCGACGTGGGAAATCAGAGCGCGATCCCAAACTTGAACGGTCAATAAACGCGGTTCCGGAACCCCCACAGTACCGACCTGCGTGATCGGCATTTTTTGTCCGTAAGCGTCGACCATCAGATGTTCCAGCAAATTGGCCGAGGCACGGCCGGTCCGCAGACCGGCGAATTCCCGATGAAGAACCTCGAGTGCGCCGTCCATTCGACGTTTCATATCGGTACGTGTTGCGTCGAATTCCATCTCTAAGCCTCTCCCAACTCGCGAATGATCGTCGATTTGCCACGGCCCGCCACGACCTCGGCAAATGCGCCGGGCGTGTGAATTGAAAAGACGAGAATGGGAATTCCGTTTTCGCGGGCGAGAGAAATTGCCGAGGCATCCATGACTTCGAGATCGTTCGTCAGCACGTCTTTATACGAAAGCTCTTCGTAGCGTTTCGCGTCCTTTACTTTTTTTGGATCGGCACTATAGACCCCGTCGACTTGCGTCCCCTTCATCAGTGCGTCGCACCCCATTTCTGCGGCCCGTAACGCCGCAGCGGTATCGGTCGTGAAATAGGGGTTTCCGGTTCCGGCTGCGAAAATGACAACCCGGCCCTTTTGCAAATGTCGCACCGCGCGGCGGCGAATATAGGGTTCGCAAACGGATGCCATCGGGATCGCCGAAAGGACGCGTGTCTCGACATCGATGCTTTCGAGCACCGATTGGACGCCGAGCGCATTGATCACCGTCGCCAGCATTCCCATATGGTCGGCACTGGCGCGTTCTATGCCTGTCGCCATGCCGGACAGGCCGCGGAAAATATTACCGCCGCCGATGACAAGGCAAATTTCGACTCCCATGTCGCGCACGACGCGGACTTCATGGGCGATTCGCTCCATCGCCTGCGATTCGAATCCGAATTGCTTGGCGCCCATCAGGCCTTCGCCCGACAATTTCAGCAATACGCGGCGATAGATCGGTTTTTCGGCCATGCCGTCCACTTCAGATTAACGTCCCTGCCGCGCCCCACTGGAGCACGACGCCATGCACGCAGACCACATCGGCCAGCCCGTCACGGCACCGTTAACGCAATATTCTACACGATTCCGCACGTCGTCGACCCCGAGATTTAACGGGGAATCGGGGCATTTCCCAGATATTCCGTCGACCGTGCGAAAGGCTAGGCCCCGGCTGCGGCCGCAACCTCTGCCGCGAAATCCTCATGTTTCTTTTCGATGCCTTCGCCGAGCGCAAAACGGCGGAATCCGGCGACTGTTACCGGCGCGCCGAGGTCCTTAGCAGCCTTGGTGACTGCATCGGCGACCTTGGTTTCGCCGTCGATGACGTAGGTTTGCTCCAGCAGGCAGACTTCCTCATAATACTTGCGAAGCCGGCCTTCGACCATCTTTTCGATGATGTTTTCGGGACGCCCCGAGGAGCGCGCCATCTCGATCTGAAGGTTCTTTTCACGTTCCAGATCCGCCACGTTGACGTCAGCCCGCGACAAAGCCGTCGGATTGGCCGCCGCCACATGCATGGCCAGCTGCTTGCCGAGGGCTTCGAGCGTCGCTGCGTCTCCTTTGGATTCGAGCGCCACGAGGACGCCAATCTTGCCAAGACCCGGCTTCAAAGCACTGTGCATGTAGGACACGACAACGCCGGAACCAACCGACAGGACCGACGCACGGCGCAGATTCATGTTCTCGCCGATGGTAGCAATCAGCGTCGTCAGCGTTTCGCTGACGGTTGCCGCACCGATCTTGGCAATCTTCAGGGCTTCGATATCTTCACCCGTACTTATCGTCAGATCCGTCACCTGCTGGACGAAGGCCTGGAATTGGTCGTTGCGCGCAACGAAGTCCGTCTCGGCATTTACCTCGACGATGGCGCCTTTGGTCCCGTTGGTCACGACGCCCACCAGACCTTCCGACGCGGTGCGTCCGGATTTCTTCGCCGCAGAGGCTAGGCCTTGCTTGCGCAGCCAATCCACAGCCGCTTCCACATCGCCGTCGTTGGTCGCCAGTGCCTTCTTGCAATCCATCATGCCGGCGCCGGTTTTTTCGCGCAGATCTTTGACCAGCGCAGCTGTAATTTCCGCCATTTTCTTATCTCCGCTTGGTCCGACGAGGAATTAGGCCGTAGCCGCAGCCTCAGCTTCCGCAGGCACCGCGACAGCCGACTCGATTTCGGCCGGCAATTCTTCGTGCGCGTCTTCGCGTGCACCGATATCGCCGCCGGACACCGTGATTTCGGACTGGATGCCCGACAACACTGAACCCGCGATCATCTCGCAATATAGGTTGATCGCACGGATCGAGTCGTCGTTGCCCGGAACCGGATAGGTGATGCCTTCCGGGCTGGAATTCGAATCGAGGATCGCGACGACCGGGATACCGAGCTTATTGGCTTCGGCCACGGCAATCGATTCTTTATTGGTATCGATGATGAAGACCACGTCGGGCAGACCGCCCATTTCCTTGATACCGCCGAGAGCGCGTTCGAGCTTGTCACGCTCGCGGGTCAGGCTCAGCAGCTCTTTCTTGGTGATGCCGATATTGCCCTGCGCCAATTGCTCTTCCAGCGTCTTCAAACGGCGGATCGAATTCGAAATCGTCTTCCAGTTGGTGAGCATGCCACCGAGCCAACGATGATTGACGTAATACTGGCCGCACTTCAGGGCAGCATCGGCGATCGGTTGGCTCGCCTGGCGTTTGGTGCCGACCCAAAGAACGCGGCCGCCGCCGGCCACGATGTCGTGGACTGCCTGCATGGCGCGATAAAGCATAGGTACGGATTGCTGAAGATCGATGATGTGTACGCCCTGGCGCACGCCAAAGATGTATTGCTCCATCTTCGGGTTCCAACGACGGGTAACATGTCCGAAATGCGCGCCGGACTCGAGAAGTTGGCGCATGGTAAAAGTTGGCAAAGCCATTGTTTGTCCTTTCTCCGGTTGAACCTCCGCGGGCGAGAGTTTCCGTCTGGAAACACCGGAGCGATGCCGACGGATTTACGTCGTCACCGCAGAGCCCGCGTGTGGGATTTAACGGAGCCTTATGTACTTAGAAAACATGGGAATAGCAAGGCCGTCCCAGGCACGATAGAACCGTTTCATGAGCGATTATGACGCAGCGATCATCGGTGGGGGGCACAATGGGCTGGTCTGTGCCGCCTATCTAGCCGCCGCTGGCCTCAAAGTCGTCGTCTTGGAACGCCGCGCGGTGGTCGGCGGCGCGGCGGTGACCGAGGAATTTTACCCCGGATTTCGCAATTCCACGGCTTCCTACACCGTATCATTGTTGAATCCCAAGGTTTTGCACGATTTGGACCTGGCCGGACATGGCCTGCGCATTGTCGAACGCCCTTTGCAGAACTTCCTCCCTCTGCCCGACGGCCGCTATCTGAAGGTCGGCGCCGGACGGACCCGGGCCGAGGTCGCCAAATTCTCCACCAAGGATGCAACGCGTCTAGACGCCTATTCCGGGCGTCTGGAGGCCGTGGCCGACGTTCTTCGCGCCTTGGTTCTGGAAACGCCGCCCAACATGACCGAGGGCCATCCCGTCGCGGCGATCCTGGAATTGATCAAGGCCGGCAGGCTGGGCAACCGCCTGCGCCGCCTGGGGCTCGAAGGACAGCGCGATTTGGTCACCCTGTTCACCGCTTCGGCCGGCGATTACCTAGACAGCTGGTTCGAGAGCGACCCCATCAAGGCCGTTTTGGGGTTCGACGGCATCGTCGGCAATTACGCGAGCCCTTATAGCCCCGGTTCGGCCTATATCCTGCTACATCATTGTTTTGGCGAGATAAACGGCAAGAAGGGCATCTGGGCCCATGCGATCGGCGGCATGGGCGCGATCACCCAGGCCATGGCCAAAGCCGCCATGGCGCGCGGTGTTGACATCCGCCTTTCCACCGCCGTGCGCGAGGTGATCGTCGAAAAAGGCCGCGCGGTCGGGGTCGCAACCGAAAGCGGCGAACGCATCCGCGCCAGTGCGGTGATCTCGAATTTGAACCCAAAACTGCTGTTTTCGCGACTTATAGACCCTGCGAACCTGATTGAGGATTTCCAAAAGCGTATTGAGAATTGGCGGAACGGCTCTGGAAGCTTCCGCATGAACGTGGCCCTTTCGGAGCTGCCCGACTTCACCGCCCTGCCCGGCCGCGATCTAGCCGGGCATCACGCCTCGGGCATCATCATCGCCCCCGATCTCAATTATATGGAGCAAGCTTATTTCGATGCGCGCACGCATGGGTGGTCGCGCAAGCCCATTGTCGAGATGATGATTTCGTCAACCATCGACGATACGCTGGCACCGAAAGGGCAACATGTGGCGAGCCTGTTTTGCCAGCACGTGGCGCCCCATCTGCCCAACGGTGAATCGTGGGACGATCACCGCGACGAAGTCGCCGATCTGATGATCGACACAATCGATGCCTATGCGCCCAACTTCAAAGCTTCGGTGCTGGGACGACAAGTCCTGAGCCCGCTCGATCTGGAGCGCACCTTCGGCTTGATCGACGGCGACATTTTCCACGGCAAGCTCGATCTCGGCCAGATGTTCTCGTCACGGCCTCTGCTCGGACATGCCGATTATCGCGGACCGATCCCCGGGCTCTATATGTGCGGCTCAGGCACGCATCCCGGCGGCGGCGTGACGGGCGCGCCTGGGCACAATGCGGCAAGAGAAATATTGAGGGATTACAAAAAATCTCGTCATGCGCGGACGTGATCCGAAACCCTCATCCTGAGCCTGTCGAAGGATTGGCAGCGGCACCCCTATGCTTCGACAAGCTCAGCACGAGGAACTTAAAAAAGCTAATCCCTAAATCCGTCTGACGTCCACGACGCCGGAGATTGCCTTCACCGCCTGGGCCATGGCGGGCGAGACTTCGTATTTCTGCGGCAGGCGCACTTCTATCTCGGTGACCTCGTCGACGCGGGTCACCAAGATGACCTCGCCCCTGCCCTTTTTCTCGCGCGACAGAACCTGCTGCAATGAGGTGAGCGGCTTCTCGTCATCGATGAATATCTTGAGCAGAGCGGTCGTTCCCGCCGATGCCTTGTCCAAGGCCTCGATTCCGATGGCGGTGATGCGTTTGGTTTCGCCCTGGACCTGAAGCCCGGCCTTGATGAGGACCGCCTTGCCCGGAACCAAAAGCTCGCGCGCTTGCGTCAGGACTTCGGAAAAGACAGTGATTTCATACTGGCCGCTGGAATCCGAAAGCTGGACGAAGGCGTATTTGTTGCCCTTCTGCGAGGTGCGTTCGCGCTTACCCTCGACGACCCCGGCCAGCCGCACAGCCGCATCGGAGCGCATTTGCGAGACCTCGTCGTAGGTTTTGACACGCAGGCGCTGAAGCTCGGCCTCGTAGACATCAAGCGGATGCGACGACAGATGGAACCCGATCGCGCCGAATTCCTCGCGCAATTTGTCCATCGGCAGCCAATCGGCCACATCAGGCAGAACGATGCCCTTGAGCTGCGCGCTCTCGCCGCCGAACAATCCGATCTGCGCGCTGTCGCGTTCCTCGCGCGCCATATTCGCATGGCGAAGGATAGCTTCGATTCCGTCGAATATCTGTTTGCGATTGATGGCAATACCGTCGAAGGCGCCCGAGCGCACAAGATTTTCGAGCTGCCGTTTGTTCACCGATTTGGAATCGAGGCGCCGGGCGAAATCGGAAATATCCTTGAAGGGGCCCTTCTTGGTTCGCTCCGCAACGACGCCCGCCATGGCGCCGGCTCCGACATTCTTCACGGCAGCCAACGCATAGCGGATGGCCCCGGAACCGTCGGCTAGATTTTCCACCTTGAAGGTAACGTCCGAGCGGTTGATGTCGGGCGGCAGCAAGCTAATTCCGAGTCGCTTCAATTCGAGCCGCATCTGGCCGAGCTTGTCGGTCGAATGCATATCCAGCGTCATGGTCGCGGCCATGAATTCGACCGGATAGTTCGCCTTCAAATACGCCGTCTGATAGGCGACCAGCGCATAGGCGGCGGCGTGCGACTTGTTGAAGCCGTAGCCCGCGAACTTCGCCATCTGATCGAAGATGTCGGAGGCTTTGCCTTCGGGCACGCCACGCGCGACCGAACCTTCGACGAAGGATTTGCGCTGCGCATCCATCTCGGCCTTGATCTTCTTGCCCATCGCGCGGCGCAACAGATCGGCGCCACCGAGCGTATAGCCCGCCATCTCCTGCGCGATCTGCATGACCTGTTCCTGATAGATCATGATCCCGTGCGTTTCCTTCAGGATCTGCTCCAGGGTCGGATACAGGTAATCGGGCACCTCCTGCCCGTGCTTGCGCCGAATATAGGAAGGAATGTTGTCCATCGGGCCCGGACGATAGAGCGACACCATGGCGATGATGTCTTCGAACTTGTCGGGCTTCAGGCCGCGCAACATGTCGCGCATGCCGGTACTTTCCAACTGGAACACCCCGGTTGTGTCCCCGCTCGCCATCAGCTCGTAACTTTTGCGGTCATCGAGCGGAAGCTTATCGATATCGATGGGTACGCCGCGTTCGCGCAGGATATCGACCGCGACCTTGAGCACGGTCAGCGTCTTGAGACCGAGGAAGTCGAACTTCACCAGCCCCGCCGCTTCGACCCATTTCATCGAATATTGGGTGACCGCCGTGCCGGAGCGTGGATCGAAATAAAGCGGGACCAGTTCGGTCAGATCGCGGTCGCCGATGACGACACCCGCCGCGTGGGTCGATGCGTGGCGATAAAGCCCTTCGAGCTTGCCCGCGATGGTCACCAGATGCTTGACCGCCTCGTCCTTGGCGATCTCCTCGCGCAACAAAGGCTCGCCATTGATCGCCTGTTGCAGGGTGACGGGTGCGGCCGGATTGTTGGGCACCAGCTTGCAGATGCGGTCGACCTGCGGATAGGGCATCTGCAAGACGCGGCCAACATCGCGCAGAGCCGCGCGCGGCTGTAACGTTCCGAAGGTGATGATCTGCGCGACGCGCCCGGCGCCATATTTCTGTTGAACATAGTGGATCACTTCGTCGCGACGATCCTGGCAGAAATCGACGTCGAAGTCGGGCATCGACACGCGTTCCGGATTGAGGAAACGTTCGAACAACAAGCCCCAGCGCAAGGGATCGAGATCCGTGATGGTGGTCGCCCAGGCAACCACCGAGCCGGCACCCGAACCGCGCCCGGGTCCCACCGGGATGCCTTGTGCCTTCGCCCAGCGGATGAAATCGGCAACGATCAGGAAGTAGCCCGGAAATCCCATCTGGGCGATGACATCGAGTTCGTAGACAAGACGGTCGCGATAGGGTTTGGCGGCTTGCTCGCGTTCCTCGTCGGTCATCTCAGATGTGAAGACCTGAACAGCCAAGCGATCTTCCAGCCCTTCGCGGGCGAGATCGGCCAATGCCTCGGCATCGCTGCGGGAATCGCCCTCCTGTTTCGGCGCGGGGGGGAGCAAGGGTTTGCGCGTTTCCGCCATCACGGCGCAGCGCCGCGCGATCGCCAAGGTATTATCGATCGCCTCCGGCAGATCGGCGAACAGGGCACGCATCTCTTGGGCGGATTTGAAACGATGGTCCGGCGTCATGCGGCGGCGGCCTGTTTGGCCGACGTAAGATCCCTCGGCGATGCAGATCAGCGCATCGTGCGCCTCGTACATGCCTTCGTTGGAAAAAAAACATTCGTTGGTGGCGACAAGCGGCAGGGCGTGCGCATAGGCGAGTTCGACGAGCTTGCCTTCGATCGCGCGCTCGGATGGCAGTCCGTGACGCATCACTTCGATATAAAGACTTCCAGGGAATGTGGCCTTGAGACGGCCGAGCAATTCCTCAGCATGATCCATCTGGCCATCCGCGATCAATCGCCCCAGCCCACCGGACGGGCCGCCGGTCAGCGCGATCAAGCCCTCGCCCCGTCCCTCCAAGGCCTCCATCGACAAGGACGGCACGCCCGTGGCACCCGCATTGACGTGCATTTCGCTGACCAATTTGAGCAGCGTGGCATAGCCGACCTGATTCTGCGCGAGAACGACCAACTGGTCGGGCTTGGCCATCGGGCCATTCGCAATTTTAGCATTGTCTTCGCCGCGCCAGCGAAACGGTTCGATGGCCAATTGGCAGCCGATGATCGGCTGTACCCCCGCCTTCGCGCAATATTCCGAAAATTCGAGCGCGCCAAACAGATTGCCGGTATCGGTCATGGCGACCGCCGGCATCGCGGCATCCTCGCATAGTTTGACGAGGTCCTTGATCTTGATCGCCCCTTCGAGGAGCGAATAAGCGGTGTGGACGCGGAGATGAACGAAATCAGTGTGTGACATCAGCCACGATTCCATAGACTCGGGCGATTGTCACCTCATGAAGGCGCCGTCACCCCCGCGCAGGCGGGGGTCCAGAGAAAAGCCTGGATTCCCGCCTTCGCGGGAATGACGTATAAAATTAACGTGCTTACACCATATCGGCCGAATGTTGCGACCGCAGGTGAAATTGGCCGTATCCTTCGAATCGCCCGTCCCTTTATATTTGGCGATTCAGTGTATTGTGTGTGATTCACACCTGGTGAGCCAAAACGGTAATTTTTACGACCCAAAATATTCTTCGCTGACGACAAATTGATTGGTAACTATAATTTTACGGAGGAGACTCAATCGGGAAAATTGAGCTTCTTTAATAACGCCCGTGAATTCCATCGCGGTGCATAACAGGTAGCCATTCGCGAAAGGACAACAAAGATGGGCGTTACGTATTGTGTGAATGACAAAACTCAGCCGACCGGCCAACACGCGGTCCAACCGGTCGGGGGCAACGACATGCTCTCGGACCGCAAATCCCTCAGTGTTTACTTAAGCCTGAAAAAAATTCTTCTTCTCGCGGCCGTGGCCGCAGCCGCCACGGCATTCGCCTCGCCGGTTCTTGCACAAAAGGCCAAGGACACGCTCCGTTTTCCCATCCTGGATGGTGAAACGATTCTGGACCAGTATCTGTCGCCGGGCGCCTTCCATTACACCTGGGGGCCCGCGGTGTATGACAGCCTCGTCGGGTTCGATCCGAAGAAGGGCGAGTTCCTTCCGTTCCTGGCCAAGTCCTGGTCGCAACCGAGTCCGACGACCTACGAATACGTGCTGCGCGAGGATATCAAATGGCATGACGGCCAAGCCTTCGATGCCGACGATGTCGTCTACACGCTGAATTACCTGACCGATCCGAAGGTCAACCTTCGTTACAAGGCACAATGGACCTGGATCCAGTCGGTGGAGAAATTGGGGGCATACAAGGTCCGCATCACGGCCAAGAAACCGGTGGCCGATGGCCTGATGTGGATGTCCAACAGCACCACGATTTTCCCCGAGCATCTGCATGCTCCGCTCGAGAACAAACAAGATTTCGGCGCGCGGCCCATCGGGACCGGTCCTTACAAGGTCACGAAGCTCGATAAGAATGCCGGTATCTTTCTGGACAAGAACCCGAACTTCGTCGCCACACCCGCGAAAAGCGCGGCAACGATCGGCAAGGTGATCGGTGAACCGATCCCGGACGCCGGGACACTCGTGGCGGCCCTATTGGTGGGCAAAGCCGATCTGGCGTTCGACGTTCCGGTCGACCAAGCCGCCGAGCTTCGCGCCAGCGGCCGCTTCGAAAGCACGCTGGCGCCGGCAGCCGTCGCCTATAGCTTCGTCGGTTTCCCGACGGCGGCATGGCCGAATGCGAAGCCTATCACCGATCCGCGCGTGCGCCTCGCGATTGCCATGGCGATCGACACCAAGGCTCTGATCGATGTGCAATATGGTGAGCTTGGTCGCTCGATCAAACCGTCCGATGGGCTGTGTTCCAAGGAACAGCTGGGTTGCGGCTTTACAAAGTTGAAACCAGCATACGATCCGGCGGGCGCCAAGAAACTGCTGGCCGAGGCAGGTTATGCTGACGGATTCGACATCATCATCAGTACCCATCCGACGTCGGTCGTACCCGCGACCGCCGTTTCGGGTATGTTGCGCGCCGTTGGCATTCGCGCGAGCGTGCAGCCGCATCAGATCGTCCAGCGCGTCCAACTGGTCAACTCAGGCAAGGTCCAGATCGGCTTTTACGGGTGGAGCGGCGGCGCACTCTTCGAGACATCGGGCAATATCGTGCGGCATGTCGGCAGCAAGGAATATGACGATCCAACCCTGACCGAGATGGCGAACGCGACCTTCGGCATCATGAACGATGCGGAGCGACGCAAGGAAGTCGCGAAGGTATTCGATTATATCCACGATAAGGCTTATGCCTTCCCGATGGTGCCGTTACGCTCGATCTACACCCATACAAAAGAAGTGAAGCTCGACGTTACAGATGAGATTCGCGAATCCCAACTGCCCAGCGTCCATGAGTTCGCCTGGAAGTAAGTCGGAATGCGTTTTCGGGGCGCCGATCTCGATGGTCGGCGCCCTTTTACTTTCTTCACCCGGCGCCTCGCGTCAACAAACCTCCGCCATATTGGCGGTATCGTTGCGACCGCAGGTGAAGCTGGCAGCATCCTTCGAACGCCCGACGTTTACTTGCTTGCGCCCACCAATCTGCCCCCGTCGAGGCGCGCGACCCGGTCCATGCGCTGGGCCAGTTCCGGATTGTGAGTTGCAATTAGCGCGCCGACCCCATGGTTGCGCACCAAATCCATCAAGAGCTTGAACACTTCGGCCGCGGTCTCTGGATCGAGATTTCCGGTCGGCTCGTCGGCCAGCAACACGGAGGGCGAGTTGGCGAGTGCGCGGGCGATGGCGACGCGTTGTTGCTCGCCGCCCGACAGACGTGCGGGGCGATGATCGGCCCGCGCACTCAAACCCATCGAAGCCAACAATTCATCCGCGCGAATGATCGCCTCCGCTTTCTTCTTCCCGGCGATCATCTGCGGGATAACGATGTTTTCGCGCGCCGAGAATTCCGGCAGCAGGTGATGGTATTGATAGACGAAGCCCAAACGTTCGCGCCGGATGCCCGTACGGGCATCGTCGGACAGCTTTCCGGCGCTGGTGCCGACGATTTCGACCTCGCCTTCCTGGGCGCGCTCCAATAATCCCGCGATTTGAAGCAGGGTCGATTTGCCCGAACCGGATGGGCCGACCAGCGCCACGATCTCGCCCGAATAGATGGTAAGATCGATGCCGCGCAATACTTCGAGCTTCGTCTCGCCCTGGTGAAAGGTCTGACGAATGCCGGCAAGGCGCAGTCGTGGGGTGCGATCGTCGCTCATTCGTAACGCAGCGCTTCGACGGGATCGAGACGCGCCGCGCGCCACGATGGATAGATCGTCGCCAGGAACGACAAGCCCAAACCCATCGCCACGACGATGACGACTTCGTTCCAATCGACGATCGCGGGCAGCTTCGACAAGAAATAGATTTCCGCCTGAAACACATTGGTCCCGCTCAAACGTTCGACACCTTGGCGGATGGTTTCGATATTCACCGAGAACAACACGCCGAGCAGAAGGCCCGCGAAGGTTCCGATCACGCCGACGCTGGCGCCCGACAACAGGAAGATGCGCATAACCATGCCGCGCGTCGCCCCCATGGTGCGCAGGATGGCAATATCGCGGCCCTTGTCCTTCACCAACATGATGAGGCTGGAGATGATATTGAAGGCAGCCACCACGATGATCAGGGTCAGGATCAGGAACATGACATTGCGTTCGACCTGGATCGCGGTGAAGAAGCTCGAATTGGATTGCTGCCAATCGAATATATTGCGCGCGCCGGTCGCTACGCGGATCGCTTCGCCGCGTCTCTTCGCATTATCCGGGTGATCGACCGTCACATCCAAATAGTTGACCCCGTCGGGAACCTGGAAATAGATCTGCGCGGCCTCGAGCGGCATATAGATGAAACGCGAATCGTATTCGTACATGCCGACGCTGAAGATCGCGGCCACGCGATAGGCCTTCATGCGCGGCACGGTGCCGAACGCGGTCACATTGCCCTTGGGCGAAATCAGGTTGATCGGATCGCCGACACGGACGTTCATGGTGCGCGCCAGCTTGTCGCCGACCAGGATCGCGTCAGTCCCGTGGAAGTCGGCGATGTTTCCGATGATGATGTTGTCGGCGAGGATCGGGCGTTTGGCGATATCTTCCGGTTTCAATCCGCGAACCATGACGCCGGTCGCCTGATTGTTGGCGCTCGCCATCACCTGACCTTCGATCGTCGGCGTGACAGCGACAACGCCCGGAACGGCCTGAACGCGCCGCGCCAGCTCGTCGTAATTCGACAGCGATTGCGTATCGCCATAGACGCTGAGATGCCCGTTCACGCCGAGAATCCGGCTCAGCAATTCATGGCGGAATCCGTTCATCACGGACATGACGATAATGAGTGTGGCGACACCGAGCGCGATGCCCAGCAGCGAGAACCAGGCAATGACGGAAATGAACCCTTCCTGGCGGCGCGAGCGCAGATACCGCATCGCCACCATTCGTTCGAAAGCCGAAAACATTTTCAAACCCTTCTTTGGTCGTCATGCGCGGACTTGATCCGCGCATCCACGCCGAGGCGCGTCCGCGCCGATAAGAATCTTTTCGCGCTATCGCGCTTTTCGTGGATGGCCGGGTCAAGCCCGGCCATGACGATTTTCTTGAGCATCCTAATAAGACCTAGCAACGAGTATTTCCTCGACACCGGGTTTACCCGTGAAGAGGCACGCAGAGTGGCTGGGTGGCTGGGCGAGCGGCGCATTGCGGATGGTAATCTTGAGCGATGCAAGCTCCGCCTCGACCTTCTCCAACTCAGGCCCCGTCGGGCGGCACCACGAAACCCGGACCCAACCCGGATTATTGTCGCCACCCGCATCTTCGTCATCCGCCACGCTGGCTCCGAAGAAGGCCTTCAGATCGGCCAGGGTTTTGACACCGTCGTGGATGCGGCTGGTCATTTTTTCGCGCGCTTCGTTCAGCATGCCGTTCTGCATCTCATCGAGGATGCCGCCAACGGCAGCAACAAACTCGTCCTTGGCCATCGCCGTGGCGCTGGCCTTTTCACCGTTATAGAGGCGATCACGGCGCAGGAAACTCACTTGTCCGTTACTGGCCTCGCGCCCGCCGATCTCGACGATCAAGGGCACGCCCTTGCGGACCAGATCCCAGCGCTTGGCGCTGGCGTTCTTGTCCTTGGTGTCCACGCCGACGCGAAGGACGGCACCGCAGGCCATTTGTTTGCGAAGTTGTTGTTGCAGCGCGTTGCAATAGGCGATCAATTCGGCATCGGCAGGCTCCCCCCGCAGGCGTGGCACGATAACGATCTGCTTCGGCGCCAGCGCGGGCGGAAGGCGAAGTCCATCATCGTCGCCATGGGTCATGATCAAACCGCCGATCAGACGGGTCGAAACGCCCCAGCTTGTCGTATGGGCGAATTTCTCGGTTCCGTCGGCGGCCTGGAATTTGATGAGCTGCGCCTCGGAAAAGTGGGTGCCGAGGTAATGCGAGGTTCCGGCCTGCAAGGCCTTGCCGTCCTGCATCATCGCCTCGATGGAAAAGGTATTGTCCGCACCTGGGAAGCGCTCGTTCGCTGTTTTTTCGCCGGCGACCACCGGCATAGCCATCTCCGTCTCGACGAATTCGCGATAGACTTCGAGCATGCGCATGGTCTCGGCGAAGGCATCGTCGCGATCTACATGGGCGGTATGACCTTCCTGCCAAAGGAACTCGGCCGTGCGCAGAAATAGGCGCGTGCGCATTTCCCAGCGCACCACATTCGCCCACTGGTTGATCAGGATCGGCAGATCGCGATAGGAGCTGATCCAATTGCGGAAGGAATCCGCGATGATGGTTTCCGAGGTCGGGCGCACGATTAAAGGTTCGGTCAGCTTCGCATCCGGATCGGGCACCAGCTCGCCGTCGATCATCTTGAGGCGATGATGGGTGACGACCGCCATCTCCTTGGCGAAGCCTTCGACATGCTCGGCTTCCTTGGCGATGAAGCTCAGCGGAATGAACAGCGGGAAATAGCAATTTTCGTGACCGGTCTCCTTGAAGCGCCGATCGAGCCCCTGCTGGATCAGCTCCCAAATACCGTAGCCCCACGGCCGGATGACCATGCAGCCGCGCACCGCCGAATTTTCGGCCAGGTCGGCTTCGCGCACGACTTCCTGGTACCAGGCGCTGAAATTGGCGGACCGGGATATTTTCAGCGCTCTTTGCATGAGGACTTCCGCTTGGTGGGATTGGCGCCGGACTGTCCGGGGCCGTGAGCGCGCGAGAGTACGGGGCGTCTAGCGGCCGCTCAAGACCCGTTGGCACTGGGCCTGGAATTCAGCGGAGGCTTGCTCATCGAGCGGCTGATCGTTGAAGGTCAGCTTGCCCGTCTTGAGGTCGAATTTGACGGTCCGGGCGCTGCCTTCGGGGACGCCGCCGGGAATCGGCGTTGCCGCGACTGCATTGGACGCCGCCACGGCGGTGGTATTGCCCGATACGGGGATGCCAACGGCCTCGACCGCATCGCCGGCCGTCGCGGCGGTCGCTTGTCCAGCCGTCAGCAAGGCAGCCTTGTCAGTATCGTTGCCTGCCGCCGTTATCGCGAGGCTTGCAACTGTAGCCGCCGACTGGACGGCCGATGTCGCGAGAGATGAAATCTGAGCCGGCGTGCCGGCTGATGCCGCCGCAACTGCCCGGGCCTGCGCAAGATCGGCTGCGGTCCGGATCGCCACGCTATCGGCTTGGGCCTGGGCATAGGTTGACGCTGCGGTCGTCGCCGTTGCCCGGGCGGTGTTCCTCGTATCGCGCTTAGTCGCATTCAGGAGATCGGCATCGAGCGCGGTCTGCGCAGCCGTCAGGGCCGTAGTGGCGGTCGTCGAGGCGGTTTTCGCCGTTGCCTCGATGGTCGCTGCGGATTTCGCCGTCAACTCGGCCTGCAGCGCCGCTGCCTGCGCCGCCGAAATCGCCGCCGCGCGGAACCCGGACGCATTGGTCGCCCCCGCAACGGCGGCCTGCGACACTGTCTTGGCGGCACTGAGCGCCGCCGAATCCGTGTTCTGCCCCGCCGTCAGCAAGGTCGCCTTGGCGGCATCCGTGCCGGCCGCCGTCTTTGCCAGCGCGGCGGCCCGGGCCGCCGCCAGCACAGCCGCATTGGATTGGGCAGCGATAGCGTCGGCCGTGCCCGCCGTCCCCGCCGCCGTGGCTGCGGCGCGCGCGGCATCGGCAGCGGCATCGATAGCCAGTGTATCGGCCTGGGCCTGGGCGTAAGTCGCGGCAGCGGTCGCCGCCGTTGCCCGGGCTGTGTTGCGGGTGTCGCGTTTGGTCGTATTCAACGGATCTGCGTCGAGCGCGGTCTGCGCCGTGGTCAGCGCGGTTTCCGCTGTCGTCTTGGCCGTCAACGCGGCCGTTTCAATCGTCGTGGCCGCAGTCGCGGCCGCTTCCGCCGATGTGGCGACGGTGCCGGCGGCGGTGGCGGCGGTTTTCGCCTTCTCGGCGGCGATGGCCGCCGCACTTGCCGCGTTGGCGCTCGCATTCTGCGTCGCCCCCATATATTTGGCGAAGTCGATCTTCACATCCATGGTGATGACGTCTGGCAGCTTGATCTGCGGCGAGCCGGCGAGATCGGCAGGTGCTACCTTGCGCCCGCGTGCATCGACACCCGGTTTGTATTCCACATTGGCCGCCGGTTGATGGGCGACGGCCCTACGGCAATCGGCGGCGCTGATCTTCACTTGCGTCGGTTTGACTTGCGGCGGCGGGATGATCGCGATGGCGGGTTCTTCGGGTGGACGAACCTGAACCGGCGTTCGTGCCGGCGGTTGGGCGATTGCCGGCCCCTCGCCGGCCCACACTACCGAATGGAAGGTTATCGGGGCGCATGCGAAGAACGACCCGGCAAGGATTGCCGCACCCGAGACCAGAGCGCGCGATTGGCGCATCGCGCCCGTCCTCAATCGGCGTCGCCGGTTCTTCCAGGATTACGCATCCAGGCCGGCCCGCTTTCGGCGATACGCCGATAGATCGGGCACTGGACCGTGTGCGCGCCTGGGAGATAACCGATGCTCATCAAGAATTCTCCGACAACTTCCTTACCCATGAATGCGAAGGTCGAGCGGAACAGCTTACACCATTCCATGCGCGACATGGGATGGTGCGCTTCGATCCATTGTCCGAACCCGCCATGGCTATGACGCAATTCCTGGACCACTTTCGCGTTATGGATGGTAGCCTCGATTTTGCGCCGATTGCGGATAATCAGGGGATCGTTGAGTAGACGTTCGATATCGGTAGCATCGAAAGCCGCTACGCGGTCCACCTTAAAGTTCTCGAATGCGAGCGCGAACGCCGGACGTTTCTTCAAAATGATGAGCCAGGACAATCCGGCCTGGAAGATCTCGAGCGTCAAACGCTCGAACAGCACGGACTCGTCGTCGACGGGAAATCCATATTCGGAATCGTGATACGGCGCGTGAACCTGATGGCCCGGAGCAGTCTCGCAATAAGAAGTCATGTTATCTCCCAAAGCCCCCGGGAGGTCTCCCTGGGTATGCAGATAACCAATCAGATCGGTTTAGGACAATGCAAAAGTGCGACCCCGCCTTGCGGAATCGTTATCTCAACGAAAGGTGATGAGGTCGTACACGTAAATCAAATAAATAATGCCCCAGACAACCAGGGCAACAAGTGTGTTGATCGCCAGCTTCAGTCCGATATTGGATTTTCTGGGCGCGCCACGATCGTTGCCGACATTGATGTCGTCGTCGCGCTGGATGCCGAACGGCAAGACCATGAACAGCGTGATCCACCAGACCACGAAATAAACCGCCAGATTGGTTATCCATCCCATCGGTTTTCTCCCGCCTTACAAGCGCCCGCCTACAAGCGAACGACGTGAATACTCGTCATGGGCTGCTTGCCGTGCGTATCGCGCAAAGACCGCCGAACCGCGCGCCGCGCCGACTCCCCCAAGGCCTCGTCGTCGCGGCGATCGGCGCGCGACAATACGTCCAAGGCGTCCTCGATATCGTCGGCCAGTCGTTCGCGCACCGCGACGGCCTCGGCGTCGTCCGCCAAGCCGTGCAACGCGATCTGTGGCTCATCCACCATCTTACCCTCGTCGTCGACGACCAAGGTCACAACAACGGCGCCGCCATTCAGGACGCGCGACCGTTCCTTCAGAACTTGCCCGCCGATTGGCACCAGGCGCCGTCCGTCGACTGCCAGGCGTCCGACCGGGACCTCGTCGACGATCTCGGGAAGCCCAGGCGCAATGCGTGCCATGGCGCCGTTATGCATCATCAGCGCCTCGGGCACCTGGCAGGCCTGGGCGATTTCAATGTGCTTGGCCAGATGCCGCGGCTCGCCATGGACGGGAATTGCGATGCGCGGGCGGATCAGCTGATACATGCGGATCAATTCATCCTGCGCCGGATGGCCGGACACATGGACCTCGTCGTCGTTGGTTGAGATGACGTGAAGGCCACGCTGCACCAGCTTGTTGTGGATGCGGCCAATAGCAAGCTCGTTGCCCGGGATGATCCGCGACGAGAAGATGACGCTGTCGCCGGGCTCCAGAGCCACCAGCTTGTGATCGCCCTCGGCAATACGCGAGAGCGCCGCGCGCGGCTCTCCCTGACTGCCCGTGCAGATATAGAGAATTTCTTTGCGAGGGATTTGATGCGCCTGTTCGGGCGCCAGGAACTTCGGAAGATCGGTCAGATAGCCGGTCTCGCGGGCCGCCGAATCCATGCGCCATAGCGAGCTGCCGACGAGGCAGACCGCGCGCCCGTTGGCGGTTGCAGCATGATAGATGGTCTTCAGGCGTGCGACGTTCGAGGCGAAACAGGTCACCGCAACCCGGTCCTTACATGCGGCGATCAGATCGGTCAGGTTCTGCAGCAGCGACGCCTCGGACCCAGATGTGCCCGGCACGAAGACATTGGTGGAATCGCCAACCAGGGCCAGGACGTTTTCGTCGCCGATCTCGCGCAATTGATCGAAGTCCACAACCGGGCCAAGCACCGGATCGGGATCGAACTTCCAATCGCCCGTGTGAAAGACGGTTCCGAACGGCGTGCGCAGAACGATCGCGTTGGGTTCGGGCATGGAATGGTTCAGGGTCACGAATTCGAGCGCGAACGGCCCGATATCGAATTTCGCGTTCATCGGCAATTCGATGATTTCGACCTTTACCGGCTTGGTGTCGTAGGCAAGCTTGCGCCGCAGCAATGCCGCCGTGAAGGGCGACGCGTAAACCGGGCAACGCAGCTTATCCCACAGATATGGGACAGCGCCTAGATGGTCCTCATGGCCGTGCGTCAACACGATGCCGAGCAACCGGTCGCGGTTCTTTTCCATATACTGGACGTCCGGAACGATCACTTCGATCGACGGCGTGGTGTCGTCGCCGAAGGTGATGCCGAGATCGATCATCAGCCAGTCCGCGTCGCCCGGTGTACCGTAGCCGTAGCAATTCACGTTCATGCCGATTTCTTCGGTCCCGCCAAGCGGAAGGAAGAGCAGTTGCGGCTCGGGTTTAAGTGTCATGCGTCAGGCTTGCTGCAACGGCGTAAGCGGACGGTTGCGGCGATGTATGGCATAAAGGCCGCGCAAGGTCAGATCGAGATCGCTATGGTCGATGACATCGGTCGTCTCGTCGAACATCGGGGCAAGGCCGCCGGTTGCGATCACCGTGAAGGGGGCCCCGAATTCCTTTTCTATCCGCTTCGCGATGCCCTCGATGATGCTGACATGCCCCCAAAAGATGCCGGATTTCATGGCGCCCACGGTGCTGGTACCGATGATCTTGTCGGGCTTTTCAACGGCCACTCGCGGCAACTGCGCGGCTCCCATATGCAATGCTTCCAATGAAAGATTCAGGCCGGGATAAATCACGCCTCCGCGATAGTTGCCTTCGCCATCGACGACGTCGAAGGTAGTGGCGGTGCCGAAATCCAGAACCAGCAAGGCACCCTTATAGCTCAGATGCGCGGCAACAGCGTTACACAATCGGTCGGCGCCCACCTCGCGCGGATTGTCGAGCATCACCTTGATACCGAGATCGAGCGCCGGATCGCCGACCACCAAAGGCTCGCAACTGAAATACTTGCGGCATAGGCCTTTCAGGTTGATCAGATTGGCAGGAACGACCGTCGCAATGATGGCGCAATCGACCTTGGTGCGGTCCACGCCATCCACGTCCATGAGTTGTCGTAGCCAGATTCCGAATTCGTCGGCCGTGCGGTTGACGTTGGTCGCCGCGCGCCATTGCCCGGCAATGGTGCCGTCATCGCGGAAAATGGCAAATACGATGTTGGTATTGCCGGAATCGATCGCGAGCATCATGTGGAAGACACCTTGGTCGTCGGTAGCGCGAAATATACATCACCTGCGGCAATGCGATGCAACGCCCCATCTTCCCCGTCCAACAACAGAGTGCCGTCGCGATCGAGTTCGCGAAAGGTCCCGTCCACGGTCGCCGACGGCAAATGAACGCTCAAGCGCGTGCCCTTCGGATGAGCACGCGCGAGCCAAGCCTGACGGATCGGTTCGAACCCTTGGTCACGCCAGCGTCGATGCCAACCATCAAGTCGGTGGCAGAAAACGCCCAATGCGTCGGATGCGGAAACCGTCACGCCCCTTGCCGCCACAACCGACGTCGCCGGAAACGGCGTATCTTCGGGAAAGTGCGCCAGATTAATTCCGCAACCGATCACGAGCCAAGCTCCGTTGCCGCCCGCCTCCAGGAGAATACCGGCAACCTTGCATTCTTGAATGAGAATATCGTTCGGCCATTTCAAGGTGACCTGCGTTGCCGGCGCCAACGCCTCGATTGCCTCTGCTGCCGCGAGGGCCGCGACGAAACCGAGTGTCGCTAAGGCGGGCGCCGCCTTTGCCGGACGAAGAAGGATCGAGCAATAAAGATTGCCGGGCGGCGAGCGCCAGCTTCGATCCTGCCGGCCGCGCCCTTTGGTCTGCGTCGTCGCCCAGACAACGGCACCCTCGGCAACACCCTCCGCCGCAAGGCGTTTGGCTTCGTCGTTGGTGCTGCCGATTGTATCGAATGCCGTCAGCCGGTATCCCGGCGGTAGGCTGGCCGGCAAGGTCATCCGCCCAGCAGCGAAGTCGTCGCCTTGGCAGCACTTGTCAGCAACGGCGTCGGGAAGACGATGAAGAAGGTCACAAAGACGAAGGAGACAAACAGGACCGTCTTCATTTCCATGCTGATTGGCCCGTCAAAGGCTTCGTCCGGGGCATCGAAATACATCACCTTCACGATGCGGATGTAGTAAAAGGCCGCAATCACGCTGGCGAGCACGCCGATGATGGCGAGGCCGAAAAGCTCTGCCTGAACAGCCGACTGGAAGATGTAAAGCTTGCCGAGGAATCCTGCGAAGGGAGGAATACCGGCCATCGAAAACATGAAGACGCCGAGCGCCAGGGCCATCATCGGATTAGTCTTGGACAGACCGGCAAGACCATCGATCTCCTCGACCATCCGTCCGCCGCGCCGCATCGTCAGGATCACGGCGAAGGTCCCGAGGTTCATGAAGACGTAGATCGCGAGAAAGATCAGCATGTTTCGGATACCGTCCGCGCGCACGGCGGCATCCGCCGTCTCGCCGGCGACGGCCAGCCCAATCAACGCGTACCCCATATTACCGATCGACGAATAGGCCATCAGGCGCTTGATGTTGCGCTGATTGATCGCGGCAACCGCGCCGAGCACCATTGATGCAATCGCGATAAAGACGACGATCTGCTGCCATTGGCCGCCGAGATCGCCGAACGGGCCGACCATCACGCGGATGAATAGACCCATCGCCGCGATCTTGGGTGCGACGGCGAACAAAGCCGTCACGGGTGTCGGCGCCCCTTCGTAGACGTCCGGGGTCCACATATGGAACGGCACAGCGGATACCTTGAAGGCGAGCCCCGCCATGATGAAGACCAGACCGACGATCACCCCGATTGGTGCACCGCCGGAAGCCTTGAACAAATCGGCCAAGGCCGAGAATCCGGTTGCCCCGGCAAAGCCGTAGACCAGGGACATGCCGTACAGCAGCATGCCAGAGGCAAGCGCACCCAGAACGAAGTATTTCAAGCCCGCTTCGGGCGAGCGTGTGCCGTCGCGCTGGAACGACGCAATGACATAGAGCGCAAGGCTCTGCAATTCGAGACCGAGATAAAGCGCAATGAAATCGTTGGCCGACACCATCATGATCATGCCAAGCGTGGCCAGGACGATCAAAATCGGGAATTCAAATCGGTCGATGTCGTGACGCGCGAGGTAATCGCGCGCCATGAAAATCACGGCGGCCGCCGACACCAAGATCAGAACCTTCATGAAGACTGCGAAGCCGTCCAGAATGAACACGCCGCCGAACGCCGTCCGGCTGCCGTTATTCAACGCCATTACGATGACTGCGGCGATGATCAACGCGGCGATGCAGCCGTAGCTAACCGTGCGCGCAGCTTTTGCGTCAGATAGGAACGTGCCCAGGACCAGCAAGGCCATGGCAGCACCGGCCAGAAACATCTCGGGTGCGGCGATTGCGAAATTGGGAACGGCGGCAATGGGCATGTGTCGCTCCTAACGCGCTGCTAACGCCGTCGCGCTGTGCGCGGCGATCGCCGAATGATAGCGTTCGAGCAGATTGTCGACCGAAACATGCATCACCTCCAGGAACGGCTGCGGATAGATGCCCATCCAGAAGACGAGAATGAGTAGCGGTGCGAAAACCGCGATCTCGCGCGGAGACAGATCTAGGATGTCCTTGAGCGAGTCCTTGGTCAGTGGCCCGAAGATCACCCGGCGATAAAGATAGAGCATATAAGCAGCACCCAGGATCAAACCCGTTGCGGCAAAGGCAGCCACCCAGCTGTTCGCCTTGAACAGCCCGATCAAGACCAGGACTTCGCCGACAAACCCGCTGGTGCCCGGCAGGCCGACCGAAGCCATCATGAAGACCATGAAGATCAGAGCATAGACGGGCATGCGATGAACGAGCCCGCCATAGGTCGCGATCTCGCGGCTATGCATGCGGTCATAAACCACGCCGACGACAAGGAACAAGGCGGCCGACACGAACCCGTGCGACAGCATATGGATGATCGCGCCCTCCACCGCCTGCGTGTTGGCGGCAAAGGCGCCCAGCGTCACGAAGGCCATGTGCGCCACGGAGGAATAAGCGATCAGCTTTTTCATATCCTCTTGCGCCAAAGCGACCAGCGAGGTGTAAATCACCGCAACGATGCTGAGCGTATAGATGAGCGGCGTGAATTCGAGCGAGGCGAGCGGAAACATCGGCAACGAAAAGCGCAGGAAGCCGTAACCGCCAAATTTCAGCAACACACCGGCCAGGATGACAGAGCCGGCCGTCGGTGCCTCGACATGCGCATCTGGCAGCCAGGTGTGAACCGGCCACATCGGCACCTTGACCGCGAAGGACGCGAAAAAAGCCAGCCACAACCAGGTTTGCAAGGACGGTGCGAAATCGAAATTGAGCAGCCGCGTCATGTCCGACGTGCCGGCCTCGAACATCATCATGAGGATCGCGAGCAGCATCAAGACAGAACCGGCCAGCGTATAGAGGAAGAACTTGAAGGCCGCGTAGTTGCGTCGCGGCCCGCCCCATACGCCGATGATCAGATACATCGGGATCAACACGCCTTCGAAGAAGACGTAGAAGAGCACGATATCGAGCGCCGCGAACATGCCCACCATCAAAGTTTCGAGCACGAGGAAGGCAACCATGTATTCCTTCACACGCTCGTGAATCGATTCCCAGCTCGCCAGGATGCAAACCACGGTGAGCAGTGTCGAAAGCAGGACGAAGAAAAGAGAAATGCCGTCGATGCCGACGTGATAGGCAAGATCGAGCCCCGGAACCCAAACCGATTTTTCGACGAGCTGGAAGTCGGACGTGCGTACGTCGAAATTCACCCAAAGCCCCAACGAGACCAGGAAGGTGATGCACGACACCCAGAGCGCCACGGCGCGTGCGTCGCGCGACACCTGCTCGGGTGTGCCGCGGCTGAACAACAAAATGAACAGCGCGCCGATCAGCGGCAGAAAAATGACGACCGAAAGCCAGGGGAAATTCGTCACGCCCTACCGTCCCGTCATCAAAAGCCAAGTGATCAACGCCGCCACACCGAGCAGCATCGCAAAGGCATAGTGGTACAAATATCCGCTTTGCAGCGCGCCCGCGCGCCGCGACAGCATTTGGATGGCGGCAGAAACCCCGTCCGGGCCAAGCCCGTCGATAATCGCCACGTCACCCTTTTTCCATAGGTTCCGACCGAGCCAAAAGGCCGGACGCACGAACAGCCGGTCGTACAATTCGTCGAAATACCACTTATTAAGCAAGAATCGGTACAGCGCGGGGAAGGCCCCTGCGATCTTGGGCGGCAGATCGGGCCGGAACATATAGAGGAAATAGGCGAGCGCAATGCCGACGGCCCCGACCACCAGGGGCGAGAGTTTGACCCACAGCGGCACATGATGGGCGTTTTCGAGAGCCTGATGGCTCGGCAGCATAAACAGCGCCTTGCCCCAGAACGCGTCGTAATTATCGCCGACAAAATAGCTGACCGTCGTGAAGCCGACGAAGATCGCGCCGGTCGCGAGCACGCCGAGTGGAATGAGCATCACCTTCGGCGATTCGTGAACATGCGCCAGAGTCTTTTCGTCTGCGCGCGAGGTACCGTGGAAGGTCATGATGATCAGGCGCCAGGAATAGAACGCGGTCAGAAACGCTGCCGCCAATCCCATCCAATAGGCGTATTGGCCGACGCCGGTGTGGGCGGCATAGGCGACTTCGAGGATCATGTCCTTGGAATAGAAACCGGCGAAGGGCCAGATGCCAGCCAAGGCCAGCGAGCCGATCCACATCATGACGTAGGTCACCGGGATCAGTTTGTAGATTCCGCCCATCTTGCGCATGTCCTGCTCGTCGGACATCGCATGGATTACCGAGCCGGCACCAAGAAACAGCAGCGCCTTGAAGAAAGCGTGGGTGATCAGATGGAAGATGCCTGCGGAATAGGCCGAAACACCCAGCGCGAAAAACATGTAACCCAGCTGGCTACAGGTCGAATAGGCGATCACGCGTTTGATATCGTTCTGTACGCAGCCGACCGTGGCGGCAAAGATCGCTGTCGAAGCGCCAACGATGGTCACGACCGTCAAAGCGGTGTCGGACCATTCGAACAGAGGCGAGCAGCGCGCGACCATGAAGACGCCGGCCGTCACCATCGTCGCCGCATGGATCAGTGCGGAAACGGGCGTCGGCCCCTCCATCGCATCCGGCAACCATGTATGAAGGCCCAACTGAGCCGATTTGCCCATGGCGCCCACGAACAGCAGCAGGCAGATGACTGTCAGCGCGTGGAATTCGCCGCCGAATACCTTCATCATCGCCGTCGCCTTTTGCGGCGCCAGTGCGAAAATCGTATCAAAGCTGATGGAGTCGAACAGAACATAGGTCGCGAAGATGCCAAGCGCGAAGCCGAAATCGCCAACGCGGTTGACCACGAAGGCTTTGATCGCCGCCGCATTGGCCGATGGGCGGTCGAACCAGAAACCGATCAGCAGGTAAGACGCGACGCCCACCCCTTCCCATCCGAAGAACAACTGCAGCAGGTTATTGGCCGTCACCAGCATGAGCATGAAGAAGGTGAATAGGCTCAAATAGGCCATGAAACGCGGCACCGACGCATCGTGATGCATGTAGCCGACCGAATAGACGTGGATCATCGACGACACCACGGTGACCATCAGCACCATCACGAGGGACAGCGTGTCGGCACGGAGAGCCCAGGAAATTTCTAAGGTGCCGGAATCAACCCAGGTGAAGATCTCGACCGAACCGGTATGGCCGTTGACCAAGATATTCGTGAATGCGGCAAGCGCAGCGATCGCAGCCAGCAGCATCGCACCGCAGGTTACGAGCTGGGCGGCCAGATCAATCTTGTGATCGTGATGGTGATCGCCCGTGCGCGCAAAGCTGAGCACACCCGCGATGATCGCGCCGATAAGCGGAAGGAAGACGGCGGCGGCGTACATCTCAACCCTTCATCACGTTAATGTCGTCGACATAGATCGATCCGCGATTGCGGAAATAGACGACGAGAATGGCGAGCCCGATGGCGGCTTCGGCGGCGGCCACGGTAAGCACGAACAGGGAGAAGACCTGCCCGACGAGATCTCCGAGGTTGGCCGAGAAAGCGACCAAGTTGATATTGACCGACAGCAGCAGCAGTTCGATCGACATCAGGATGATGATGACGTTCTTGCGGTTCACGAAGATGCCGAACACGCCAAGCGTGAACAGGATCGCGGCAAGGGTCAAATAATGAGCGAGCCCGATTTCCAGCATTACACCCCGCTCCCCGTCTGCACCTTGCGCACCTCGACGCTGTCGCTCGGCCGGCGTGCGATCTGCTCGCTGATATTCTGCCTGCGAACGCCGGTGCGCTTGCGATGGGTAAGCACGATGGCGCCGATCATCGCAACCAGCAGGATCATCCCCGCCGCCTGGAAGAAATAGACATAGTGCGTATAGATGATTTGACCGAGCGCGTGCGTGTTGCTCAAGGTCTCCGGTGTCGGCATGGGCGACACGAGTCGCGTTCCGGCTTGGGGCGAAATCGCAAATCCGCCCAGAACCAGCAGCAGTTCCGCCAGGAAGATGAGTGCGACGAGCCCGCCCAGCGGCAGATATTGCAAGAAGCCCTGGCGTAGTTCGGTGAAGGAGATATCGAGCATCATTACGACGAACAAGAACAGCACGGCGACCGCCCCGACATAGACGACGACCAGGATCATCGCCAGGAATTCCGCGCCCAACAGCACGAATAGTCCGGCCGAATTGAAGAAGGCGAGAATGAGGAATAGAACCGAATGCACCGGATTCTTGGCCGAAATCACCATCACGGCCGCTCCGACCAGGACGATGGCGAACATATAAAAGGCGAGCGAAGCGACGATCATCGACTGCCTGCCTTCGCTTCTAGCCGGGCCGCGAGTTCGATTTCCCAGCGATCGCCATTGGCGAGAAGCTTGTCCTTGTCGTAGAGCAGCTCTTCGCGCGTTTCGGTCGCGAATTCGAAATTGGGGCCTTCGACGATCGCGTCTACCGGGCAGGCTTCCTCGCACAGACCGCAATAAATGCACTTCACCATATCGATGTCGTAGCGCGTCGTGCGCCGGCTGCCGTCGTCGCGTGGCTCGGCCTCGATGGTGATCGCCTGGGCCGGACAGATCGCCTCGCAAAGCTTACAGGCGATGCAGCGTTCTTCGCCGTTCGGATAGCGCCGCAGGGCATGCTCGCCGCGAAAGCGCGACGACAAGGGCCCTTTCTCGAAGGGATAATTGAGCGTCACCTTCGGTTTGAAGAAATATTTGAGCGTAAGCGCCATGCCCGAAACCAATTCGGACAAGAACATCGTGCGGGCGCTGCGATCCAGATAAGTCATCACGGCCTCCCCAACGGATGGATGTCGAATGCGATGACGGCACCCGACACGAGCACCACACCCAGGAGCGACAGCGGCAGGAATACCTTCCAGCCGAGACGCATCAACTGATCGTAGCGATAACGCGGGAACGTCGCGCGTATCCAAACAAAGATGAACAGGCAAAAGGCGATCTTGAGCGCGAACCAGATGGGTCCCGGCAGCCAGTTGAATGGCGCCACATTGAACGGCGGCAGCCAGCCGCCGAGAAACAGGATCGTCGTCATACCCGACATCAGGATCATGTTCGCGTATTCGCCGAGGAAAAAGAGCGCGAAGGTCATCGCCGAATATTCGACGTTATAACCCGACACGAGTTCGGCTTCGGCTTCGGGCAAATCGAACGGATGGCGATTGGTTTCGGCCAGTGTGGAGATGAAGAAGATCACCGCCATCGGGAATAGCGGAATGACGAACCACATCGATTTTTCCTGCGCGTGGACGATGTCCGACAGGTTGAGCGAGCCGGCGAGCAGAAGCACGGTGATGATAACGAACCCCATCGAAACTTCGTAGGACACCATCTGCGCGGCGGATCGCAGGCCGCCCAGGAAGGCATACTTGGAATTACTGGCCCATCCCGACATCAAGATGCCGTAAACGCCAAGCGAGGAGACGGCAAACAGGTACAAAATACCGACATTGATATTGGACAGCACCAACCCCTCGCCCAGCGGAATCACGGCCCAGGCTATCAGAGCTAATGTGAACGTGAGCACGGGCGCGATGACGAACACGACGCGGTTGGCGCCGGTCGGGATGATGGTTTCCTTGAAGAACAGTTTCAGGCCATCGGCGATCGGCTGCAACAGCCCATAGGGGCCGACCACGTTCGGGCCACGACGCAATTGCATCGCCGCGATGACCTTGCGTTCGAAATAAGTGAGATAGGCGACCGACAGCAACAGCGGAACCGTTATCGCCAGGATCTTCATGACGATCCAAACGGTGGGCCAGCCGTATCCAGCCCAGAATTCGGCCAAGGTACTAGCCATGCGTGCCGGTCCTCGGAACGCCCTGGCCAAGAATTTCGGCGACACACTTGGCCATCGTGACGGACGCACGGCCGATCGCGTCGGTCATGTAGAAATTGGCGATCGGATAGGTGAAATCCTGATTGGCCAGATCGCCAGCTTTACCGAACGCTCCCCAAGCCGCCGGCGCGATAGCATCGACGCCACTCAGAGTCGGACACGCCTTGGTCATCTTAACCTGCAAGGCATCCAGGTTATCGAATGGAAGTTTGCGACCGAGCCGTTCTGAAAGCGCGCGCAGGATCGTCCAATCCTCACGCGCATCGCCGAGCGGGAAAGTGGCGCGTTGCGCCCTTTGGACACGGCCTTCGGTATTGACGTATGTGCCGTCCTTTTCCGTATAAGCGGCACCCGGCAGGATCACATCGGCGCGCGCGGCGCCGGCATCGCCGTGATGGCCCTGATAGATCACAAAGGCTTTGCCGAGGCGCTTCATATCGATTTCGTCAGCGCCCAATAGATAGACGACCTCGATTGCGCCCGACGATGTACCTTCGAGAATGGAATCGGTGCCGCGACCGCCCGCCCCCGGCAGGAATCCCAGATCGAGACCGCCGACGCGCGATGCCGCGCGATGCAGCACGTTGAAACCGTTCCAGCCATCCTTGATCAGGCCACAAGTCTCTGCGACCGCGCGCGCCGAGGCCAAGATCGCTGCACCATCGGCGCGCGTGAGCGCACCGGTGCCGATGATCAGCATCGGCTTTTGCGCCTGCTTCAGAGTCTCGGCAAAGGCATGTGAACCCGCTGCAATTTGCGACAGGATCGCGGGATTCGAACCAAGATTTTGATGCTTATAGGTAAGGTCAGCTTCGGGCCCGACAATCGCGATCTTCACCTTGCCCGTCAGAAAGCGTTTACGGATGCGCGCGTTCAGCACAGCCGCTTCGAGGCGCGGGTTGGTTCCGACCAGAAGAATCGCGTCGGCCTGCTCGATGCCGGCCACGGTCGAATTGAACAAATAGCCCGAGCGTGCCCCCTCGCCCACGGCAGATCCATCCTGGCGGCAATCAAGGTTCTGCGATCCCAGCGACGTCATCAGGCTTTTGAGCGCGAACATTGACTCGCAATCGGCGAGATCTCCGGCGATAGCCGCGAGCTTCTTACCCTCGAGACCTTTCAGTTTCGCGGTGATCGCGGCGAAGGCCTCGTCCCAACTCGCAGGGCGCAATTTACCGTCGTGCCGCACATAGGGCTTGTCGAGGCGCTGCCGCAGCAATCCGTCATAGGAGAAACGCGCCTTATCGGAAATCCATTCCTCGTTCACGTCCTCGTTGACGCGCGGCAGGACGCGCAGGATCTCCGATCCGCGCGCATCGACGCGGATATTGGAGCCGAGTGCGTCGGTCACATCGATGGATTCGGTTTTTTTGAGCTCCCACGGGCGCGCAACGAAAGCATACGGCTTCGAAGTGAGCGCGCCGACCGGGCACAGATCGATGATATTGCCGGACAGTTCCGAGGACAGTGCCTTTTCGACGTAGGTGCCGATCTCCATGGTCTCGCCACGACCCGTCGCGCCCAATTCCGGAACACCCGCAACTTCGGTCGCGAAGCGTACACAGCGCGTGCAATGGATGCAGCGCGTCATGATCGTTTTGACCAGGGGACCCAAATTCTTGTCGTCGACCGCGCGTTTGGTTTCTAGATAGCGCGAGCGATCGAAGCCATAGCCCATCGCTTGATCCTGAAGATCGCATTCTCCGCCCTGATCGCAGATCGGGCAATCGAGCGGATGGTTGATCAACAGGAATTCCATGACGCCGTGGCGCGCCTTCTTCACCATCTCGGAATCGGTCTTGATCTTCATGCCCTCGCCGACCGGCATGGCACAGGACGCGATCGGCTTCGGCGCCTTTTCCATCTCGACCAGGCACATGCGGCAATTGCCCGCGACAGAAAGGCGTTCGTGATAGCAAAAGCGCGGAATTTCCTTGCCTGCGAGTTCGCAGGCCTGAAGGACTGTCAGTCCGGGCTCAACATCGAGTTCAATATCGTCGATTGTGATCTTGGGCATGCTGATTACTCCGCCGCCGCCCGAGGCGCACGCGCCTTGGCAAGTTCGATGCGCCGTTCAAGTTCGGGGCGGAAATGACGGATCAATCCCTGGATCGGCCAGGCCGCCGCATCGCCGAGCGCGCAAATGGTATGTCCCTCGACCTGACGCGTGACTTGCTCAAGCAGATCGATTTCGCGCGTGGATGCATCACCGGCAACCATCCGCGTCATCATCCGCGCCATCCAGCCCGTGCCTTCGCGACAGGGCGTGCATTGGCCACAGCTCTCATGTTTGTAGAAGTGCGAGAGGCACGCGATGGCTGCGACAATATCCGTCGATTTGTCCATCACCATGACGGCGGCCGTACCGAGACCAGAACGCACTTCGCGCAAGCTGTCGAAATCCATCAACACGCTGTCGCAGATCGATTTCGGCAAGACCGGCACAGAAGCGCCGCCCGGAATAATGGCGAGAAGATTATCCCATCCGCCGCGTACGCCGCCCGCATGGCGCTCGACGAGCTCGCGCAGAGGAATGCTCATTTCTTCCTCGACCGTGCAGGGGTGGTTCACATGGCCGGAAATATTGAACAGCTTGGTGCCTGTATTGTTCGGCCGGCCGATGCCCGCGAACCATGCGCCGCCACGGCGCAATATCTCGGGAGCGACCGCGATGGATTCGACATTATTAACCGTCGTCGGGCAACCATAGAGGCCGGAGTTAGCTGGGAACGGTGGCTTTAGGCGCGGTTGGCCCTTCTTGCCTTCCAGGCTTTCGATCAGCGCGGTTTCCTCGCCGCAGATATAGGCGCCGGCGCCGCGATGCACATAAAGGTCAAAATCCCAGCCCGTGCCGCACGCGTTCTTGCCGATCAGTCCATTGTCGTAGGCCTCGTCGACGGCGCGCTGCAGCGCTTGGGTCTCGCGAAAGAATTCGCCGCGCACATAAATATAGGCGGCGTGCGCCCCCATCGCGAAGCTCGCGATCAGGCAACCTTCGACCAGCTTATGCGGCTCGTGGCGCAGGATTTCGCGGTCCTTGCAGGTGCCCGGTTCGCCTTCGTCGGCGTTGACGACAAGGTAATGTGGGCGCGCGCCGATCTCCTTCGGCATGAACGACCATTTGAGGCCGGTACCGAATCCCGCGCCGCCTCGACCGCGCAAGCCGGACGCTTTCATCTCGTCAATGATCTTGTCGCGACCGCGTTCGAGAATTTCCTTGGTGCCGTCCCAATCGCCGCGTGCGCGCGCGCCTGCCAGAAACGGATCGTGTAGGCCGTAGATATTGGTAAAGATCCGGTCTTTATCTTTAAGCATCAGGCGCCTCGCCCCTTCGTGGGTTCGGTGAGCGACGTAAGCCCGCCTGCCGGCTCGCAAGTTTTTCGGCCGATCTGTGATCCCGTTTTCGGAGTATGGCCGAGCTTCAATTCGCTTACGATCGAAGCGGCACTCGTCTCGTCCAGATCTTCGTAATAATCGTCGTTAATCTGCATCATCGGTGCGTTGACGCAGGCACCCAAACATTCGGCGTGCGACAAGGTGAACATGCCGTCCTTGCTGGTTTCGCCGAGCACTGTACCCGTGGCCTTTTCGCAGGCCGACACGATCTGTTCCGAACCCCGCAGCCAACACGGCAGATTGGTACAAATCTGCACATGATGCCGCCCGACCGGCTTGGTGTTGTACATCGTATAGAAGGTCGCAACTTCATAAACGCGGATCGCGGGCATATCGAGAAGCTCAGCAACGTAATCCATGGCGGCGCGCGGCAGCCAATTCGCGTGCTGGCGTTGCGCAAGATCGAGCAGAGGCATGACAGCGCTGGCCTGCCGTCCGCTCGGATATTTCGCGATGATCGCCTGGGCGAGCCTCATATTATCCGCCGTGAAGGCAAAGGGACCCGTCTCGACCGGCGCGGAACCGGCGGTCGTACTCATCGATCGATCTCCCCGAAGACAATATCGAGCGAACCAATATTGGCGACGACATCGGCGAGCATGTGCCCGCGCGACATCATGTCGAGCGCCTGCAAATGCGCAAATCCGGGCGCGCGGATCTTGCACCGATAAGGCTTGTTGCTGCCGTCGGCGATCAAATATACGCCGAACTCGCCCTTCGGCGCCTCAACCACCGTATAGGTGCTGCCGGCGGGGACGTGATAGCCCTCGGTATAAAGCTTGAAATGATGGATTAGCGCTTCCATCGAATGCTTCATTTCGCCGCGCTTCGGCGGCGTAAATTTGTTGTCGTCGACCGAAACGGCGCCGGGCGGCATTTGCGCCACGCATTGCTTGATGATCTTCAGAGATTCCCGCATCTCATAGACGCGCACGAGGTAGCGATCGTAACAGTCGCCGTTCTTACCGATGGGAATGTCGAAATCCATCTTGTCGTACACGTCGTAGGGCTGCGACTTACGCAGATCCCAAGCGAACCCGGACGCGCGCAGGTTCGGTCCTGAAAACCCCCAATCGACCGCCTCGTCGGGCGTTACGATGCCAATATTGACCGTGCGTTGCTTGAAGATACGGTTCTCGGTCAACAGAGATTCAAGATCGTCGATGAACGTTGGAAAATCGTCGGCCCAGATGGCGATATCGTCGAGCAATTTCTGCGGCACATCGGCCGCGACACCACCGGGACGGAAATAAGCCATATGCAAACGCGCGCCCGATGCACGCTCGCAGAATTCCATGAGCAATTCGCGATGCTCGAAACCCCACAACATCGGCGTCATCGCGCCCACATCCATCGCGTAGGCGGTAATGTTGAGGATGTGGTTCAGAATACGTCCGATTTCGGCATAGAGAACACGCAAATACATCGCGCGCGGCGGCGCCTTGATGCCGGCAAGTTTTTCGACCGCCAACGCAAAGGCATGTTCCTGGTTTTGCGGCGCCACGTAATCGAGGCGGTCGAAATAGGGAACCGCCTGAAGATAGCTCTTATATTCAATTAGCTTTTCGGTGCCGCGATGCAGCAGGCCGATATGCGGATCGGCGCGATCGATGATCTCGCCGTCCAGTTCGAGCACCAGACGCAAAACGCCATGCGCGGCGGGATGCTGCGGGCCGAAATTGAGGGTGAAGTTCTTGATCTGGGTTTCGGTCACGAGCCTGCTACCTTAGCCGGACCGGGTGCCGCCGGCGGCACGTCCTGTGTTGCCTTCTCGTCACCCGGAAGTTGGCGTGTGATTCCTTCCCATGGCGAGAGGAAATCGAAGGTCCGGAATTCCTGGGTGAGTTTCACCGGCTCGTACACGACGCGTTTTTGCTCGTCGTCGTAACGGACTTCGACATAGCCGGTCAGCGGGAAATCCTTACGCAACGGATGCCCCTCGAAACCGTAGTCGGTGAGGATGCGGCGCAGGTCGGGATGGTTCGAGAAGAAGATGCCGAACAGATCCCATGCCTCGCGTTCGAACCATGATGCGGCGCTGTAGAGTTCGGCAACCGACGGAACCGGCGTCTCTTCGTCCGTTTCGACGACGACGCGAACACGCATATTTCCGGTCAAGCTGAGCAGATTGTAGACAACATCGAAGCGCCGTTCGCGCTCGGGAAAATCGACACCGGCAATGTCCATCAACTGCTTGAAATGGCAATTCGGATCGTCGCGCAGCAGCGCCAACACCTTGACGATCCGGTCGCGTTCGACCCTCAACGTCAATTCGCCATTCTTCACCTTGGCATCGACGAGTGCCGGACCGATTCTATCGGTTACGTACTCGAGCAGGTCTCCAATCGAATCGACGTCCGCCATACTACCCCAATGGACACCCACCCCCGCCGCTTAGCGCCAGAGCGTGCCGGTCCTCCGGATTTTTCGTTGCAATTGCAAGATGCCATAGACGAGCGCTTCCGCCGTCGGCGGGCATCCTGGAACATATATGTCGACCGGGACGACGCGGTCGCATCCCCGAACAACTGAATAGGAATAATGATAGTAACCGCCGCCGTTGGCACACGATCCCATCGAGATCACGTAACGCGGCTCGGCCATTTGGTCGTAGACCTTGCGAAAGGCCGGCGCCATTTTGTTGGTCAGGGTGCCCGCAACGATGATGACGTCCGATTGACGCGGGCTCGGTCGCGGCACCACACCAAATCGATCGAGGTCATAACGGCTGACATAAGCGTGCATCATTTCGACGGCACAGCAGGCGAGCCCAAAGGTCATCGGGAACATCGAGCCGGTACGGGCCCAATTGACCAACTTGTCGAGCTGCGCGACGACGAAACCTTTGTTGGCAAGCGTATCGGTGACGCTTTTCAAGATCGCATCCTGATCTGGACCAGCCGGCGCCCCCGGCAGGCCGATGAGCGGGTGTTCTAGTCCCATTCCAACGCCCCTTTCCGCCATTCATAGATGAAGCCGATGGTCAGAACGCCGAGGAACAGCATCATCGACCAAAAGCCGAAAATGCCTATCTGGCCGAGCGACACGGCCCAGGGGAACAAAAACGCGACCTCAAGGTCGAAAATGATGAAAAGAATGGCAACCAGATAAAAACGAACGTCGAATTTGATCCGCGCGTCCTCGAATGCCTCAAAACCGCATTCGTAAGCCGATAATTTTTCGGCATCGGGACGCTGACGCGCCACCAGCATCGATCCGATCGCCATCACCAGCGACAAGCCAAGCGCAATGGCTATGAAGATTAGGATCGGTAGGTATTCCAGGAGCAGGCTTTCCATGGCTTCTTTCTGGTAGCTCCTAAATCACTGCCCGAAGATATGGGCGGCGAAAAGCCATCGGCCAAGGTGGCGGGAGCGACGGGACTCGAACCCGCGGCCTCCGGCGTGACAGGCCGGCGCTCTAACCAACTGAGCTACGCCCCCTTAAACGATCCGCTTGCGAGCGCTGTGTAATCCACCCCCCGTAGGGTGTCAAGCAATACAACTTTGGTTGTTAGGGCTTTGTTTCTTAGTAGTTTCAAGTAGTTATGCGCAGTCGTCAGACCACTATTTCAACGTTATTTTCGGATTTTGATGTAGTGTCCGACGAATCGCCTGTGCCGCCCTCAACGGCCTCGTTAGTTTCCTCGGCGAACAGCTTTTTCGGCTCTTCTGCCGGCTTTTCTTTTTCCTCGACCGCCGTGCCGAAACCCATCGCCTTGCGATAATTTGATAACGCCGCGTAAGTCGTATCCCCGGCCTCGGCCCTCAAGGAATGGCGCAATTCGAGCTGGTCGATGCGGCCGTCACCATTTTGGTCAAGCCGTACGAGGTCTTCTGCCACGCCCACCATTTCCGATGGTGAGGCCACGGCCGAGCGCTTTTCGACCGCTGTAGGCTCAGATTTATCGGTTTTACGGGCAAGCTCCTGCGCCTGCACAAGACTGGCCGGATCGGGTACCGGCGATCTTTCCGACTTCGACTCCAAGCCGGACTCCGCGCCACCGTCCACCTTATGGACGGCCTGAAACTTCGGAATCTCAGTTGGCTTGAAGACCCATTTGTCGGTGCCTTGGCGCTCCGGATCGATCTCGCTTCGATCCCGTGTCGTTTGATGGATAACCCCAGATGCCGCTGGCGCATAAACGGCCAGCGTTTGATAATCATTGGTCCCCAAAGTTTGTCTCCTTCTGAAACCGCCTTTTGGACATGGTTATTATACCACCTTCGTACTCCAAATGGTCAATCTCGTAGGGCCGCCACTCCGGAAATACACTTAAAAGTTGATAAATACACAGGGAACACAATGACAAAGACCTCCCTTGTTTCGAAGATCGAAACACTCTCGTGCGACGCCGGCTGGCGTGGGTATTATTTTGTGAAGCTCACGACCAGCGACGGGATCGTTGGCTGGTCGGAATACGACGAATCCTTCGGTCCTCCCGGCGTCTCACTCACGATCAATAAATTTGCCGAACGGATCGTCGGCAAATCCATTTTTGAGCACGAAAAGATCTTTGCCGATCTGTTCGCAGCCAAACGCATGTCGTTCGCAGGCGCCGTGGCCATGGCCGCCGGGGCCATCGAGAATGCCCTGCTC